>CAZFTD010000086.1:0-14519 GCA_964521525.1 uncultured Marinilabiliaceae bacterium | reverse complement strand
AATTAAAGAAGCTATATTTTTAAGCAGTGCACCTCCACCTGTAACTACAATTCCTGCGCCCAGTTTATCGTAAAAACCGGATGCCTCTATATGGTGGGCAACATAATCAATAATTTCTTCCATTCGTGCCTGGATAATGCAAGCCAGATTGCGAAATGATATTTCTTTGGGCTCCCAACCCGGAATTCCAGGTATTGATACAACCATATCTTCACGGGCCATATTCCCCATGGCCGAACCAAACTGTACCTTTAGGGCTTCAGCTTGTTTAAACAAGACCGAGCACCCTTCTTTAATGTCGTTGGTAACAACATTTCCACCGAAAGGAATAACAGCAGTATGCCTGATAATACCATCGTGGAAAAGAGCCAAATCGGTGGTACCTCCGCCAATATCAACCATTACCACACCTGCTTCACGTTCCTCTTCGGTTAAAACAGCGTGGGCCGATGCCAGTGATTCCAATATAACGCCTGCAAGCGTTAAGCCTGCCCTGTGAATACATTTCTCAATGTTTTTAATGGAGGCCATACGTCCAATCACCACATGAAAATTTCCTTCGAGGCGGTGACCTGACATGCCTATGGGGTTTTTCTCTCCCATTTCGTGGTCAACACTATAATCCTGCGGAATAACATGAATTACTTTTTCGCTGGCATCCAGGGCAATTCTGTGGCTATCACGTAATAACTGGTCAAGATCGAATGAGGTAATTTCCTCGTTTGGGTCGATGAATTTATAGCAACGATTAGTCAGACTTTTCATAGAATATCCGGCCATACCCACATATACATCGGGCATGGTAATCTTTAAACGGCTTTCGAGGGCAGAAACAGCTTTGCGAATAGCGCTAACAGTTTCTTCGATATTAAGAATAACACCGCGCTTTACGCCGGTAGATAAAGCCTTTTCAACTCCCAATACCTCAATATGCCCATGGGCATATTTTCTGCCTACAACAGCCACCACCTTTGTTGTTCCAATATCAATTGCACCAATTAGTTTGGACTCCTGGATCATGTTGCTAATTTGTTTATATCAGATCTTTAACCAATTTCAATTTCACAAACTGCTCTTTGAGCAAATAACCTGATTTTTAAATTTCAAGTTAATACTTTTATAATTATTCCACTCTTTTGGATCAAGTTCGTGGTAGAGCGACATCAGGTTGTTCATTTTTTCTTCGAGCCTTTCGCTGCTGCCCAGTAAAATAAGATGTTCACCTACCCTTGGTACCAGAATGTAATCGTTATTACGCCTTATATAGATTTGCTGAATCTGGGCATCCCAAAATGAATTATCCCTTATAAAGCGCACTAAAGTCAATAAATCCTCCTTATCCTTGGGAATGTTGCCATTAACAACAATTACCCGTGCACTGAACCTTCCGGAAACAGGAATCTGAACACCATTCTCATCAAGATAAAAAGAACTGTTTCCGCTAAAAACCCGCATTATTGGTTCATGTTGTTTAATTTTAACATTAACAATGCCATAAGCATTGTTGAATACCTGACATGAACGAATGGCCGGATGCTTTTCAACAGAAGCCTCAATAGCCTCATAATCAATATCCCGAATCGGAGAGCCCAACAATTCAGGGAAGCGTGATAAAACCAATTTTCGAATTTCGGAGCCTGAAACAAAGTTTGTTGTTAAACTATCGGTTACTGTAACCACTACTCCTGAACAAACCAACGAATTGTTTTTAAACGAAACAAAGGCCATCATTACCGGAAAGTAAATCAGCAACAAGCTCCATTTCAATATATTAACAACTCTTTTCATAACTCCTAAAAAACTTCACTTTCCCGTTTAAAGATAACTTTTTTAAACTTTCTGTTTCAAACTAATATTCTATTATTTATTAACAACTTCAAACCTTTTTTGAACAGCTATAATTTGTTGAGGAATGAAGTCAGCTTAATTTTAATTTTCTCAACTTCACGATCAATATCACCTGCACCCATTGAAATCACTACCTGCGGAGGGTTAAAAACCAATAATTCTGTCAGCTCATTTCTGCTACATATGCGGGCAGGAATGTTTTTAACCTCCTTCAGAATTATTTCTGAAGTAACCCCTTCGATGGGCAATTCGCGGGCAGGATATATATCCATCAGCAATAATTCATCGAGCTCACTCAAAGACTCACCAAAACCTTCAACAAAATCACGCGTTCGGGTATACAGGTGCGGTTGAAAAATACCTGTGATTTTATAATTTGGATAAAGTGCCCGTACACTGCGCAGAGTAGCCTTTATTTCCTCGGGATGATGCGCATAATCGTCGATATAAACCAGACCAGGTGTATTGATGTGCACATCGAACCTGCGTGAAATACCAGAAAACAAAGGCAAAGCCATCCGAATTTCATCTGGAGACACTCCATTTAACAAGGCCAGTGCCGATGCGGCCACTGCGTTTTCAACATTCAGCAACCCGGGAATCCCCATTTTTAAATCAGCGATAAGACCATTAGGAGTTACCAACTTAAAACGGTACAGATTATCAACTATTTCAATATCGGTTGCGTAAAAATCGGCTGTTTCGGTTAAAGCATAGGTATACACCCTTACGCTCCGGTTCAAATTCCAATTTACAGGCAATCCTTTCTTTACAATCAGATTGCCACCCTCAACTACTTTATTTCCAAAGGCCTGAAAAGCATCTAAAAGGCTTTCACGGTTTCCATAAATATCCAAATGGTCGGAATCAACTGAAGAAATTAAGGCAGTATGCGGGCTAAGTGTTAAAAACGAACGATCGAACTCGTCGGCCTCGAGTACAGTAAATGGTGATTTCCCATTCCAAAGAAAATTGGTGTTGTAATTTTTTGAGATGCCGCCCAAAAAAGCGGTACATCCTAATTTACTTTGAGTAAACAAGTGCGTGGTGAGTGTAGAAATGGTTGTTTTACCATGAGTACCGGCTACGCAGACAGCATTCGACCCCGAAGTAATTAAACCAAGTACCTGCGACCGCTTTAATACCTGAAAATTTTGCTGCCGGAAAAACACCAATTGTTTGTGAGTAGCCTCAACAGCCGGGGTGTAAACAATTAAAGTGCTTTCCTGATTTAAAAATTGGCGTTCCACCTGATTTAATTCATCAGAAAACACAACAGGAATGCCTTCGGATTGCAAAGCATCTGTGATTACCGATGGTGTTTTGTCGTAGCCCCCAACAGCCATCCCCTTCAGAAAAAAGTAGCGGGCCAGCGCACTCATTCCAATGCCACCAATACCTACAAAATAGACCTGTTTAATATTTTCAAAAGCCCTCATACTATTCTGATATGTTTTATTTATTGGCCAGTTGAAGCACCCGGCGGGCTATATCTTCATCGGCTCCCGGGCGTGCAAATTCT
Organism: uncultured Marinilabiliaceae bacterium; assembly: GCA_964521525.1. Classification (GTDB taxonomy): domain Bacteria; phylum Bacteroidota; class Bacteroidia; order Bacteroidales; family Marinilabiliaceae; genus CALEUX01. The sequence continues at coordinate 11,149 of CAZFTD010000086.1, read as the reverse complement.
TTAATATTTTTTTGAAGCTCTTTAAGCATTGATTCGTTTCCAAGCATATTTAAAGCCTCCGGCAAAAGTTGTTCCTTACTATCGGCATCTTTAACCAAAACAGCGGCATTGCGTTCCACCAACGCCATGGCATTTTTTGTTTGGTGGTCTTCCGATACATTGGGAGATGGAACCAGAACAACAGCCTTTCCGAGTAACGCCAATTCGCTAATGGTACCTGCTCCTGCACGTGAAATAACCACATCGGCAATTCCATAAGCCAAATCCATTCGCTGAACAAAAGGCATTATCTTAATATTTTTATTCGCTAAAACTTTAGGCGATTGACTAATGTCGTTAAAATAATTCTTTCCGGTTTGCCAAATAACCTGCACATTTTTATCGGTAAGCATATCAAGTTTGTTAAGCATCCCCTCATTGATGCTTCGGGCACCCAAACTGCCACCAACTACCAGCAGCGTTTTCATTCCGTGATTCAGATCAAAATGACGGTATGCCTCCTCCTTGTCAATTGCATTTATTAAAGAATGACGAACCGGATTTCCGGTAAATTCAATTTTTGAAGCTTCAAAAAAGCGTTCCATGCCGGGGTATGCCACACAAATTGCTGACGCTTTTTTGGCCAGCAAACGATTGGTAATTCCGGGAAAACCATTCTGCTCCTGTAAAAGTGTTGGAATGCCTTTGGAAGATGCTGCCCTGAGTACCGGACCACTAGCATAGCCTCCAACTCCAACAACTACATCGGGTTTAAATTGTTTGAGAACCCGTTTAGCTTTAATAATACTGGAAGCCAGTTTAAAAAAGAAAGTAATATTTTTTAAGGTAAGACGTCGCTGAAAACCGGCAACTGGCAACCCAACAATATTGTAACCTGCTGCAGGCACCCGCTCCATTTCCATTTTTCCGAGGGCGCCTACGAATAATATCTCAACATCAGGATTTAACCTTTTGAGTGCATCAGCAATGGAAATAGCCGGGAAAATATGCCCACCCGTACCACCACCGCTTATTATTACCTTAACTGCCTTACTCACAATATATAATTTAAATAAATACCAATTACTCTTCTATTTCCTGATTTGCAGGTTTCCCCTTTGACTTTTCGTTCAATCGGTCTTCCATATTCTGGCGGCTAACACTTAAAATAGCCCCAAACGCCACACAGGTAAAAAGTACAGAAGTTGTACCCATACTTACCATAGGCAGAGGCTGGCCTGTAACAGGAAATATACCCACAGCAACTCCCATGTTTACAAAAGCCTGCGAAACCAACATCAATCCAAGCCCCAATGCAAGAAAGGCCGGGAAAGTACGATTGCTTGCCGCAACCAAAACTCCTATCCTTCCCAAAAGGAATAAATAACATAACAAAATTACCATTGCGCCAACAAATCCAAATTCTTCGGCAATAATGGCATAAATAAAGTCGCTGTATGGATGCGGAATAAAATTACGCTGAACGCTGTTGCCCGGTCCTTTTCCAAAAATACCTCCCGAAGCGATGGCAATTTTAGCCCTATCGGCCTGGTATGATGAACCTTTTTCTGCTCCTTCGGGCGAGAAGTAATTCTCAACCCGGGCAGCCCAGGTTTTTGCCCTTGGTAAAAAATCAACTTTTGATGCCATAAACATAAACCCTGCCACTAACGCCAAAATAATCAAACCTGTACCACCAAGGTATTTAAATGGAACACGCCCAATGTACATCATGGCTATAATAACTGACATGAGCAACATGGCGGTTGATAAATTTTCCCTAAAAATGAGAGCCACCACAATTAAAGCATGAAAAATAACCGGACGAAATGCAGCCGTAGCTGGTTCTCCTTCTTTTTGAAACTGAGCCAGAACTCTGGCAGTATAAATTATTAAAGCCAGCTTAGCCATTTCGGATGGCTGGAATGTTACACCCAGAATTGGTATGGTTAACCATCGCGATGCCATGTTGAGATTAACCCCTGACATTAAAGTCACACCCAACAAAATGATTGAAGCATACAACCCGATTATGGCATATTTAGAGAAAAGACGATAAGGCATGTTAAGAATAACCATAATGAGTGCAAACCCAAATCCCAGCGAGAACAACTGCTTAAACATATAATACGAAGTATTCCCACCCTGGTATTTGTAGGCCAATGTTCCGGTGGCACTGTAAACAGCCAACAAAGATGCAATGGATAATACAACTATTATTCCCCAAATAACCGGATCGCCCTTAGCATATTTTTTTATCAGATTCACCATGCTTTACACTCCTCTTCTATACTTTTATTGATTTGCCAGCTTTGCCACATGCTCTTTAAATAGTTTTCCCCTGTGCTCAAAATTATTGAACAAATCGAAACTTGCACAAGCCGGCGATAATAACACCACATCGCCCGAAACTGCCATTTTATCAGCCAATTGAATGGCTTCGTCCATACTACGGGCTTCTTTTATAATGCCCACCTTACCATTAAAGCTTTGGATAAGTTTAGAGTTATCGACCCCCAAACAGATTAAAGCTTTCACTTTGTCGGTTACCAAACTGTATAATTCGCTGTAATCATTTCCCTTATCTGTTCCGCCTGCAATCCAAACCACAGGTTTGGTCATACTATCGAGTGCAAACCATGCCGAATTAACATTGGTAGCTTTAGAATCGTTGATGTACTCAACACCGTTTACAAAGCCGGCTGGTTCTAAACGATGCTCAACTCCGGCAAATGACGACAACCCTTTAATAACGTTTTCAACAGAGGCACCAGCAATTAAAGCTGCCATACCAGCGGCCATTGCGTTATAAAGATTGTGCTTCCCTTTTAGAGAAATATGGTCTAATGGCATTTCCAATGTGGTATAACCTACTTTAATAATCAGCTGGTTACCATTAACCATAGCCATTCCATTTTGGTTTATTGAGAATGGACAGTGTTCTGAATTGATGGTAAACTTTCCTATATTCTCCTGAATTACCGGATCGTCGTTACTGTATATAAAAGCATCGTCAGGAGTTTGATTTTGCACAATTCTGAATTTCGAGTTGATGTAATTCTGAAATACATAATCGTACCGGTCGAGATGGTCGGGAGTGATATTGGTAAGGATGCCAACGTTGCATCGGAATTTCTCCATGCCATCGAGCTGAAAACTACTAAGTTCGAGCACTACCATTTCCGGATCGCGTTGCACCAATGTTCGGGCCAGACTTGTACCCACATTGCCTGCCAGTACAGCGTCTTTACCTGCATTGCTAAGAATATGGTGCGTCCATAATGTAGTTGTGGTTTTGCCATTGCTTCCGGTTATTCCTATCATAAAAGCTTTGGAATACCGCCCCGCAAATTCTATCTCGGAAATTACAGGAATACCCTTCTCTTTCAATGCTTTAACCAGAGGGGCTTTATCGGGAATTCCGGGACTTTTAATAACTTCATGGGCATTGAGAATACGTTCGTGAGAGTGTTTTCCTTCTTCAAAAGGGATATGATTAGCTTCCAGCTCATCTCGAAAACGAGGCTGAATGGTTCCCAAATCAGACACAAAAACGGCAAACCCTTTTGCCTGGGCCAGTAATGCTGCGCCCACACCGCTTTCGCCTGCTCCTAAAACAACAATCTCAACACTCATACTTATCTGATTTTCAAAGTAACAATGGTAATAACGGCCAAAATAATTCCCACAATCCAAAATCTGGTAACAATTTTTGATTCGGTATAACCTTTTAACTGATAATGATGGTGCAGTGGAGCCATTTTAAAAATACGGCGTCCTTCACCATACTTGCGCTTGGTGTATTTAAAATAGGAAACCTGAAGCATAACCGACACATTCTCGACCAGAAAAATGCCGCACAATATAGGAATCAGCAGTTCCATTCTGATTAGGATGGCAAAAACAGCGATTATTCCACCAAGCGTGAGGCTACCGGTGTCGCCCATAAAAACCTGGGCCGGAAAAGAATTATACCATAGAAACCCAATACATGCCCCTATAAAAGCACTCATAAACACCACCAGCTCTTCAGTATGAGGGATGTACATAATATTCAGGTAATCGGCATAAATTAAGTGTCCGCCCACATAAGCGAAAATCCCCAATGTTACACCAATTATAGATGAAACGCCCGTAGCCAACCCATCGAGCCCATCAGTTATATTAGCACCATTTGACACGGCTGTGATAATAAAAATAACCACCAAAACAAAAACCACCCAACCCCAACTTTTGGCCTTTTCGCCCATAAAACTGGTAAGAGAGCTGTAATCGAACTGATTATTTTTGAAAAATGGAACATTTGTAACGGTTGCTTTAACATTTTGTGCCACAGCCGTGGGAGGTACTGCCACTTCGGTTTGTTGGCCGTGCTCGACGGTTTTTTGACGAACAACCACGCTATCGTTAAAGTAAAGGGTTAGTCCAACAATAAGCCCAAGTCCAACCTGCCCCACAATTTTAAACCGACCAGCCAATCCCTTTTTATCTTTTTTAAACACCTTAATATAATCATCCAGAAACCCGATTATACCCAGCCAAATGGTGGTAATAATCATCAGAATAATATAAACATTGCTCAACTTTCCAAACAGCAATACAGGTATCAGAATTGAAGCGATGATAATAATTCCACCCATGGTGGGAGTACCCTTTTTCTGATACTGACCTTCGAGTCCGAGATCACGAACAACCTCTCCAATCTGCTGCCGTTGCAAAATCTTAATGAGTTTTTTTCCAAAAATAGTACCTATCAATAAGGCAAAAATAACGGCCATCCCCGACCGGAAAGAAATATATTGAAACATCCCGGCACCGGGAAAATTTATTGATTGCAGATATTCGTACAGATAAAAAAGCATGATTACATTATTAAAGTTGTTCAAAAAATTCTCTGATTATTTCTCTGTCATCAAAATGATGCTTTATGCCTTTAATTTCCTGATAGGTTTCGTGTCCTTTACCAGCTACCAAAACAATATCGCCCTTTTTAGCAATGGAGCAAGCCGTGCGAATAGCTTCGCGACGATTGGTAATACACAACACCTTAATCCTATCCTTAAAATCAACTCCATCCATCATTTGGGCAATAATTGATTCCGGGTCTTCGCTTCGTGGATTATCAGATGTTAAAATCACCCTTGTACTGGCCTTAACAGCCTCAGCCGCCATAACTGGACGTTTGAAGGGATCGCGGTCGCCACCGGCACCCACAACGGTGATTAATTCATTTTCGGATCGTCGGATTTGATTGATGGCTTCCAATACATTTTGCAATGCATCGGGAGTATGAGCATAATCAACTACCGCAGTTATTCCTGTACTGGAACGTATGGTTTCAAACCGGCCATCAACAGGATTAAGTTTACTTAAATTAACCAAAACTTCCTGGGTATCCCAGCCAAGCAATATGGCAGAGCCATAAACAGCTGCCAGGTTAGAAGCATTGAAACGGCCAATAAAAGGAGTCCACATTTCATTGCCATTTATTTCGAGATGCATTCCTTCAAACAGGCTTTCAATAATTTTCACCCTAAAATCGGCCATCTTGCGCAGCGAATAAGTATAGTTTTGCGCAGCAGAGTTCTGCACCATCACTTTACCATTCTTATCATCCAAATTAATCAAAGAAAACGCTTGTTTGTCAAGTCCATCAAAAAAACCTTTTTTAGCTTTCAGATAAGCATCGAAAGTTTTGTGGTAATCGAGATGATCATGTGTGAGATTGGTAAAAATAGCCCCCTGAAACCGAAGCCCGGCGATTCTTTTTTGGTCAACGGCGTGAGAGCTAACCTCCATAAAGCAATATTCGCACCCGTCGTTAACCATTTCGTGCATCAGCTTTTGTAATGTTAACGCATCCGGAGTGGTATGAGAGGTTTCGAATCGCTTTTGATTCACAAAATTGGCAACCGTTGAACAAAGCCCAGCTTTGTAACCCATCTCGAGCGCTAATTTGTACAATAGAGTTGCAATGGTAGTTTTTCCGTTGGTGCCCGTTACACCCACAATTTTAAGATTATCAGCGGGAAAATCATAATGCACAGCCGCGAGTTTCCCCAATGCATCGGCAGAATCAGCTACCTGAATGATAACAGTTTCCGGAAAATCAACGCCAGGCAGAGTTTCACAAACAACCACAGGCGACCCCGCCTTAATTGCCTGCTCAATAAATGAATGCCCATCGGTTTTAGTTCCCCTGGTAGCTACAAAAATTATTCCCGGCCCCGATTGACGGGAGTCAAACGCGATTCCCGAAATCATTGGATTATGAGAGCCCTTTTGGGAAACAACTTGCAGGGCTGATATATACTGGTGTAAATACTTCATTTCTGACATTTAGCTATTTAATAATTTAATTATGTTTCAATAACTAATCGAGTTTTAAAAAGATGGTACTTCCAGGCCGATAGGCTGTACCGGCTTTTAACGATTGGCTTGTAACCCTTCCAACACCCTGAATTTGGACATGAAGCCCAAGGTTTTCAAGAATAGAAACTGCATCGCGGGCTCCCATTCCAATTACCGGAGGCACCACCCCGCCAGGAAGCGTTTTTGGTTTAAATCCAATTCCTGTATCAGTGGCCTGGGTTGAAACCCACTCAGTGTTTACATTTCTCTCTAAAACAGGAAAATCCAGTTTTTTATAGATGGTTATCAAATCGTTGTAGGTACCACCTTTGGAATATGGAAAAACGCCATTATCAAAGTTCTTGCTAACAGATTTGTTCCGGTTCATGTGCAAATCAGAAGCATATACCCTGTCGGCAATTTCGCGAAAAACAGTTCCGGCTACAATGTTGCCATAATAAACGTTATTAGATGGGGCATTCACCACTACAATGCACGAATACCGGGGCTGATCGGCCGGAAAATATCCAACAAACGACGCCTGATACTCCACACCTCCACTCTTATATCCCTGTGTACCCTTTGCTATTTGTGCAGTACCTGTTTTACCTGCAATGCTGTATTTCTCGTTGCGAATATTGGTAGCCGTTCCATTCTCAACAACTCCTACCAGTAACTGGTGTACCTTTTCGATGGTTGAACGTGAACATATGGAACTCTTGATGACTACCGGAGAAAATTTTTCAACCAGTTTGCCGTTTCGGCTTAACCCTTTGGCAAACGATGGCCGAACCAGCTTGCCCTTGTTGGCAACGGCATTGTAAAAAGCAAGCGTTTGAAGCGGGCTCATCTGCACTTCGTAGCCTATCGACATCCATGGTAAAGTAACACCCGACCACCCTGGATCTCCGGGATATTTTATCACCGGATTTCCTTCTCCTTTAATTTCAATTTCCAATGGTTTGTTGAGCCCCATGGAATAAAGCTGATCGACAAATTTGCGCGGATTTTTACCAAATTGTTTATCAATAAGCTTTGAAATACCGACATTCGAAGATTTTTCAAATACCTCCTTAACCGATAACCATCCGTATCCCCCCTGGTGGCTGTCGCGCATGATGCGATCATGGAAACGGTGAGCACCGTTACCAGTGTCGACTGAATCGTTCAGGTCTATCGCACCATCTTCAAAAGCGGCCATCAGGCTAAAGAGTTTAAAAGTAGAGCCAGGTTCGTTGCTTTCGCCAATGGCATAATTATAATGATCCTCCACATACACTCCTTTGCCTTGCCGGTGAAGGTTAACAATAGCTTTTATAGCACCGGTTTGCACTTCCATCAATATGGCAATACCATGATGTGCATCATGCCTGATTAGCTGTTTACGAAGAGAGTGCTCAGCCACATCCTGAATGGCAATATCGATATGGGTTACTAAATCAAGTCCATCCACAGGCGCCACTACTACCTCAGGAATCCATCTTCCAGAAATGCGTTTCATAGTGCTAATACCATCTGTTCCGCTTAATGGCTCATCGTAAGCGCGTTCAAGGCCAATCATTCCGCCCTTTGAGCTATCGCCATACAATTTACCCACAGTACGCGATGCCAACGAGCCAAACGGTAGTTTACGCTGATCGTACTGCTCAGGGATAAATCCACTTTTATTGCGTCCTAATCGGTAAAGTGGAAAATTATTGATCTTTTGCAAATCGGTAAACGAAACCCTTCTGGAGTTAACCATATAATAGCGTTGTCCGCGCTGGCGGGCAATTTGCAAATCTCGTTTATAAGCGGCCGGGCTTTTATCGCGAAAGAATCTCGATAAACTGATGGATAACGAATCAACGTTATTGTTGAATATATCGTTGGTGAGACCTTCGGCCAGCATATCCATATAAAGGCGGTAACTTGGAACCGAGCTTGCCAGTTTCCGGCCTTTTACATCGAGAATATCGCCACGGTTAGCTTTTACAATGGAGTTATTGGTTTCAGTTTTCTGCGCCTGTTCTTTCCAGTTGTCAACATCAATTACCTTTAGCAAAAAAAGCTCGATTATGATTCTAATAGCAAGAACCACAAAGAAGAGGTACAACACCCCCATCCTGAACATTATGCTTTTTTTTAGGGTCATATTCTTAGCCAACTGCTTAATTCGATTTTAAAATACGCGGGGGTGTTGTCAACACCTCCAGTTCAAGGCCTGCCTCCTGCACTTTTCTAACCACTTCTGATTGCTTACTCATAAACATCAGGTCAGAAGAAGTAGTAATGGCTTCGTACTTTAATTCCTTAACTTCCTTGGTAAGTGCAAGGTGTTCCTTTAACAACGACTCAACACTATAATGGTTATTGATGTAAATAAATGCCAGAAATACTAAAAACAATAAGTATTTACGGTTCTTCCTCAACCATTCATTGTTAAGTGCCTGTCCGTTTAAATATTCCCGAAAGGATGGACCATTCTGAACCTCTCCATTTTCAGGTTCAAAATCGCGTAACTGCTCTTTTTTATTTCTTTTCCAAAACGCCATAACCATTACTAATTTTTCTCGGCCACTCTTAATTTGGCACTTCTCGAACGTGGGTTTCTTTCAATTTCCTCATAAGAGGGAACCACAACTTTTCGGGTGATTAGCCTGAAAGGTACATCTGATCTGCCATAAAGGTCGGTTTCAACTTCCGATTTATTAACATCGCCTGTGCGGAAAAAATTCTTTACAAGACGATCTTCAAGGGAATGATAGGACATAATTACCAGTCGACCGTCGGGTTTCAACACATGGGTAGTAGCAGCCAACATTTCCTTTAAAGCCTCCATTTCACCATTGACTTCTATTCTGAGCCCTTGAAAAACCTGTGAAAGAAATCTGGCGGCATCGCGGGGAGGAGCAAAACGTGATGCAACTTCCTTTAAATCGCTTGTGGTTCGGAAAGGCTTATTATTTCTAAAACTGATAATATCACGTACCAAACGTGGCGCTGATGTAACTTCGCCATACAACTTAAATATCTGAACCAGTTGCTCTTCACTATAAGTATTAAGCACTGAGGCGGCAGTGACCGGATTATTCCGGTTCATGCGCATATCCAAATCGCCCTCAAAACGAAAAGAGAACCCTCGCTGAGCCTCGTCGAAATGATGGGATGATACACCTAGATCGGCTAAAATACCATCAACCGGAATAGCGTCAAGATATTTTAAAAATTGATACAGAAATCTGAAATTATGCCTTACAAACACAACCCGCTCATCATCAATTCTGTTTGCCCAGGCATCTTCATCCTGATCGAAAACAATGAGTTTTCCATTGTTCAATCGTTCCAGAATAGCTCGGCTATGACCTCCTCCGCCAAAGGTCAGGTCAACATAAGTGCCCGAGGGATTGATATTTAATCCCTCCAAACAAGGTTCCAGTAATACGGGGATATGATAGATTTCGCTCATAAACAACCTCCAAACATCCTAATCTTCATCAGGGGAACCGTCTCCCATAAGTAATTCAGCCAATCCGGCCAGCTCCTCAGGATTGTCGCCCATTGCATTGTATGCATCCCTGTCCCACAATTCAATGTACCGGTCAATTCCAATTAACACAACATCCTTGCCGGCACCTATTTGTTCCATTAAGCGACGCGGCACCAAAAAACGACCGTTGCCATCGAGCGTTATTTCAGCCGACCCTTTAAAAAACCCTCTTAAAAAAGCACTGCGTTTCTGGCTGTAAAATTTCCCCACATGTCTAAGCCTTTCCAGTTCTTCTTCCCAATGCGAATAGTGATAGATAACCAAACAATTATCGAAAAGATGCTTCTTTACAACAAAACGCAACTCATCCTTTCCCACTGCCTTTTTAAATGCAGCCGGTAAAACAATGCGACCTTTATCGTCGGTTTTACATTCAAAATCGCCTATAAATGTGATCATTGGGCTGAAAGGATAATTTCCTGTAAAAGTAATACAAAATTAAACCACAATCAACCACTTTAACCCACTTTATTCCACTTTTTTATTAAGAAATTAAAAATGTGAATAAAAATGGGCATTTCAGAATCAATAACACATATACGGCTATTACTCAACGAACATTTTGTGTAATTTTGCGTATGTATTGGCAATTCAAAACAGACCGGGGTTATAAACCAATTACAATCTCATCTGTTCTAACAAATGCTTTTATTATTATTAATCAAACTGTAACTTGTGGAGTCAGCGAACAAAGATACCGGAGAAAATTCAAAAACAGAATTGCTTATTGATATTGAAAAGGTATTTTCAAGCAAGAATCCAGGACTATTAAAAATTATTCCGTCCTTCGTTATCAGGTACTTAAAAAGAATTACCCACCAGGACGAAATAAATGCCTTTATTTCAAAAAACAGCCATAAAAAAGGTCTCGACTTTTCAAAAGCCATTCTTGAGGAGTTTGGTGTTCGGTACAATACGGCAGGCATAGAAAATATTCCGGGAAGCGGCCGGTTTTTATTCGCCTCAAATCACCCACTTGGGGGGATGGATGGTATAGCCCTGATAACTGCTGTGGGCGAGAAATTTACCAATTTAAAATTTCCGGTTAACGATATTCTGATGAACATTAAAGGCCTGGATAACATTTTCATCCCCATTAACAAACATGGAGGACATTCGAAAGATGCTGCCCGCCAAATGGAAGAGGCCTACAAGTCGGATGCGCAAATGCTCATGTTTCCGGCCGGATTGGTAAGCAGAAAAAGAAATGGCAAAATTGCTGACCTGGAGTGGAAGAAAAATTTCATTAAAAAGGCCATTCAACATAAACGCAATATTATACCGGTTCAT
>CAZFTD010000085.1:0-14571 GCA_964521525.1 uncultured Marinilabiliaceae bacterium | reverse complement strand
ATAGTTAAGAGCGTAATTGAGCTGTTAGCAATATGTCAAAGATACATTTTGAAAGCAATTCACAACTGCAATTCTATCATTAATGATAACAAGTGGGCTGTTAGCAATATGTCAAAGATACATTTTGAAAGCAATTCACAACGTTTTTTAAATGAGTTGTACTTTGCAACCCGCTGTTAGCAATATGTCAAAGATACATTTTGAAAGCAATTCACAACTTAAAGGTTGCCATTGCATAATTATTAAAAAGTGTTTAACTTTGTGCCATCATCCGGCTGGCGGTAATCCCCCGGGGCCCCTTAGGATGGGTGGGGAAGGGATGGAGGCTGTAACAGCGTTTGCCGGTGAAATCCTAACAAAAGCAACCAACTACTGGTTGCTTTTGCTGTATATGAGCATTCCCATCCGATATTTAAACCGGGGGTCGTCGGCCAGTTCACGGGGTGGGCTGCTGTTAGCAATATGTCAAAGATACATTTTGAAAGCAATTCACAACGATTATTACTTTCGCCTCTGAATCATTCTGGCTGTTAGCAATATGTCAAAGATACATTTTGAATCGAAGATCGGCAGAGCCAATTGGAGCGTAGCGGAAATCGGCGGAGCCAAAGCAATTCACAACAAGGCATATCATTTTTATTACGAACTGTTTGCGAATGCAAAAAACGGTTGTATATTAGTATTGGTGTTGGCAACAACATCTGAAGGCGGCGCGATAACATCAAGCTTAGCCGGGGGCAGGAAGGGCTTCGCTAATCCCTGTCAACTATAAAAAAGTTGAAGTTAAGAGCTTATGTATCTTCGCTTCAACTTTTTTAGCTTTTTTTTGGTTCGTAACGCCGCTAAATAAGTCTGAAGGTATTTTTACTGCCTTGTTTTTCAAAACAATATAACACTCTTTAATACTTCCGCTTATAAAGTCAGCGTATCTATTCCTAATATTTTTGATAATGCTGTTACCAATATGGTCAAAGAGAGTGTAAATTATTTTGTGTAAATACAAAATAATTTACACTCTCAATTTTAAAGGTATCGCAAGTGCTTTAGCTCCACAAAAATTATCTTAATTACAACTACTTTATACAACCAAATTATAGTTTGTCGTAAACTGCTGTTTCAACCATCTCTCCGAATGAAGATTTTGATTTACTCTCAAAAACTAAACCACCATCCACAAGCATGAAAACCTCTTCCAGCTCAATATGTCCATTATACATAGATATCTTACTGATAATCTTAACAGTTTTTTTATCGGCCGAAACCATTACTGTCGATTTTTTGGAAGCATCCATAAAACCCGGATTTGAGCATTCCTCGCCGTCCAAAGTATAATTTTCAGAAGCCTCCATTGATTGCCCTTGAAACTCTAATGTTTTAGCCAAAACGAGTGAATTACAATCCTGGGTAATTTTCAACACTTTTGGAGAAAAGCTAAATTGATCGTTCAATTTGCTTTTTGATTGGTTCAATTTCCAGCTTCCAGATAGGTTCTGTCCAATTGAAACAGCAGAAAAAGCAACTGCCAGCATAACAAAAAACATTTTTTTCATCCTGAAATAATTTAATTATAAGACCGAATGAATCTCGCATGATGAGTCTACATTCGTGTTTGTATTAAACGAATCATGCTCGTTTGGCAGCAATTGATTTAATTTTTTCAAAACTAATTGCTACTCTAAAAGTAAGAAAGCTTATACATTTATAAATTATTACCGATGAACAACGTCTTTTTGCCGTTCAAATATTGTTTTCTTGCTATGTCCTTTCTTTTTAGTATTTTAGAAACTGATTATATTTGTTTTCCAGAAATCGATTATGGATAAAAAGATGTTTAGCAAGTGTTCCTTTTTTATCCGATAACAACAGATGGTTTTAAAATTTTATCTGATATCGTCCCAACTGTATTCACCTGCTTTAATCAACACTTCCTCAATATTATCCTTAGTAACTTTAATGGATGGGAAATTAACTGTTGGAATTTTAGCTTCTCCGTTAAATGTAAAGGATGTTGCCAGTTTTGAAGGTTCCTCTCCCTGTAGAATTTGGTTTATCAGTAATGCAGTATTGTAGCCCAACTCTCTTGAAGGATGATAAATGGTCATAAAAATCTCACCTTTATAAACGCTTTGTACCACATCCAGATAAGCTCCCTGACCGGTTATTACAGCATTTTGGTGAGCGTTGTATTCTTTCAAAACTTCCAGCGCTCCCATAGCCATAGGGTCGTTACAGGCAATAACCACATCAATATTGGTTCCGTATGCTTCTATGGTTTGTTTCAACTCGTACTTGGCCCTGTCTTTATTCCATCCTTCAACAAAAGTGCCATATAACAAATTAACCCGGCCTGCATCAATATGTGGTTTAAGTAATTGGTCGATGTGTTGTTTCAGTTCAAATCCGTTTCTGTCAAAACGGTCGCCACCCAGTACAACATAGTTTCCTGTAGGTTTTTGTTGCAAGGCAGTTTCACAAAACAGCCGGGCATAATCTTCGTTATCGCCTGTCACGAAAAAGTCGAAACCGGCATTATTTATCAATCGATTGTATGCAATTACTTTAACGCCCATCTTACGCGCATCGCGAACCAATGGAGCAATGGTATTGCCATTTACCGACACAATTACCAAAGCATCAACGCCCTGACTTAACAATTCGTATCCTTGCTCCAGCTGCAAAGCATCATTATCTTCGGCGGCAACAATAATTACTTCATGACCCAGCTCCCTCAGTTTCTCGGCCATAAAATCACCCTCTCGAACAAATCTTACCCGGTTGGCCGAGGCATTCATATACCCCACTTTGTAGGATGATTGTTGGTTGCAGCTCAGAAAACTTACCAAAATAATAGAGATGATAACATAAACAGATAAACGACTCATTACATCAGATTTTAGTTACTAACAATTAATGCATTAGCAAATGCCTTCAGGATAATTATTGACCCTGATTAATGGCCTTTGTAATAATACAAATAAACTGTTGCATAATCAATTATCAGTTAATAATAATTATGGCATCAACAAAAAACTTATAAAAAAACCCGATTAGCTTTTAGCCACCGGGTTTTTAAAAACTTGGTATTAAGTTCCCAAAATGGTACAAGATAACTATTCGTTCAAATGCTTTTCGAGTAAGGCTTTAAGCGAATTGTTTTCCATATGGCCTACTTTTGGATTAACTACATTGCCATTTTTACCTACCAGCACAATATGAGGTATGCCTGAGATGTTAAACTTGGCCGAGAAATAGTTCCACTCGTCGGTTGATACACGGTAATGCTCTCCTTTTATGTTGGGAATCATATTCTGCCAGGTGTTTAAGGGCGATGATTGGTCGGTGATGTAAACAAAAACAACATCTTTATCAGCCATTTCTTCTTTAAGAGGCTTAATTTGCTCAATGCCCGACCTGCAAGGACCGCACCAGGTAGCCCAAAAATCAACGTAAACCACCTTCCCCTTGTATTTCTCCATAATTTTATCGAACAACAAATCTCCCTCAGTTTTAGGCGTTTCGTTTACAACATATCCTGTTTCATTTTTTAAAGATTCAATTTTTAACTGGGTTTGATTGTTGCAATAGGCCAAATAGTCGGCAATAAATGGCGTTTTAAATAATTGCTGAATCCTTTTCAGAGTTGATTCATCCACCGGAGTTACTTCTTCAACAATACTTCGCGCATAATCCTGGGCAGTCATTATATCCGATGCAAAGCCAATTTGTACACCAAGTCCATCCTGCAATAATTGGTTACGCTTTATACCTCTTTGTATTGCAAACCATTGGCTTATAAAATCCTTGTATTTAGTATGAATATCTCTAATAGTTTCGCCATAGGAACTTAACAGATTGTTAAACTTTGCAGATGTTTCTGATTGGTTACGAACCTTAACAGCGTCAATGTATGCAATTTCATCATCAGTAAACTCAATGCCTGAGTCAGCCATTTTTTGTACCAGTTCTTCAAAACTGATTGGCTTACCGGGAGTTACTAATGCCTCAAAGGTTTTCTGATATTTTATATTAAAACTTTGTTGCTGATTGCCATACTTTTCCTGAAACTCTTTGTTCCAATCCTCAATTTCTCTATATGAAGTTTGTATCACCTTTTCGGTTTCTGAAAGCTCATACCCATCTTTTTCAAGTTCGTTAAGAATATCAAAAGTTGAAAGAGACATGTTATTACCATAGCCAGAAACGTCTAAATACTTAAGTCGGTTAATAAAAGAACTATAATTACTGCCTAATAACGCCAATTCATTATTTACAATTTCCGAGGTTAAAAAATCATAGTATTCAGCCGTTGGTATCTCCACGCCCGATTCCAAATTCCTCTGTGTATAAGGTATGTTATTTTGTTGTCGGTATGCATTTTCGAACTGCATTCTATACTCCATTGCAAAGGAATAATAATAGTATGTTATATCCAGTTTTTTAACCTGATATGCCCTTTCGCCAATGCTGCCCGATGCCTTTATGGAATCTAACGCCCGAAGGGCCTTTTTCTGCTTTTCAAGATAATGAGTTTTAAACATTTCGGGAGTCATGTTAAGAATGGTTCGTTGCATGGCTCCATAATCAATACTGTTGAGATTATCCAAACTTGCCAGTTCTGAATTTAGTGTTCCCAAATCGCCCATAAATTTAATGCCATCAGGTCCTTTCCCGGGAGCAATTAACTGAAAAAGCTCTTTCCCCGGTTCTATAAAAACCAACCCATTGTAAAATGGCGACCTTACATAAACAAATTGTGGATGGTAAACCGGAAGTTTTGCCGAGAAATATCCGTTGCTATTAATGTTGATGAGGTAGGTATTTTGATTGCCCGCAATAATATCGTTTATATGAACCGACATGGTTTTAACACCTGCGCGAGGTGTGTAATTCTGGAAGAAACCGCTATAGACAGCTGAATCTGTTTTAAATACAGGAAGTTGATAGGGTTTATCATTAACTCTTTTAACTAATCGGGGGCTTTCTTTACTAAAATTGGAGAGCGATTTTACTGATGGGCCAAAAAGTTGCAGGCCCTTTTTCCCACTTTTGGTATAGATAAAAACGCTTTCATTTTCGTTTTTGAGAATTATTGATCCTTCGTTTTTTTTAATACTAACCCCATCGTAACTCCAAACTTTATTTTTATAAATGGCCAGGGTATCAGAAAAGATAAATTCCAATTCTCCGTTTGCTTGGTTGTACCAGGTTCCTAATAACGTCTGAGGCATCATGGATTTATCCAAGCCTGGTTGAACGTGAATATCGTAAATAAACCAGTTACACCCTTCGCATTCTTCGCCAAAGTCAATCTTTGTAACCGATTTATCGATTGCCGGAAAAACAAGCGAGAATTTAACTTCGCCTGATTCAGGCATGGTATAGCGCTCATCCAAACCAATTCCTTTTGTTGCAGTAATAAATAGTTTTTCGTTGCCGTTAACCGGTTGAATATATGTTCCCTTCGGAATATTAATCCAATAGCCGGGCGTATAATAAATGTGCATTGAAAGAACAGTGGCGGTATCGGTGAGTTCTGTTTTTGTTATTTGAACATAAGGACTGGTTGACAGCCCTGTTTTTGGGGATTCATTAACAATTTGAGCATTAATTAAAAGTGGTAAGAGCAGAAACAGAATGGTCAGCGTTTTAATTTTTACGCGGAAAGATCCATTTTTTAGTGGTTTAATAACGTGCGGCAACTGGTTGGGAAAACTCGCCTGATTGAGTTTGCGGGTGAATGCAATTAATGCAAAACATTTTTGTTCCATAATAAAATTGGGTTAAGGTTGAAAACAATAAATTGGGTCGCCAGATTTTTAGAATACTTTACACCACACCAATGTGAAGTTCAAAAAATCCAACTGTTTGCAATATAATAAAAAAAGTACAATGTTTAATAAAGGAACAAGAAAACGGTAAAAAAAGGCAGGAGCCAGGAACTAAGTACTAAGAACGAATAGCTAAACCCTGGCAGCTACCAACTAACTCACTTCGTCTGATTATGATTGCACGACTGCATTTATTTGCGGAAATTATGTTCCTTTCAATCAAATATTATTTCTGTCTGCTCCAATCCCACCAATTACTTTTTAAATATAGTTCCTTTGCCGGCAACAATTTTAAGGTACAACCAGAATGGTAACAAGTTCCCAACGAACTTTAGAATGCGGTTAAAAAAACCGGGTATCACAATAACCTTACCCAATTTTAATTTTTTCAGCGAATATTGAACTACTTTTTCGGGTTCCATCCATCTAATAAATCCACGGTTTTTAAGGGTTTCTGTTGGAATATTCAGCTTGCTGTGAAACTGCGTTCGTGTAAAGCCGGGACAAAGCGCCTGTACAGGAATACCCCGGTCATATAGGGTTAAGGCCAACGACTTGGCAAAACTGTTTAAAAAAGCTTTTGTACTACAATACAATACAGCATTGGGCGACGAGAAAAACGACCCAAGACTTGAAACCAATATAATGCCCCCCATCTCAGTTTTGGCAGGTTTTATAATTTTTGGGGCGAGGGCATGGCATAACTGAACTGTGGCGGTAATATGCACCTTAATCATCAACTCCTGCGATTGAATTGTATCTTCAAAAAAATCAAGCTTATTACCAAAGCCTGCGTTGCATATTAAAAAGGCAAGTTCCGAAACGTTGCTACCACTATCTATTATCTGCTCAATAACCTTAATGTCTGATAAATCGCCAAAAATTAATTCAACATCAATACTATTGGCAAGCCTAAGATTTTCTGCTAATGGCACCAACACCTCCTCCTTTCTTCCACTCAGTATCAAATTGTAACCCCTTGAAGCCAGCAATCGTGCAAATGCTTCACCCAAACCGCTGGTTGCACCGGTTATTAAAGCCCATCTCCCATTTGTCCTTTCCATTCAACCAAATTAAATTGATTTAAAATCCATCTAAAAAAAACGAACAAAACATTAAAATGTTTCAACGGCTGTTTAAAATAATTTATTGTCGATTAAAAAGGTTTTGAAACCAAAAGCTTCTTTTATTTCATTATTTTTACATAAATTTCCTTTGGCATTATCTAATCAAACGGAAAGTTACAAACCTTTGATGATTAATTTGATACTTTTTTGGGGCATTTCCATAAAAATCAATTTTTAGAGAGATAATCCGGATAACCTTTTCCTTAAGCAATTAACATTTAAACAGAATTCATATTAATAATGAAGCGATTACTCGTCTTTTTAGGCGGCATTTTATTGATGCATGGGAGCTCTGCTCAATTACATTTATTGAAGCATTTTCCTAAAACCTATGTTGCCTACCGTGCAACCGGAACATTGGTAATGGATGGTCATTTGGATGAACCTGACTGGCAAAATGCTGTTTGGACGGATGATTTTGTAGATATTGAGGGTGATAAAATGCCAGCTCCGCTTTACCGGACACGTGCCAAGATGCTTTGGGATGATAACTATTTATACATTGCCGCTGAGTTGGAAGAACCAAATATTTGGGCTACCTATACCATACGGAACTCTGTTATTTTCCACGAAAATAATTTCGAAGTATTTATTGACCCAAACGGAGATACGCATAATTATTATGAATATGAAGTTAACGCTTTGGGTACTGAATGGGACCTTTTCCTGACAAAACCTTATAGAAATGGAGGGATCCCTATGAGCGCCTGGCAAATTTCGGGGCTGCAAAAAGGGATACACATCAAAGGAACTATTAATAATCCTACCGATAATGACACGCTTTGGTGCATAGAACTGGCATTTCCATGGGAAATTTTAAAAGAATGTGCCTCAGGCAGGCGAAAACCAATGCCATCGGAACAATGGCGTATTAATTTTTCGAGGGTGGAGTGGCAATTAGATGTTGATGAGGGGAATTATAAAAAAAGAATCAATCCAGATACAAATAAACCTTTCCCCGAAAACAACTGGATTTGGTCGCCCCAAGGCGTAATTGATATGCACCGACCCGAATTATGGGGTTACGTACAATTCTCAGGCATCAAATCTGGCGAGGGATTTGAAGGTTTTATTATTAACCCCGATGAGTACATCAAATTTGCCCTGCGCGAATTATACTACCGTCAACACGATTATTTCAGGAAACATAAAAGATATGCCAACTCAATAAAAGAGCTTATTAAAGACACAATTATGGTAAACGGAAAACCTTTTAGCGCCAACTTTGAGGTATCAAATACACGGTTTAAGCTATCTTCCATATCAACAAACCAAAAAAACATTTGGCATATTACCGAAGATGGAAGAATCTGGAGTGAATAAAACTATTATTTATGCATAAGCGACAATTTATTAAAACACTTGGTATTGGCGGAGCAGCACTGACACTTGCACCTTCCCTGTTTTCGGCATGTGCCAAAAAAGCTGACAAACCCCTATTAAAAAACTGGATGTGGATTCACAATGTAGGTGATGCCACATTGGAAGAGTTGGTTGAGCGACTTACCAAAGCAAGGAATTATGGTATTGATGCTGTGCTGATGGAAACGCCCATGGGTGAAACTACAGCCATGGAATCAGAGTGGCAACCATTTCGTCATGCTGGCCTCGAACGATTAATAGAAGCCGGCAAAACCACTGGGGTTGAAGTGCATGGATGGCTTTGGCAAATGCCCAATAATATTCACGCAATAGCAGAAAAACACCCACAATGGTTTGCGGTTAACGGGCTTGGCCAGCCCACTCATACTAACCCCGCCTACGTTGATTATTACAAGTTTATGTGTCCCAACAACTCCGAAGTGCAGGAATATTTACGATTAAGAATAAAATCCTTGGCCGCCGTTGATGGTCTGGCAGGTGTACATCTGGATTATATCCGTTTGCCTGATGTGATTCTGGCCGAAGCGCTGCAACCAAAATACAACATTGTTCAGGATCGGGAATATCCTCAATACGACTATTGCTATTGCAATATTTGTCGGTCGAAGTTTAAAAATGAAACAGGAACCGACCCTTTAACTGGTTTGGACGACCCTTCTCAAAATGAAGACTGGCGGCAGTTTCGATACAATTCAATAACCAATCTGGTAAATAATATTCTGGCTCCGGAGGCCCGAAAAGCCGGAAAACAAGTAACTGCAGCCGTATTCCCCAATTGGGAAAGCGTTCGACAGGAGTGGTGCAACTGGGAACTTGATGCTTATTTGCCCATGCTATACCACAATTTCTATAACGCCGACATTAACTGGATAGGTCAACAGGTGAAAGAACGCAAAGAAGATTTGCGCATTAAAAAACCTGTTTACAGCGGATTGTTTTTGCCTTCGTTAACACCCGACGAGTTTCGAGAAGCCTGCCAGGTATCCATCGATTCCGGAGCCGATGGAGTAGCACTTTTTGGAAATGTAAGCGACGAGCATTTTAAGGTTTTGGCTGAGGTAACGAGGCGTTAACGCGCTTCATTAATCCACTCCACCTTCATGCTATACCTCCATTTATCGAAATAAAGGTTTCCACCCTGCCATTCCATTTCGCCTCTTTGAAAATCGAATGGCTCGCTGCGTGGAAATACTTTTGCAGGGTAAAGCGGCTGACCATAATCAGAATTTACTATAAATCGGTAGCTGTCTATACCGCTAATATAGAAATCTCTGATATCAGGATTGGAATGATCGACCAGCTTAAAAGATGGATCAACAGGTACCCAACCTATGCCTTCAAAGTAAACCTGTGCCCAGTCGTGCAGATTAATGGTTTCGGGCAGTAAATACCAGCCGCTTTCCCATCGCGCCGGTATCCCAAGACTGCGGGCCATGCTCAGGAACAGGAAGGTTTGCATGCCACAGTCGCCCCGTTTATTTTTAATAACATATTGAGGTATTGATTCCATAACGCTGTATTCCAATGCGCCAGCCCATGGAATGTTGTTGTTAAGCCAATAATATAACAACCGCACCTGCTGCATGGGATTGGTTTCTTCGCCAACAATTTTTTTTGCCAATTGTACCACCTCATTGCTAAAAACAATATGCGGCGGCCTCTCACTGGTATATTTTGCATATAAAGAATGATTTTTATCGTAAGGCTTTGCCTGAGCCGGGTCAAGGGCAAACCAAATGGCAGCCGTATTAATTTCAAGCTTCAATTCAAAAACTGTTGGATTATCTGCTACAGCAGCTTTCTCCATATAGATGGTACGTTGAGCCTGGTAGGGTGGCGATAAAACATAAGCATCGGAACTAAACAGAATTTTATATCCTGTTTGGCGCACCGATTCCTCAATAGGAAATGGCATCCAACAGCGCACTGTTGAACCGGGAGGAACCGCATTGGCATTAAGACTCATGGTGTAATGCAAACGCATGGTTCTGTGGTCAAATGGCTGTCCCGACACCGGTGTGCCATCGTTAAAAAAGGGTGGTAAATACCTTTGCTGAAACTTTGCAATGCCATCAGGACCCGAGCCGTCCTTTTCGAATTTAACTCGCCGGGCAACACTATCGAGCAAAAATAAATTGCTGACTGCCCGGTTAAAATATCGCTTTTCTCCATCGATAATGCGCATTTCAAGCGAACCTTCAGTTTCCCATTTATCCAATTGGCCATCGGTTAACTCTGGAAAATAGGGCAATAACCTGCTTTTCACTTCATCGCGATTCAAACCAAATTCCAGCCTTATTCGATGCATCAATTCAAGCTTCCATTCAAGATCGCCTCTGATTTCCGAATCAATGGCTGAATCAGTCAAACAGGCCTGAATCAACGTTTCTGAAAGTTTAAAATCCCCTGCATAAAATGCCGAGTCAATTGGGTTTACCGATAATTCAGCAGTACTACTTTTTGGGCGACACGACCAGAAACACACTAATAGCATTATAAAAAGGAAAAACAATGTTCGATTCATCGGTGAATGGTTTTATTTTAATTTAATAACGAATAGTTAATGTAAAAATTTTATCACATTCAGGGCGCCCCAACATTATCTCTTTCCAAAAGGAAAACAAAAATGCTATCAGGGGAGCTATCGTAAAGTATGGCACCAACATAAAGAGCCTGATGATCGAAAAAGAACCTAACTTCAGAAGGTTGCACGGAAGGCCGTCCGTTATAAGGTTGGAGCTGCAGAAAGTCTTTTGCCGGGGCCACTTGGTGATAAGACTCCTCGTCTAAAACACCATCGAGCACCAAAAGAGACGTAATACCCAATGCTTCAACGCATTTCATTTTCCGAGGGTAGAGATTGACCATGATCAGAACAACTGTCAGGAATAAAATTAGCTGTCGCATTAAAGTAATATTGGGTCGTTAATTGGGGCTATTTAGATTCAAACCTGATATTAGTTCCCTATCATAGCAAGAAGACAATCTACTGTGTTGACTAACTAATACAATGATACAGAAGCAAATATAAAAAATAAAATTTGCAAAGCCTAATCCATATTTGGTAACTGAACTATTTTTCAAACTTTATATTAAAGAGTATCTGGTTGGACATTGCAACAATAATAGATTCTTAGATATGTCAATTTTTCTATAATGTTAATTGCCTGATATTATGAGTTTAATAAAACAAATATTTTTTAACTGGTATTTAGGTATTGTTTTACCGCAACTTTACACTACCTTTAACGTAGGATTGGTAGTTATTTATTGTATCGCCTTATCTCAGCCCTTAAATGATATTATGCTGTAGTCATTACAAATTAGACATAGCATGTAAAATATTGTAATCCAAATCCTTCATTAACATTTAAACTTTTAACGAATGAGAAAGATCAAATTAATTCTGGTTCTGGTCCTGACATCATTTGTTTTACAGGTTCAGAGCCTGAATATGATATCAGTACCGCAAAAAAGCACAATTGTGGTAACCGGAACTTCAACTCTTCACGGTTGGGAAATGAAATTAACAGAAGTTCAAAGCTCCTTTAATATTAATAAACCCGATGAATCGAAAATTGAGATTTCAGAAGGTCAGGTGAGATTTAAAACCGAGAATTTAAAAAGCGACAATTCGGGCTTGAACAGCAAGGCTTACGAAGCGTTAAAAACTGATAAGCACCCGCAGGTTACATTCATTCAAACCGGAAAACTGACAGCCTCTATTGTTAACAAAAAGTTTAAGGCCAAAGTTCGTGGCAACCTTACCATTGCAGGAACCACAAAAGCTGTTGAGCTGGATGTTGAAGGTGAGCAGCTTGGCGAAAATATACTCCGGATAAGGGGTGAAAAACCGATGAAAATGACCGACTTTGGAGTTACTCCTCCTCGTGCCATGTTGGGTACCATCCGTTCGGGCGATGACATCAATATTAAGTTCGACATAACATTTCAACAATAATTACTCAAAACCAGGTATATAACAACTAAAACACAATTGCACATGAATAAACTTAGAATTATAGCAGCTTACTTGCTGCTTGTATTAGTCGTGAATATAAATGCCCAGCAATTTGAGGAAGAAAAACTCACAGGCGAGGGATTTGAAAAGGTAACAACAAGTTTTGGTGCCGACTTTGCCATGCAGTTTCAATCGTTGGAGCACCGTGCTAATGGTACAACCTTAATCCCTTTGGGTAAGGGAATCAATTTGCCAACAGCCAATTTCAATATTGAAGCAGAGTTAGCGCCTGGTGTAAAAGTTAATCTTGTTACCTATTTGTCATCGCGCCACCACGTTGAAGCATGGGTAAAAGGTGGTTATCTGCTCATGGATCAACTGCCCTTTATTAATTCACCGGGTCTCGACAACCTCATGAACTACCTTACCATTAAAGTTGGAGTAATGGAAATTAACTACGGAGATTCTCATTTCAGGCGCTCAGATAACGGGAAAGTTATAAATAATCCGTTTGTTGGAAACCTGATAATGGATGCATTTACCACAGCTCCTGCCGCAGAGTTCCTGTTCCGCTCCAATGGCTGGCTTGGAATGGCTGCTGTTACTGGTGGATCGTTAAAACCTGAGTTGGTAAAATTCTATCCCAATAATGGCGACCCCTATTACGAAGAGTACAATACTGCCGATGAACTTGGCTATTACTGGAAAGGCGGTTTTGATAAGCAATTAAGTGAAGATTTCAGGCTTAGGGCAACGCTTTCGGGTTACCACAACCCTAAACATCACTGGGGTTCGTTGTATAACGGCGACCGCACCGGCTCGCGCTATTATTTGGTTATGGTGCCACAAACCAACGTAGCTGCTGATGTTGATCCGGCCAGTAAATTCACTACCGGACGCTGGGGGCCAGGTTTCACATCGAAAGTGAATGCCTATATGTTGAATATTCTTGCCAAATATAAAGGGTTTGAATTTTTTGGAACCTACGAAACCAATAGCGGCAAAACAGTAGCCAATGCCGATTTTGAATACGACCAGTTTGCAATTGAAGGTCTTTACCGTTTTGGAGCCGAAGAAAACTTCTTTTTGGGAGCCCGATATAATACCGTAAAAAACAATTTGGATCAATCAATTGACAGAATGCAGTTTGGTGCCGGATGGTTTATGACACGTAACATTGTGGCCAAACTCGAATATGTTGACCAGAAGTATAACGATTTTGCAAACTTTGGTAGCGATGCAGGTTTTAAAGGGCTGATGATTGAAACAGCCATCTCGTTTTAACGCAAATACTATTATAATTCAACCATTGGACATCTTACGGTGGTGAATTAAGAATTAATTGAAACATTTTAATTAAGGATAATTACAAGGTGGTTAGTCCATGTTAATAAAGAGTTGTTCTTGAATTCGATTTAATAGATTAATCTTTTTGTGGTTATCCTTAAATACAAGGTTCTTCATTTGGAATAATGTCAGGCTGAAAAACAATTATTAAATGCCGCCAAAATGAACTGTCCAACTAAGATATCACCTGCTTTTAAACATACAGGCAGTAGCCATACCAAACTGCTGAAAGCACTTTGGGTTCTTTTGTTTGTTGCTTTATTGCATCCGGTTTTAGTGGCCCAAAATCATTTAAAAGTCAACCTGCCATCAAAACATGATTGCAGCAACTTCGTTATTATTGAAGGGTCCACCAACGTTAATAAATTTGCTTTCTTCCAATCGTTTGAGGGCCATTCAAAAAACCAAATTACCAACGATAATCAGGGAAAAATACTCACTATTGAAATTCCTGTGCATAATTTTGAAGCATCGAACCCTTTAATGTACGACGATTTTTTAAAACTAATAAAAGCTGAGATATATCCTATAATTTCAATCTTTATACATCTTAACCCCAACGATTTCAGGGAGCTGAACATACAAAACATTAATCCAAAAATTGAAGTTAAGCTCGCAGGGAAGCAGAGAGTTTATTACATACCCGGCGCTTTAGCTTATTGCCAAGACCAAAATCTTCACGTTCAAGGGTCGGTTAAAATAAACCTCAACGACTTCAACCTTGAACCTCCAACTAAATTTTTTGGTATGGTAAAAGTAAATCAGGAAGTTTTAGTTAATTTTGGTTTGACGATGGACAATAACCTCCTGACCAAAAATTAAACGATTTGAAGATTACCACCAAAACCCGCTACGGCCTAAGAGCCATGATTGAAATTGCCCGTGAAACATCAAACAACGGGATTTTTCAGAAAGATATTGCTGC
>CAZFTD010000084.1:0-14601 GCA_964521525.1 uncultured Marinilabiliaceae bacterium | reverse complement strand
TGATTGGCGCCAGTAACTTTTTTGAGTTGGCAGTAGCAGTTGCCATAGCACTTTTCGGACTTCAATCGCCTGCTGCGTTAGTAACTGTTGTTGGGGTATTAGTAGAAGTACCGGTAATGCTCTCGCTGGTTTGGTATGCCAATAGAAAAAAGTATTAAAGCTTTTTGTTTTATTATATCATGATTGAAATCGTTGCTAAAGCTACAGATTAAACAAACATAACCCGAAATCCGTTTTTTCGTATATCAGTTTCTGACACTAATTAGAAACTGTTATAAATTATTTTTTAGACAAAAGACGCAAGGCTTTTAGATACGTGTTCCGGTTTATGGGAAATAGACACAAAACTTAACATGCTTAAAATAAGCAAAATAACGCAACCGTGTTATTTGTCTGTAATTTCTATTAAGTCTTTTCCCGATAAACCGGGACAAGTCTATCTGTTTGGATTCTAAACTTCTAACAATCTTTAACAAAGTCAGAAATCTAAATTTAAATAGGTATTATTTATTAAAATAATTGATTATGAGAAGCATCTTATTGTTCGGGTTATTTATATTGTCTGCATCTGGAGTATTTTCCCAGTCGCGCATGAACGAGGAATTAATGCTGACACTGGTAAATAATGCACGAGCCAACGATTGTAAATGCGGTAGCGAAAAGCAAAAAGCTGCGCCAGCTTTGGTTTGGGATGAAGCCTTGACACGTGCTGCCCAAAAACATGCCAATGATATGGCACGCAAGAAATTCTTCAGTCATACCGGCAGTGACAAATCCACCTTAAGTGAGCGTGTTGACCGTGAAAAATTCGATTGGGTAGTGATTGGAGAAAACATTGCCATGGGCCATCCAAACGAAGAAATGGCCGTTGAAGGCTGGATGAAAAGTCCGGGACATTGTAAAAATATTATGAATCCTGAGTTTAAATATATGGGTGCTGCAGTTAGTTCTGATGGAAAATACTGGGTGCAGGTTTTTGCCGATAAAGCTGATGAATAGCCATCAGGCAACGGCTTCCATTACTCTTAAAGTAAGATATCCCCAAACAATAAAACGCGCTGCTTTGCCAACAAGCATCCAAATGGCCGTTTTAGTAAAGGGCGCTTTAAGAATACCAAGCGCTACTGCCATAGGATCGCCTATGCCCGGCAACCAACATAAAATGGCAATCCATCCCTCTTTCCCCTTTATTTTTTGTTGAATTTTTTCCAATCGGGAAGCCTTTATCCGTAAATATTTCTCAATCCAATGCCATTTACCCAGCCATCCTAAATAATATGAAGAAAGGCCTCCAAGCCAGTTGCCAGCAGTGGCCACAGTTAGCGTTAATACAGGGTCAAACCGGGCTACCAGCATGGCAGTTACAACCACCTCAGAGCTAAAAGGCAAAATGGTGGCAGCTAAAAATGTTGAGGTAAACAGAGCCAAATATCCTAATTCCGAAATCATGCACAAAAATAGTAATTAAAATTTGCAGGTATTAATAACTATTCAAAAACCATTTACGCTCAAAGTGGTTAAATATATGAGTTAAACAAAATACGTTGATTATTTAATAAACGGTTCAAATCCTGTTCCAAATGTTTCAATCAACATTTTCTATACCTCAAATGGATTGTCCCACCGAAGAACAGTTAATCAGGTTAAAACTTGAAGGGAAAAACGGAATTCAGCAGCTCTATTTTTCTTTTGAAAACAGAAAACTCAAGGTTTACCACGCTTATCCAAACCAAAATGTAATACTCCGCGAACTGGAAACGTTAGGTATGGGTACCACGTTAACAGAAACAGTACCTTATAACCTGCTGCCAGTATTGCAAACCGAGCGCTCCGAAAGGAAAATCTTATGGTTGGTACTGATTATTAACTTCACTTTTTTCCTGATTGAAGTTACCACCGGACTTATTTCAAGTTCAATGGGTTTGGTTGCTGATTCGCTTGACATGCTTGCCGATGCTTTTGTTTATGCATTGGCACTCATGGCCGTTGGGGCTGCTGTACTAGTCAAAAAAAGAGTGGCACGTATCAGTGGTGTTTTTCAGCTTATTCTTGCGTTTTTAGGTTTTTCAGAAATCGTCAGGCGTTTTCTATACCTTGGTAGTGTTCCTGATTTTAAAACTATGGCGATAATTTCCTTTTTAGCGCTCATAGCCAACGTTATATGCCTTCGGATTTTGCAAAAAACCAAAAGTTCAGATGTCCACATTCAAGCCAGCGTTATATTTACTTCCAACGATGTTGTTATTAATTTGGGTGTTATTTCGGCGGCTTTGCTGGTTTGGTTTTTTAATTCTGCCATCCCTGACCTGGTGATAGGTAGTATTGTTTTTTTAATCGTTATTCGTGGAGCAATTCGTATTTTAAATTTATCAAGATAATTTTAAAAGCGGTAAAACCCTGAATCAGGGCTCAATTGCTAATTTTGAGAAACAACACCACACAAAGCGTCAGAGACAAAATTACCTTTTAGATATTTGTAAGGATTATTTATGTAAACCCCAACCTTTTTTTTAACTTGAAGTAAAAAGGCTTAATTTAGTCTGATGTAAAAAACATAATTCTATAGGTATGTATTCAAGGTTGGCAGCAGGACTCCTCTTGTTTTTCTTAATCAGTTTTAATGGTTCAGCCCAGATAGATTTATCGCACCGACACAATTATGCTGAGTTTGACACCCTGCATATGAATAAGTTGATTTTCAGGCTTGAAAACACCAATTTCATAAAAAACAATGAATACTTTGGCGTAAGCGCCGAAGGGTATACATTGCTGGGGTATAATTTGGCCCCCTCGGTAATGTATTATGCCGGTTCGCGTTTAAGGTTTCAGGTCGGGATAAGTGCCCAAAAATACCACGGAGCCGACAAATTTTCGAAAATAGATCCGGTTATTGCAGCCCATTTAAGACTTACGCCCAATCTCGATCTGATTATGGGGTCGCTCAAAAGTACTGTTCATCACGGCATATCAGAACCTATGTACGACCATGAATGGCAATACTCTCGTCCTGTTGAAACCGGTCTTCAATTTCTATATACTAAAGAAATATTTTGGGCCGATGCCTGGCTCGATTGGGAGCAGTTTATACAACCTGGCGATGCTTTCCCTGAAATATTTACTGCCGGCATCAGTACTCAAACATCACTGCTACAATCAGCATCGGGCTGGAAAATAAAAATGCCACTGCAAATGATGGCCCGGCATACTGGCGGCCAAATTAACGAAGATGAAACAGCCATGCAATCGGTTATTAATCTTTCAATGGGGCTTGATGTATCAAAAAAAACGGATGGATTTTTCAATAAACTTGGTTGGTTTGGCTCTGTTCTTACCTACAACGACGTTACCGAAGCCAACCCTCTTGGTATTTATAAAGGACACGCTATTTATACCGGATTAAAATCAGAAGGAAAAAAAGGAATTGCCATGGTGGGATATTGGAACGCTAAAAACTTTATAGCTCCTAAAGGAAGTCCATTATTCCAGTCGGTTTCAGCATATGACCCAACAACAGTTATTCCAAGCCGCCAACTTCTTACAGGTAAAATTGGATACTATCGCTCGTTTCAAACTCAAATAAAATTCTCATTCCTGTTCGAAGGATACTACGATTTACCCAACAGCCAATTCGATTATGCGTATGGTATCCATTTATCGTTTAATCCAAATTTTGTAATTGCTAAAATTCCGTTCTTTTGAACTAACAACCACTGGGGACGAGTCAACAGTAAAAAGGCAGAGGTTTTTAGCGCCAAGTTCTTAGCGTCTGGCAATTAACACCTAACAGCTGTTAACTATCCTATTTATGATTTGCACAATACTAGGTGGGCTTTAAAACATATCGCCAGGGTACATTCGCCCAATATTCACCAGCATAATCAATGCCCACACGCGGCCTGGTTTCAAAATTATGTTGAGCATTAGTTCCGGATAAGATCCATAACCGGTCAGATTTGCAAATATCCTCCCCGTAAAATGTTTTATCAAGTTGTAAAGCTTTTCCAATACGTCCGGGGCCTGAAAATTGCTGTGTGCCTCTAATTAAAATGGCTTGCGGATGGTTAATTGGGCCGGTAGTGATATTCAAAAGCCAGTACATACCATAAATCAGATATACATAAACACGGCCACCTTCGTGATACATGACCTCGGTGCGCTGTGTACGGCCTTTGGATGCATGGCAACCCAGATCTTCCTCTCCTCTGTAAACTTCTATTTCGTTGATATCCAGAACGAGTTGTACCTGGTTGTCGAACTGTCGTACCAACTGCATACCTAATAATTTGGGAGCAATTTCGAGGGCATCAGCCTTAAAAAAATCAGATTCAACTCGACCTCTCATTTAGTATGCTTTTTTATCAACCTTTAAATCCCAATCCTTAAAAGTCTTAAAAGCTTCGTTACTTAATAAAGGCTCCATTAATACACTCCTTTTCTCAATGGGCTGGTTCAGTTCCTGGTAAATAAAATCATCATCAAACCCAATGGATGCCGCATCCTTGCGGGTATTCCCATAAAATATTCTGGGAATACGAGCCCAATAAATAGCTCCCAAACACATGGGGCAAGGTTCGCATGAAGTATAAAGAATGCAATCACTTAAATCGAACCGGTTCAGACTCTTCGATGCATTGCGTATGGCAAGTACCTCGGCGTGTGCCGTTGGGTCATTATGATTGGTTACCTGATTGGAACCCTTACCTACAACCTCCCCGTTTAATACAACCACAGCCCCAAAAGGGCCTCCTCCGTTTTGAATATTTTCATTGGCCAGTTCAATGGCCTGCCGCATAAAAAAAACATGTTGCTCCATCCGCAAATAATTCGATTAATTTACAAATTCTATCCTTATTCAAAGCGGCTTTGGCAAGAAGTACTATGTGCACCAGCCTGTATATGACCAATCTGAATAAGTGAGCCTGCAAAGATATATCTAAATTTTTTCACTACCAGACCTAAATGCTAATGAAGATTAGTAACCTGCTGCTATTTTTCAATTATGGCAGCAGGCTGGAATGTATTCCCTACACAAATTCTATTGCGCAACTGTTCCGGTTGACCCCTGACTCTCGCCACCACTCTTCATATCATCATTCTGGATACCACGACGGGCTTTCTTTACCTGTAAATCCATTTTCCCAAAATTATAGGTCAGGTTAAATCTAAAGCTGCGGGCAAGTTGTGAATACTCTGAATTTGAGTAGAAACTGGCATCCTTCATTTCGTACGAATACTTTTTCTTATGCCAGAAAAGATCGGAGGCCAATGCGTTAACCATCAGTTTACGCTTTAAAAGCTACCTAAAATACCTGAAAGGTTTAAAAAAGTGGTTCAAATAAAATAGCCCGGTAAAGATGCATGCATCTTACTCAAGCATCATAATGTCTTCATAGCATAACAAATCTGAATAGCTATAGCAAATATTCAAACAATGAGTTTCTCAAAAAAGAGTTCTTCCAGTAAAATAAATCAATATTTTTTATAATACATTGATTATATGCTATATAATGAAATAGTTGTAACCTATTAACTTCCTGTTTTCCATTATTTTAACAAATTGGCATATTTAATTTTACAAAAGTTGGTTAATCTATTGTTGATAAACCATTGGATGTTATGAAAAAATAATCTAATTTTGCGCCCGATTATTATCCGTACCCAAGGTGTAATCCGGTTGTTTTTCAGTTGTTTGTTCACCGCCTTAGAGTAATTCCGGCTTTAGGGTGCCCGACTGATTCGCCCGTTACACCGGCAAATGTTATTAATAATTGTAGGTCTAATTTCAAATTAAGAGAGACTGTGGATACATTAAGTTACAAAACCGAATCAGCCACACCTGCAACCATTCGTAAAGAATGGCTTGTAGTAGATGCTACCGACAAGGTAATTGGCCGGTTAGGTTCAGAAGTGGCTAAGCTTTTAAGAGGAAAGCATAAGCCCAATTACACTCCCCACCTCGATTGCGGGGACAATGTGATTATTGTGAATGCCGACAAGGTGAAACTTACCGGCAACAAATGGAACGACAGGGTGTTTTTCTATCACAGTGGATACCCCGGAGGACAGAGAGAAGTAACTCCTGCCATGCTTTTTGCAAAAAGCCCCGAACGTTTGGTTGAGCGCACCGTTAAAGGGATGCTGCCAAAGACTAAACTGGGACGTCAGCTCTTCAGAAACCTGTTTGTATATGCAGGGCCTGAACATAAGCAAGAGGCTCAACAGCCAAGGGTAATTGATTTAAACACCATTAAATAAGCAGTATGGAAGTGATAAATGCCATAGGAAGAAGAAAAGAAGCGGTTGCCCGCGTATATCTGAGCGAAGGCAAAGGTCAGATTACCATCAACAGCAGAGAACTTCAGAATTACTTTCCAGCAGCCACTTTGCAGTACATTGTAAAACAACCTTTGAATCTGCTTGGTGTTGCCGGTAATTTTGATATCAAAGTTAACCTTGATGGTGGCGGCGTTACAGGACAGGCACAGGCCTTACGTCTTGCTATAGCCCGCGCTCTTGTAAAAATTAACCCCGAGGACAAACCCGCATTACGCGCACAGGGATTTCTGACCCGCGATCCGCGTGTAGTTGAAAGGAAGAAACCAGGTCGTCCAAAGGCCCGCAAAAGATTCCAGTTCAGCAAACGTTAATATTGCTCAGGAGCGTTTAGTATCTAAACCAGAAAGATTTCCCGGATGGAACTACTTTCAGGTTGCCTAAACAAAAGAATGTAAACGACTTAAAAAAATTAAAATGCCAAGAACAAATTTTCAGGATTTATTAGATGCCGGAGTACATTTCGGTCACCTTAAAAGAAAGTGGAACCCCGCCATGGCCCCTTTTATCTTCATGGAGCGCAATGGTATCCACATCCTCGACCTGCACAAGACAGCTGTTAAAATCGACGAAGCTGCCGAAGCATTAAAACAAATTGCCAAATCAGGACGGAAAGTTTTATTTGTAGCAACCAAAAAACAAGCCAAAGACATCATTGCCGATAAGGTAGGGTCAGTGAACATGCCCTATGTGGTGGAACGTTGGCCAGGAGGTATGCTCACCAATTTCCCCACCATTCGTAAAGCGGTAAAAAAAATGACCTCTATCGACCGTTTGATGGGCGAAGCAAGCTGGAACAGCCTCTCAAAAAGAGAAAAACTTCAGATATCACGCCAAAGGGCTAAGCTGGAAAAAAACCTTGGAAGTATTGCCGACCTCAACCGTTTGCCTGCTGCCATGTTTGTGGTTGATGTTATGAAAGAACACATCGCCGTTAAAGAAGCCAATCGCCTTAATATTCCGGTTTTTGGTATTGTAGACACCAATTCAGATCCTAAAAACATCGATTTTGTGATTCCTGCTAACGACGATGCCACCAAATCAATTGAGCTGATTACTGGGGTTATGATTGAGGCTATTAAAGAAGGTTTAGCTGAACGTAAAGTTGAAAAAGACAACGAACCAGCCGCTTCTAAAGATAAAAACGCTCAGTCGAAGGGCAAAAAAGGCGATGGCAAAGCCCGCGTTAAAGCCAGCAAAGATGAAGACCTCGATGAGGAAGTTGAGGAAACCATTGATGCCATCGAAGATGAATCTTCTGAAGAAATCGAAGATTAATTCACAAACCATTTAAAAGAAATATCATGTCTATATCAGCTGCTGATGTTAGCAAACTAAGGAAAATGACCGGCGCCGGTATGATGGACTGCAAAGTAGCCCTTACCGAGTCGGGTGGTGATTTCGATAAAGCAATCGACATTATTCGCAAAAAAGGACAGGCTGTAGCCAATAAACGTGCCGACCGTGAAGCCACTGAAGGTGTGGTTTTGGCTAAAGTTGCTGCCGGTAACAAAAAAGGTGGTTTGGTAGTTTTAAACTGCGAAACCGACTTTGTTGCCAAAAACGAAAGTTTTATTGCTTTGGCTGAGTCAATTCTTGACCTTGGTCTTGCCAACAATGTTACTACCTTAAACGAGCTTAAAGAGCTCAAATTAAACGGGATTGCTGTTAAAGATGTAATTACCGAGCAAATAGGTGTAATTGGCGAAAAACTCGATTTGGCTTATTTCGATGTTGTAACTGCCGAAACCGTTGTGGCTTATATCCACCCCGGAAATAAACTGGCTACCCTTGTTGGGTTTAACGAGGCTGGCATTGAAATTCAGGTGGGTCGCGATGTGGCCATGCAGGTAGCTGCCATGAATCCGGTTTCAGTAGATAAAGATTCTGTTCCTCAGGATGTTATCGAAAAAGAACTGGAAATTGCCAGGGACCAGGCTCGCAACGAAGGCAAACCTGAAGAAATGCTTGACAAAATTGCTCAGGGACGTTTGTCTAAATTCTTCAAAGAAAGCACCCTTCTTGAGCAGATTTATGTAAAAGATGGTAAAATAAGCATCCGTGAGTATCTGCAACAAACCAGCAAAACACTTACCGTTACAGGCTTCAAACGTTTCTCTTTGAACAACTAAGAATTGATGATTGCATTAAAAAGCCCATCCAGATTTCTGGATGGGCTTTTTTGTCTTTTGAGAATAGTATTTAGCGAATGCGTTTCCTGATTTTACTGTCGACACTTAAACTGACAATAGTATCATTAAAAAACCCACGGCGAATCAATCCCGACAAATCGTGCTCTAACCACTTTACATCATAGTAAAAAACGTTTTCACTCGACCATATTGGCTTCACTCCCTGAACAGACTCCATCTCTGCATTGGTTAAACGTCGGCCAATAACATTTCCATCTTTAGTTTTCTCAATAAGCACCAACTCCCACCACAAATCATCGCTTTTTACATTCAACACATGTTTATCGGCTACCTTTCGAAGAAATGTGTTGCCACCAAGAAAAACCTCTATAACTTCCCTATTCTTATAAAACAGAGTGTCATTCCGGACAGTGTATGGAAAACCTCCGGTTAGTTTCATCCGGTCTTCCTTTTGTATAAAATAAATGCGACCATTGGCCAGCACGTGGTTCGAAGAGGTGTCGGCAAAGCTTTTCAATAAGTTTCCTTCACGATAACTTACACTTTTATAAACATTTTTTGAAATTATCACGGTGTCTTCTCCTTCCATCCAAACACCATGATACTTTGATGGAAACTCGTAGATGTTTTTGCTATTTACCGGCTGTGGCTCGGTGAAATATACTGAATTGCAGGAACTGAAAATCAGCAGAAGCAATCCAAATAGGAAAAGTTTTTTTGTTAGCATGACTTGAATTTTAGTTTGTATTTGGATAACCATTAACCTGACTTAGCATAATTTATTTGTAACATAAATTTACTTAATTTTTACAAGCATGAAAAAAAGGAATTCTTTTCAGTCTGATTACCAATAATCTGTAAATAGATTATCAGGAAAGTAAATGACATTGCAGGTCTGCAAAAAATATACCAATAGGTGCATTTTTGATAATTTAGCCTAAATCCAATTGTATTCAGGTGCTGCTAAAATTTAATATTGAATTGGCAATCGTTTATCCAACAACTCTTCCCGATTAAAAAAAATCACTTACTTTTGAAATAAAAACATACCCACTAAATAAAATTATGCTGTATAAAAGAATTCTTCTGAAATTAAGCGGTGAGTCGCTAATGGGTGAGCAAGGTCATGGAATTGACCCGGTTCGTTTAAAAGATTATGCCGAGCAAATTGCTGAAATTACCCGCATGGGAGTACAAACCGCCATTGTAATTGGCGGCGGCAACATTTTTCGCGGACTGAGTGGCTCCTCCAAAGGTTTCGACCGTTACAAAGGCGACCAGATGGGGATGCTGGCAACAGTGATTAACAGTTTAGCTTTGGCCTCTGCGCTCGAAAACGAAAGCATTAAAGCAAGGGTTTTGACAGCTATCCGCATGGAACCTGTGGGCGAATTCTATTCGAAACCAAAAGCCGTTGAAGCTTTGAATAATGGCGAAGTGGTTATTCTTTCGGCCGGAACTGGAAACCCATATTTCACTACCGATACAGGCTCTTCGCTGCGAGGAATTGAAATTGAAGCCAATGTAATGCTTAAAGGTACCAGAGTTGACGGCGTTTATACTGCCGACCCTGAAAAAAACCCCAATGCTGTTAAGTTTGAAACCATTTCGTATGATGAAATATACAACCGTGGATTAAAAGTGATGGATTTAACCGCCACTACCATGTGTAAAGAGAATAATTTGCCTATTCTGGTTTTTAATATGGATGTAAAAGGCAACTTAAAAAAGGTGCTTTCAGGAGAAAAAATTGGAACACTGGTTCATCCTTAAACTCTAATACAATAACAAAACCGGATCCACTCCGGTCCTGAGTTCCGTGCTATTTGAAGCTTAAGAAATTTAAAACACAACAAATCAGAGATATAAGTTGATTTTTGTTGTTAATTTGGGTGTCCCGGTCGTATATTTACATCATGTTTGTGAGAACAATGGTTCATAAATTATGGCATAAAACATTGATTTTCAGCAAAATAAACAGTAAAAATATTTAATTATAACCCTGATAATCAGCAATTTAACAAACCCTCCAATCTATAAAAAAGTTATGACTATTAGAGAATAAAAACCTTATAAAAGAACTAATATACAACATTTTAGAAAAACCGCCTAATGTCAATCAATGGAGGAAAGTATTTGTTGTTGAGATACTTATCCCATTTATGTTCAGTCGGGAGTGGATTAACTTTCTTCAGTTTGCAAAATACCGTAAATACAAAGAACAACCATACCGCCAACAGCTTGAAAAAGTTTTTGATTATCTTACATTCAATTCAGAGTTAACCTTATCACAAGGCAGTGGTCATTATGTCATCGCCTTTGACCCATGTTATGTGAGCAAATCCGACAAAAAACTCCCGGCGTTAACTGGTATTGATCTGGCTGTGCCAACAGTTCTAAATGGGGTTTGGAAATTGGTGGTTTGGCAGCTATTGATATTGATAATCACACAGCTTTTCATCTTGAAGCTATACAAACCCTTAATTCAGAAAAGCAATCCTTGTCAGATTGGTTTGGCAAAATAATTTCCGATAGAAAAGATTCCCTAACCTCTATTTCTAATAAATAAAGATAATATACAGTTAAATATTTGCACTTTTTTCAATTATTAAAACAAGAATGAAAGTTTGATTGTCAAAATATATGATGATTATTATAGCGCAATTTTAATGTGATTGTCATTAATTGTTTCAAAATATGCATCTTTATTTTGATTTACAAATATTTAGATTAGATTTGCGCAAAAAACAAGAGGATGGTAAAATCAGAAATGGAGTTGGCAAGTAATACCAGTGCTGGCATTGAAATTATTTGTCCGTTGTGTTTAGGTTTTGTGGAACGTTCGTTACTAGGTCCGTTGAACTACCAGCTTTGGCATTGCAATAATTGCGAATTAGTTTTTAAGGATGAGAAACACTGGCCTTCGCAGCAGGCCGAAAAGGAGCGATATTTAGAGCATAATAATGAGGAAACCCAAGGTTACATTGATTTTTTAAAACAAGCACTGTCTCCCGCGCTTCAGTTTTTTGAACCCGGCATGGAAGGTTTGGACTTTGGTTGTGGTCCCAATCCGGTTTTATCAAAAATGGTTAAAGAAGAGGGTTATGAATGCTTCAACTACGACCCCATCTTTTTCCCCGAATTTCCGGATGAGCGGATGGATTTTATTTTTGCAACCGAAAGTTTCGAGCACTTCTTCAATCCATTTCAGGAGTTAAAACTTATAACAGCATTGCTGCGCCCCGGTGGCGTGTTAACTATAATGACACATCGCTGGAATGAAAAGGAAAAACTTGCGGATTGGTGGTATCTGCGCGATAAAACGCACGTTACTTTTTATCATCGGAAAACTTTCGATTATATATGTTCTGAGTTTGGTTACTCCGTTTTGTTTGACGATGGAGAAAAGGTTTTGGTATTACAAAAGGATGTGGTTAGGGAAAGGTAATGCTTTAAAATCATTTAAATTTGGCCGACTT
This sequence comes from uncultured Marinilabiliaceae bacterium, assembly GCA_964521525.1. GTDB lineage: Bacteria > Bacteroidota > Bacteroidia > Bacteroidales > Marinilabiliaceae > CALEUX01. The sequence goes on along the minus strand of CAZFTD010000084.1, from coordinate 2,636 downwards.
TTCAAAAAATTGAATTGGTTTTTCGGACTAAAGCCCGAAAAACCACGAAGCTATTGAAAAATAAATAAGAACGCCGCAAATATCGGCAATGGATGTTATAAGCGGCGCGCTGGCAGTTGCCGGGTCCAATTTTAATCGTGTAAAAATAAACGGAAGCAATAACCCAATTAAACTTCCGGTCATTACCGTTAATACCATTGTAAGCGAAACCACAGCAATTATTTCAGGCGCTCTGAAACTGGCCACTAATGCAACACCCAATGCCATGGTTAGGCCCAGAAGCAAAGAAACAATAAATTCTTTTCCAATCAGTTTAAACCAATCCTTTACCTGAACATCACCAATGGCCAAAGAGCGAATCATAAGAGTGGCTGATTGTGCCCCGGCATTTCCGCCACTATCGATTAATAATGGTAGGAAAAATACCAGCGAAACTGCCGATTGAATAATATTTTCGAAACTTGAAATGGCCGCTCCTGAAAATACATTCATAAAAACCAAAGCGGTTAGCCAAACAATTCTCTTTTTATATAAATATCCAACTTTAGCTTTTAACGGATTTACAATGGCATTTTGAAAAGAACCAAATTTGTGAAAGTCCTCTGTCGATTCTTCCACAGCCACATCCATTACATCATCAATAGTAACAATACCAAGCAATAATCCTGTATTATCGGTTACTGGCAATGCCACTCTGTCGTAATCGCGAAAAATCTTAACAGCCGTTTCCTGATCGTTAAAAGCATTTAACGCCACAAAGCGGTTGTCCATAATTTCAGAAATCAATTGGTCAGGATGGGCTAGCAGTATCTCTTTTATGCGGATATCATCAATCAGTTTCCAATTGGAATCCACCACGTATATTACATTTAATGTTTCTGAGTTTTTACCATACTTGCGAATATGTTCCAGAGCATGTGCCACAGTATTATGTGGTTTAACAGCCACAAATTCTGGGGTCATTAATCGTCCAATACTGTCTTCGGGATAGCCCAATAAGCTGGTTGCAATTTTTCGTTCTTCAGCCGATAAAAGTTGAAGCAATTTTTGAATGATTTCGCCCGGCAGCTCTTCCAAAAAGGCAGTACGGTCGTCGGGGTCTAAATCGTTTAAGAGATTAGAAATTTTACTGATGTTTTGGGCAAAACCCTCTATAATTTTCTCCTGTTTTTCGTGCGAGAGCAATTGAAAAACCTCTTTGGCCTGATTGCCCGATAAAAGACGGAAAAATATTACATCATCCGACTTAGATAAACCTTCAATGATTTCAGCAATTTCGAACGCATCAATTTCGTTCAGGTCATGCTTTAAGGTTTTCCAATTTTTCTCTTCAATTAACTTTTGGAAATGAAGTTTTCTTTCAACCATAATTTGGTCCTCCTTACAATTTATTTCTGTAAGGAGGAAAAGCCCCTTACAGAAGTGTTAGTGCTTTTTTACTATGATACGGGCCTTCGTCCATCGCTTTTTAGTTTTATTTGGCTGCAAAAGTATTATAATTTCATTAAATCACAATTCTATTCTGTATCCCAAAATTCAACCTCTTTAAAAACCGTCACCTTGTCTTTGAATATGGCCTTATGACTCAGGAAAAATCTCTCAAGTTTTTCTCTTGTATCAATAAGTTCTATACATAAAGTAAGGCCGGTATTCTCGCTCTCCAGGTTAAATTTAGTTAGTTCTCCATAGTTGTTATATCCAAAGTGGGTTGAGAAAACAGACGCATTCATGATACCACTTCTTTTTGCCTGAAGAATAATTTCTTTGTAGGCATTTTTTGGAAAAATCTTTCTGAGCAAGCTTTTCGATTTTATCTTTTCGCCAGTTGGTAAATAAATCCGAAGTTTTCCAAGTTTATGTGTTTTAAGATTTTGATTCATTTTGTTGTTTTTTAAGTTCTCTGACACTTTTCAGGGAGTTGTTTTCTGATAAATGGTGCTTAAAGTCGGCTTTGGAAACTGATATTTTTTGAGATGAATAAATACCTGTATGTCCACTCAAATAATAAGCAATAAAGCATACTACGGCATAATACAGAATATGCTCGCCTCCAAATAGTTCAACCCCCATAATGGTGCAAGCCAGGGGCGTATTGGTGGCACCTGCAAATACAGCAATAAAACCCAGAGCCGCCATTAAATCTACCGGTGCACCCATTAAAACAGCTAAAGTGTTACCTAAAGTAGCTCCAATAAAAAACAAGGGCGTTACTTCACCACCTTTAAAGCCCATATTCAGCGTAACTGCTGTGAAAACTATTTTCCAAAGCCAGCCCCAGGGGTCAATTTCTCCTTGCGAAAAGGCATTAACAATACTTGTTCCCTGCCCGTTGTGTGTTGTAACCCCCAGCCCCAGATAATCTGAGGTGCCTGCAATGTAAGTTAGTGCAATAACAATTACGCCACCCACCAATGGAATTAAATATTTGTTTTTTAAAAACCGATTGGCATAATATTTTATGGAATGTGATAACTCAGAAAAAAAATAGCTGGCCAAACCAAAGGCGGCTCCGGCGGCAATCACTTTTACCAGCAATAAAATATCCACTCTGAAAAATGGAAAATCTGTTTGTGCCTCTTCTTTAAAACCAACCAAATAATGCGTGTGTTCTATGCCATAAGCGGTACAAACCATAT
>CAZFTD010000083.1:0-14634 GCA_964521525.1 uncultured Marinilabiliaceae bacterium | reverse complement strand
ATCGGGGTCGAAATGTTCGAGCTTATAGGAATATTGAGTTTTTTCAGGGTCGAGAAAATCAAGTGCCGAAAACTCAAAACTGAAACTCGATTGGAAGTAGCGCAGTGTAATTTTATCGGTAAACGATATGCTCTTTTGTAAAGGTGAACCTGGTTCAATGGCAACATCCTTGTTAAAAAGCTGAAATCCCGTAAGCTGAACTGATTTTTGCCATGGATTGGTTTGAAGTTTCTCAGGGGTTATAATTTCAATCCCCAGAAAACCACCAAACAGCAATCTGCCATCAGCACTTTTTAAACAGGTATTTTCAGAAAAAGCGTTGAAATTAAGTCCATTGTTGGAGTTGTAAACCTCGAACGACCCATGCTTTTTATTAAAACGGCTCAACCCGTTTTCAGAGCTGAACCAAAGCATGCCCTCATTATCTTCGAGAATGCCGTAAACCATATTATGGCTGAGTCCATTAAGCTGGTTATAACTTTCAAATTGGGCGCGGTCGGCTGAAAGTTCTTTAAGTTTATTAATTCCACCACCAAAGGTGGCAATCCAAATATCGTTGTTAGAGTCTTCAAAAAGATGGATTACATCGTTTAGGCTGATACCTTCACGGGTATTATGGGATGAGAAAAAGTTTCTGATTTTAAGTTGTTTGGTGTTGGAATTGGCATTTTCAATCAGGTTTAGTCCATAACCGGTAGCTACCCAAAGACGGTTTTTGGAATCCATCATCAGATTTCGAACCATGTTGCTCGACAGGTTGCTGTTTTGAGTATTAATGCGCTCGAAAATTCTGGTTCCATCGGTTTTCTCAACTACGCGACTGAGGCCGTTGCCATAGGTTCCAACCCATATTTGTCCGTAATTGTCGCATATTAATGCATAAATATTGTTGTTGCCCAAACTTGTTGAGTCGGCTGTATTATGCTGATAATTAACAAATGAGATATTATTGATATTGGCATAGTTTTTAAGTGGTTCGCGTGTTACCAGAATGCCTTTGCCTTTCGAACCAATCCAGAGGTAACCCTTATTGTCAAGCATTAATGCATAAGGGTTTACACCGGTAAGAACGCCATTGCCTGTATTATAGCTGTTATAAACGGCCAGCTCTTCTCTGTTATTATAAACATGCAGCCGGCCTGCTTTGGTTCCAATCCATAATCGTTTCTGGGGGTCTTCGAATAAAGCACGCACCATATTATCTGAAATGTGGTTGATCTGCTGATCGGGGAGAAGATGATCAAAGGCCGGTTCTTTTAACACAACGCGCTCTAAACTGCCCTGGAACTGCCCTGTTCCAACCCACAGTTGTCCTGAATGGTCTTCGGTAATGGCCATTACAATGTTGGATGATAAGGAGTTTGGGTTGGCGGGGTTGTTTTTGTATTGCACAAATGATTCCCTTTGGCGATCGAAGAGGTTGAGCCCACCTTCGTGTGTTCCAACCCAGAAATTGTTTTTTTGATCTTCGTAAAAAACATGGCGCTCCAAATCAGGAACAATAACCTCATTGGGTTTAAAAAAATTGAAAAATTTGGTACTCCAATTCTTCTGGTTAATAGCTGTTAACCCAAAATTCTCGGTTGTTATCCAAACTAAACCAAAGCGATCTTCATAAATCTGGTCTACCTGTTTTCCATGAACCTGAATAGTTTTCCACTCCTCACCAGCGTTGACCAGAACCTGAATACCCGAGTTTCTGAATGTTGCTAAAACGGCGTTCGACTGTGTTCGGCGAAGTTTAGCAACATTGTTCGATAATAAAGATGGTGTATTTTGCTTATTGATGTAAGTATATTGTTGTCCTTGTTTTTGCGATTGTAATATGCCGGCATCGCTGGTGGCAAACCAAAGCTCCGATGATGTTTCCATAAAATCGGTAAAGGCATGGGTAATAAATAAATGCTGAAATTTTGGAGTGGTTGATTCAACAGCTTCTTTATCCATCAGGGTTATCCCTTTTTGAGTCCCAATCCATAAATTGCCATGTTCATCTTTTCTTACAAACGACACCTTATCGTTAGAGATTGTATGTACACCACGCGATGAAAAACTGGTGATGTTGTAATTATTGTTTTGTTCGATGTATTTTAGACGTAATACGCCTTTTTCGGCCAATCCAATCCATATTTCATTTTCAGAATACTGCAAAAAGTCGGAAAAAAGGAAGTGCTTTTCTTCGGTTTCGGGCAGAGTGGTTGCGAGTGAATGAAATTGTTCGGTTACAGGGTTGAAGTAATGGTAGTAACCATCGTGGGTTTCGAACCAGATAAAACCTTTGGCGTCTTCCCAGAGACGTGTAATCCGGTTATGTGTAAAGTTTCGTTTGCCGTCTTGTTCGTTCAGGAAAATACGAAATTTATTGCCATCGTAACGGTTTAATCCATTGTTGGTTCCAATCCACAAAAAACCCTTCGAATCAGAGAGGATACAAGAAACGCCATTTTGCGATAACCCACGCTGGGTGTTAAAATGCTCAAAGCGTAAAATTTCACCGGCTTTTATAATCGACGGTGAAATGATTATCAGAATGATTAACAGGGTTTTTACTATTTGCTTTATGGAGAGGATTGTGCTCATTCGGAATTATTTTTTAACCATATTGTTCCTGATATAAGGCCGATCTGTGCGTTTTCAGAAATCATTAACACCACCTACAACGAATATACGAAATATAAATGGTTGTTCCAATCGGTTATTTGTTATGTTCTCGTAATGAAAAACGAAAAGAACCCGGAAAATTTTGGCAAAGTTTCAGGGTAAATTTTGAGGTAATAAAACTAACTTTTTTATCGTGTCAAATTAAGGACATTTACCAATATTAAACATTGGAAGATGGGTTATTGTTCAGGATATCAGGGTTTAGACAGTATGTCTACATGGCAAAAATAACAATTTGTTACACCATTTCAGGTAATTTATACAACTCAAAATATATGCTTCTATGGTAACTTGCACTTAAACAGTAGCGTGTTTAGCCATTGCTTTTCGCATGGTAGCAATTTAAAAACTGAACTCTATAATGAAGTTTTTGCCTGTAGTTTTAACAATGATATGTTGCTTACCTCAAATGAGCAGGGCCATATATCATCCTGCTGCTCATTTTGTGGTTTCAGCCGATGGCTCGGGCGATTTTATTACCATTCAGGAAGCCATTAATGCGGTTCCTGATTTCAGAGCAGTGGAAACGGTTATTTTTATTAAACCAGGCATTTACAAAGAGAAATTGATTTTGGCAACATCCAAAACCAAAGTGACAATGGTTGGTCAAAGCAGTCAATCAACTGTTATAACCGGCGATGATTATGCGCAGAAGCCAAACCGGTTTGGAGAGTCTATGGGAACTACCGGGTCATCGGGCTTTTATGTTTTTGGGGATGATTTTACTGCCATAAATCTTACGTTTGAAAATTCGGCCGGGCCTGTTGGGCAGGCTGTAGCCGTTCGGGTGAGTGGCGACAGGGCAATATTTAAAAATTGCCGGTTTTTAGGATTTCAGGATACATTGTATCCTCAGGCCTCGGGCAGTCGACAGTACTATTACCAATGTTACATCGAAGGTACTGTTGATTTTATTTTTGGCTGGGCTACAGCCTATTTCGACGAATGTGAAATTTATAGCAAAGATAAGGGTTACATAACAGCGGCATCTACAGATGAAGGCGTAAAATATGGATTTGTTTTTCGCAATTGTAAGATAACAGGATCGGCTCCTGATGGGTCGGTTTATTTGGGACGACCATGGCGTAATTATGCCCGAACTGTTTTTATCAATTGCGAGTTGAGTGCAGTTATTCATCCGCAGGGTTGGCATAACTGGAACAAACCGGATGCTGAAACAACTGTCTGGTATGCCGAGTATAACTCGACAGGAAAGGGGGCAAACCCTGAAAGCAGGGTGGCATGGTCGCATCAGTTAACTGCTGCGGAGGCCGCTTTATATACTCCGGAAATTGTTTTAGGAGGTAATGATGGTTGGAATCCGGTTCAGAAATAATAGTTGAATAGTTTATAGTTATGTTGTTAGTTGCCAGTTATTAGCTCTTAGGTGAAAGTTTTTAACGCATGACACTTTGCCCTAAGCGCTAATCCCTTGTCAATTTAAAACTATTAATAAGCAATATTTGAAATGATAAAACATTCACCAATGATAAGAAGTGCAGTAGTATTGATTTTATGTCTGATTGCAGTTGGCATTGCAGGGCAGAAAAGGGAGGTGTCATCGGTTTGGGTGTCCGATTTAGGCAACGGTAATTATCGTAATCCGGTAATTTATGCCGATTATTCCGATCCGGATGTGGTTCGGGTTGGTGATGATTTTTTTATGACGGCCTCCAGTTTTAATTGTATTCCAGGTTTACCCATTCTTCATTCAAAAGATTTGGTTAACTGGAAACTGGTAAATTATGCTTTAGACAGGCAAATGCCATACGACCATTTTTCAATGCCCCAGCATGGCAATGGCGTTTGGGCGCCATCCATCCGCTTTCATAAAGGTGAGTACTATATTTATTATGGCGACCCCGATTTTGGCATTTATATGTTAAAAACCAAAAATCCTTTAGGCAAATGGAGTAAGCCTGTTTTGGTTAAAAAGGGAAAAGGACTTATCGATCCCTGTCCTTTGTGGGATGAAGATGGTAAGGCTTATCTGGTTCATGCTTATGCAGGAAGCCGTGCCGGTATCAAAAGCATTCTGGTAGTGGCAGAAATGAGTCCCTGTGGCACTTATTTGTTGGAAGAAGGGGTCATGGTTTTTGATGGCCACAATGGTAATGAAACCGTTGAAGGCCCTAAGTTTTATAAGAAAGATGGTTTTTATTATATTCTGGCACCTGCCGGAGGGGTTACTTATGGATGGCAATTGGCTCTGCGGTCGAAATCGCCTTATGGGCCTTACGACCACAAAACCGTAATGCATCAGGGAGCTACCAATATTAATGGTCCGCACCAGGGGGCATGGGTCGAACTGAAATCGGGAGAGCATTGGTTTGTTCATTTTCAGGATAAAGGCGCGTATGGTCGTGTTGTTCATTTAAATCCTATGGTTTGGCACAATGGATGGCCGGTAATAGGAATAGATAGAGAAGGCAAAGGTATTGGCGAACCAGTAGCCGAATATAAAAAGCCAAATGTTGGCAAAATTTTTCCCATAGCTACACCGCCCGATTCCGATGAATTCACATCACGAACATTAGGACTTCAGTGGCAATGGCATGCCAACTTTAAAAACACATGGGCTTTTACCAATGTAGCCCAGCAGCGCTTACGCTTGTTTACAGGCCTTATTCCCGAAATGGCCAAAAACTATTGGGAAGTTCCTAATTTGCTGATGCAAAAGTTTCCTGCTCCTGAGTTTAAGGTGACCACCCGCATGCAGTTCACCCCCAATGAAAGATTGGTAAACGAACGGGCAGGTCTGATAGTGATGGGCATGGACTATGCTTTAGTTGCCATTGAAAAGCGTGAAGATGGGTTGTATGTGGTTGTTTATGAATGTATCAATGCAATGGGAGGAAGCCCGGAAACTGAAGTTTACGCTGTCCCCTTTATCGGCAAAACAATTGATTTTCAAGCTGAAATTTCGAAAAACGCACAATATAGGTTTTCTTATCAGGTTGACGGAGGGAATGTTATTCCGATTGACAGGCTGTTTACAGCCAAGGAAGGTAAATGGATAGGAGCTAAAATAGGTTTGTTTGCCACCCGAAAAAGCCAAACAAACGACTCGGGTTATGCCGATTTTGAGTGGTTCAGGTTTTCGAAACCCTAAACTGGACTTTGGTGCATATTAGGTTAACTCGTAACAAGAAAACAGTTACTTATTGATAGATAATTAAGGAGTTATGATAAAATTTGGATAGAACAGATTTGGTAGTTAACAATATCTTGTCACTCCTTCTAAACATCAATAAAATAAGGTTTAACAATTAAAATATAGTAGTGCTGAAGAAATAAATGAATAACAGATAAATACTTGTATTATGAGAACTAACATGAAATGGAACAGAAAAACATCTGCCTTATTGATATTGGCAGGCCTGGTGTTATTTTCCTGTTCGCAGGTTAAAGAGAATAAGGTTGACTATTCGTGGGTTTATAACAATATTGAGTTTGACATGCCACGCGTAGCAGAGCCGGTTATTCCGGCCAACACTATTAATATTGCCGATTTAGGCGCTGTTGGTGATGGTGTTACCATGAATACCCAATTTTTTGCGGAGGCCATCGAGAAGCTTTCAGCGAAAGGTGGCGGGTCGGTTATTGTTCCCCCTGGACTTTGGCTAACAGGCCCAATTGTATTGAAAAGCAACATCAATATTCATGTTGAAGATGGAGCTTTGGTTAGGTTTAGCAAAAACTTCGATGATTACCCGCTCATTGAGAGCACTTTTGAAGGTATTATGACTTACCGTTGTCAATCGCCAATTTCAGGGAGAGACCTGGAGAATGTTTCATTTACGGGTAAAGGTGTTTTTGATGGTAACGGTCAGGCATGGCGTCCGGTTAAACGTTTTAAAATGACCAGCAACCAATGGCGTAATTTGGTTAATTCGGGTGGAGTGCTTAACGATAAGCAAGACACCTGGTGGCCATCAGAGCAGGCATTGCAGGGGTTTATTTTAGCTGAGGGAAGCAATCTGCCGGCCTTGGACACCTTTGAAGAATATCTGGCTATTAAAGATTTTCTGCGCCCGGTGATGGTGAGTCTAATTAATTGCAAAAAAGTTTTGTTTGACGGGCCTACTTTCCAAAATTCGCCTGCTTGGAACCTTCATCCTTTAATGTGCGAAGATGTTACCATTCGTAACCTGGTGGTTCGTAACCAGTGGTTTTCGCAAAATGGCGACGGATTGGATTTGGAATCATGCAAAAACGTTGTGATTCATAACAATAGTTTCGATGTGGGCGATGATGCCATCTGTTTTAAATCAGGTAGAGATAAAGAAGGGCGCGACAGAGGTATGCCAACCCAGAATGTGATTGTGAAAAATAATATTGTATATGCGGGTCACGGAGGTTTTGTAATTGGCAGCGAAATGTCGGGTGGTGTCAGAAATGTGCACGTTTCGGCCTGTACTTTTATGGGAACCAACATTGGCTTACGATTTAAAAGTACCCGTGGACGCGGTGGCGCTGTTGAAAATATTTACATTTCCAATATCAATATGATTGATATTCCTACTGAACCCATTCAATTTAACTTGTTTTACGGAGGCTTAGCCCCGGTTTTAGATGATGGCTCCAGCAGTTCAGGTCTTATTGAAACCGATGCGCCAGCTGTACCAGTTACCGAAGAAACTCCTGCATTCCGTAATATCGTTGTAAAGAATGTTGTAGCCAATGGATTTGGAAATGCAGCCCTCTTTATGGGACTTCCCGAAATGAAACTTGAAAACGTTAGGTTGGAGAATGCTGTATTAAAAGCACCCAAAGGATTTACCTGTATTGATGTGGAAGGTGTTGAATTTGTAAACGTTCGAATTATTCAGGAATCCGGCCCTGCCATGACGCTCTTTAACAGTCAGAATGTGTCATTGGACAACTTCACCTTCGAAAAAAATGGATTACCAGGGTTAGCCATTTCAGGGTCTTCAACCCAAAATATAATTGTTACTGGCAAAGATTTTTCGAACCCCGACTCCCAAATTATGGTTGTAGGCGGAGCATCCAGAGAATCGGTAGTTGTTCGCTAGTAATTTTTCAAGAGGCTGTTTAAAAAGTCCTTAGTGCCCCTTTGCGATAAAATTAAATAGTTGAACCACAAAGGGAAACATAGTACACACTAAGTAACACAAAGGGAAAAGATTGAGTTTGATAACTTTTTAGACAGCCTTTTTTAACACACCTTCAATAATCTATTGTGAAAAAAAGGTTTATCTACTTACTTTCAATGGCATTAGTAATGGTGTTGGTTAGTTCAACTGCACCTGGCAATGAAATAACCATTTTTTTAGCCGGCGATTCTACGGTAGCCGATAAACCCTATAGAACCGGAAATCCAGAAAAAGGGTGGGGGCAGATTATGCCATTATATTTTAAACAAGGGGTAAGAATAGAAAATCACGCTGTAAACGGGCGCAGTACAAAAAGTTTTATCGACGAAGGCCGATGGGATTCGTTGATGAGTAAGGTAATGACAGGAGATTATGTGCTCATTGAATTTGGACATAACGATGCCAAATCGGAAGATCCAAAGCGATATGCTGCTGCAGAAACAGATTATACCAAAAATCTGATGCGTTTTGTTAAGGATGTTCGGCAAAAAGGAGCCATACCTGTTTTGGCAACACCTATTGTTCGCAGGCGTTTTAACGATGAAGGCCGGTTTTATGATACGCATGGCCAATATCCCGATGCGGTTAGAAAAGTTGCCATAGAAACAAACACAGTTTTATTTGACCTTCATAAAACCTCCAGACAACTATTGGAGCAGATAGGACCGGAAAAATCAAAGCTGCTTTATCTGCATATTGATACTACTGAATATCAGCATTTGGAAAAGCCAATTGTTGATGATACTCACTTGTCGGCATACGGTGCTTTTAGAATATGCGATATGGTGGCTGCGCAAATAAGAGAGAAAATCCCTGCATTGGGAATGTATCTTAAAGATTAGTTTAAGTAGGCAGAAGGTTCTTAGCTGTTAGTTCATAGCTCAAAATGTGAAGCAGTTCAATAAAATGCGCACAAATTAATCATGCTTTTTAAATAATTATTTTTAAACATCAGAAAAACAAGGTAATAGTTTTTTTGTGAGATTGCAAATTGTCAATTTATAGCTGTTTTTCTGATAGTTTTTCTACCACATGTATACACATGAGTTCTTAAATTGCACTTAAAAAAGTTAACCTAAGTTAAAAGTAAAATCTGATTCTGATCTTTCCTTAATGGACATCCAAATCTGAGAATTTGAACGAAAATTCTTCTTTGTCAACGAATAAAAATGCTTGTTCAAATTCCTGAAACGAGCCATGTCGAATGTTTCGACACACAGACGAACGATTATTGGCGAGTTCCCCTGATAAATCGGGGCAGGCAATCTGACCTTAAAAGAATAAATTATTAACAGATGAAATAATCTCTTACTATTTAAATACATAATCAGTTTATGCCTTAATACAAAAATCAACTATGAAAAAAAGAAAATTCTTACGATTGCTGATGCTTTTTGGGATTTGGACCATTGCTTTATCAATGGTTGCCCAGGAAAGCAGATTAATTCGTGGTACTGTTGTGGCTACCAATGGGGACGCATTGCCGGGAGTTAATATAATTGTTAAAGGAACAACAATTGGCACTGTTACCGATATTGATGGCAACTACCAGCTCCTGGTTGACAATCCTTCGCAGGCCGTTCTTGTGTTCCGGTTTATTGGTTTTACCGACCAGGAAATTGCAGTTGGTAGTCAAACTAACATTAATGTTACCATGGCCGAAAGTTCCATAGGGCTGGATGAAATAGTAGCCATAGGTTACGGTGTGGTGCGCAGAAGAGACCTTACTGGATCGGTTACTACTGTAAAATCGGAAGAGATTACCAAGGTAACAACCAGCAATGCCATGCAGGCTATTCAGGGTCGGGTTCCTGGTGTTAATCTTTCACAGAGTGACGGTCAGGCTGGCTCTGGTGTAAGTATTACTGTAAGGGGTACCCGTTCTATTCGTGCTTCCAATGCTCCGTTAATACTTGTTGATGGGGTAGAGTATGGCTCCACTGTTGATATTAACCCATCCGATATTGAGTCGATGGATATATTGAAAGATGCCTCTTCTACTGCTATTTACGGAACACGTGGTGCTAACGGTGTAATTATTATTACGACAAAACGTGGTGCAGCCGGTAAAACAAGGGTTAATCTTAGCTCATACATCTCATCCAATATTCCTACACATGTGCCGCAGGTTATGTATGGCAAAAAAGAAGTGCAGCGCCTAATCGATAAGGCCAACTATGCTGCCGAGGCCGATGCAGCCAGATGGGGAACGGCAAACTATAATCCTCAGTGGGGTACCAGCAACATTACTCCTGAGCAGGAATTGACATTTAGTATGGCCGACTGGACTGAAATAGAAGTTTATAGAAATGGGTCGTATACCGACTGGCTGGATATTATTCTTCAAAATGGATTAACACAGAATTATGAAGCGTCGGTATCGGGTGGTTCTGATAATACTACGTTTAATATTTCGTTGGGAACTATGTTTGAAGAAGGTCTAATGAAAAATGACAAGATGGACCGCTATAATGTACGGGTAAATGTTGATCATAAAATAAGCTCCATGTTTAAAATTGGTGCCAATATGATGTACACCTATCGTGATCATGATAGCCGCAACTCCAGTGTTTTTGGTCAGGGATTAAAATTAACTACCATTGCCCACGCCTATACAAAAGAGGGCGAAATAATTAAGACTCCTAACCCTCGTTATTTGGCTCATGCCAATCCATTACTGGACGAAGTTGATGGCGCTTTCCAAAGAAATATTGAAACCACCAGGTTTTTTGGTAATAGTTATCTTGAGGTAACTCCAGTTAAAAACCTGACATTGAAAACCATGTTTGCCCTCGATCGTAGCAACATCCGAACTGGCGTCTATCAGGATTATGAAAGTGTGGCCCGTTACCAATCGCCGGGAACCAGTTATATTTCATCCGAATATGTGAACAGAACGGGTTATACCTGGGATAATACTTTGAACTATACTATTAATGCTGGATTTCATAATATTACGGCTTTATTGGGCAGTAGTGCAAAACAAAATGTGTATGAACAAAATATGATTCAAGGTGACGCCGGGCGCGAACATTATTACAAAAGTGCATTTTATGATGTGTCGAAAATTATTTCTCCCAATCCTATCAGTAGTGCTTACACAAAATCAGCCATATTATCTTACTTTGGTCGTTTAAATTACACGTTGATGGACAGATACTTACTTACCGCTTCTATGCGGGCTGATGGTTCTTCAACATTGGCACCAGGTAACAAATGGGGATATTTCCCTTCTGTTGCTGCTGCATGGCGGGTTAATGAAGAGGAATTTATGGCTGGAACCATAAACTGGTTGTCAAATTTGAAACTTAGGGCATCGTGGGGTGTATCGGGTAATGCTGCTGTTAATCCTTACGACACCCAGCCTACACTTGATGAGCGTACAACTTATTATTACCTTGGTGGCAACGATATTCCGGGTAATTTGCCAAGTAAAATGGGTAATGAAAAACTGAAATGGGAAACCACCGAAGCTTTTAACCTTGGTCTGGATTTTGGCTTTGTTGATAACCGGATTTCTGGTAGTGTGGATTATTATTTCAGTAAAACATCTGATTTGTTGTATCCTAAAAGTGCACCAACATCATCTGTTTTTCCAAGTGTGGTAACCAATATTGGCTCAACCGAAGGTCAAGGTCTGGAAATAGCATTAAATACCATGGTATTTAGACAAAAGGATTTGTCGTGGGATATTAACTGGACCTACTCAACATCAAAAGATAAAATTGTGAGTTTGTCAGGCGGTATTGAACGAAACATTACCGGAACAACCGGCCAAATTGTAGGACAGCCGGTTAGTATCTTCTTCAATTATGAAGCTGATGGTATATGGGGCATCGGCGAATTTGAAGAATATAAAACAGCATGGCAGGCAAGATATCCCGACCAAACTTTGGGATATGTGGCTGCTTATGGTAATCCCGGTACTATTAAAATTATTGACCGTAACGATGATGGGAAATTAGACGATGACGATAAGCGGGTTTATAATCGTGCTCCAAAGCACTTATTTGGGATGAACAACAATGTAACCTACAAGAATTTCTCACTGTCGGTTTTTGTGTACGCTCGTCTGGGCGGATATATTGCCTATGAAATGAATTCTCAACTCAATTTTGAAACTGCCAACTGGGGCGATTTGGATTACTGGACACCACAGAACCCGAAAGCGAAATTTCCTAGTCCAGGAGCACCCAGTACCACTTATGGCAGTTATGGATCGGCATTGTTGTACGAAAAAGCTGATTATATTAAAATTAAGGATGTTACCCTTGGCTACAATCTTCCAACAGGTTTAATTAATAGAGTTGGAATTAATAAAGTCAGATTTTATGGTTCATTGAAGAACTTTTTCACATTCAGCAAGATTGATAATTATGATCCTGAGCGTGGTGGTTCCATTAGTTTTCCTTTAGCCAAACAAGTGGTTTTTGGTGTTAATCTTGAATTCTAATTTTTAAAAGTTTATTAATATGAAAAAAATATTATATATCATATTGGCTGCCTCAGTATTGGTGCTAGGTATGCCTGCTTGCTCCGATTTTCTGGAGGAAGATAACAAGGCGGGTGTTACTGCCGATCTTGCCTATTCAACGGCTTCGGGAATTCACGGACTGGTTGCTTCATGTTATAGTTTTACAAGAACCTGGTACGGAAAGGAAGCCGGACTTGGTTTGTCAGAAATGGGAACCGACCTGTTTTATTATGGATTCGATAATAAGCAGAAATCACTAACTTCGTACAATCTAACTGCTGAGAGTCTTAATGATAACGTGGCAGATAATGCCTGTTTAGACCAGTATTGGGAAGCTTTCTATGCCGCTGTTGATGTTTGTAACAATGCCTTGAAATACATTCCGCTTAATAAAGCTATTGCAGATAACCTGAAAACCCAATACACTGGTGAAGTCTATTTTTTAAGAGCATTTTATTATCTGCACATGGTTAATATTTGGGGGCCTATTCCATATAACAGTGATCCTATTACAACAGTTTCAACAAACCCAACCCGTGTATCGGAGGAGGTTGTATATGGTAATATTTTGGCAGATATTGACAAATCTATTGCTGCCTTCGAGAACTCGAATTATGTTGTAAAAACCGATGGTCGCGCTCATTTATGGGCAGCACGGGCCTTAAAAGCACGTACTTTGCTTTATGCAGCATCATGGCTTGGAAGAAATGGCATTACCACCAATGCCGATTACAATGGAAAGGATTTGTATGCACTTGCCCAAGCCGAAGCTCAGGCTGTAATTGGCAGCGGAATAGCCTCCTTTTATGAAAATTATGCTGACACCTGGTCAATGTTGAATGAAGATATTGGTAAAAACAAAGAAGCCATCTGGGGAGTAACTTACTCTTCTGATATTTCTGGCCCGGCCAATACTGTTCCTAAACGATACAGAACCAATATTACCAGTGGGGCTGCTCTTGATTATAACGGATTAATTACACGTACCGGTTATGGGCGTGGTGGTAGTGCTATGTTGCTGATGTTTGTTTCAATGTGGAACAACGGTGCCCCCGACTTGAATACCACTCCGGCTACGGTTTTTATTCGTGTTTTAGGTCCCTCAACATCTTTTATTAAACACAGAGTAACAGGCGTAGAGGTTGATGTTGCTGCGCATTACTCCCCATACGGCAGAGGCTTTACTCGTTACCTGCCATCGCTTTATTTATGGCGATTATTGGAAAATAACCGTGAAACCGATCAGCGAACCGAAGCTACATTATTAACAGCTTATACCATTGTTCCTGGTTTGGCCGGAAGCTCTTTAAGGTATCCGTTAATGCAGGATACAGCTATATATTACTCGCCCCTAAATGGTAATTCCCCTGAAGGAATTGCTAAGCAAGCCTGGGCAAAAGACCGTTACCGAATACAGTTTATGGCTGGCGGCGATGTTCCGGTTTTTACAAGTTACGACCCCGCCACCGCTTTACCTACCGAAGCAGCTAAACCGGTTTCAAGTGTTTATGGTGATAACAGGTTTAATAATAATGCAATTGGTGGATGGAAATCCTATCCGGGCATTAAGAAATTTTTAGATAATGTTTACGATCCGCTTTATCCAACACACGACATTTCAAAGCGCGATGCCATTGTATTCCGATTGGCCGAAATGTATCTGATTAAAGCCGAGGCCGAATTGGTAACATCCGGAAGCTCTGCCGCGTTATCAACATTAAATCAATTGCGAAGTATTCGTGCTATTCCGGGAAAGGACAACTCTTTGTCGGGTACGGTTGATATTAATACCATTTTAGACGAACGTGCCATTGAACTCTGTGGCGAGCAGCAGCGCTGGTTCGATTTAAAACGTACCAAAACCTTAATACCAAGAGTTAGAGCATACAATGCGCAGGCGGGTGGCCGAATTCAAAATTACCATTTGTACCGGCCTATACCTTCAGCTCAATTAGATGCAATTACCAATTATAGTGAAACTCCCGGAACCGGATTCTGGCAAAATACTGGTTATTAATGTAAAAAATAATCAGTTGCTTTTATTATTGAAACCTGATTAATCTTTTTTGAATAAACCTTTTATTTAAGAGTGCTGATAGTTTAATGCTGTTTGCACTCTTTTTTATATTGATACTAATAGTCAAATCTTAGCTGTTAAACATCAGACGTTAGTTCCCAGAAACTAAGAGATCATAACTAAAAACAAACACCTAACAACTGGTGCCCAACTGGAAGTCTTCGCTTTTAACATCAGTTAAAACCTTAACTTTTTATGGTTTTTTTTAATTTCTTTAAACAATGCAAATATTTAAGTTGCACATAATCAATGTTGTGAACAATTATAATACATCCCGAAAGACCATTTGTATCAGTATTTCCGAT
>CAZFTD010000082.1:13936-14769 GCA_964521525.1 uncultured Marinilabiliaceae bacterium | reverse complement strand
GGATCATTAACCGGGGTAATGGTTAAATACACTGTTGCCTCGGACGATAAGCCACCCGGATCAGTTATTTTATAACGAAAACTATCCGCTCCAAAATAGTTCAAATCAGGCGTATACACAATTCCATCTGGATTTGTAACTACCTGAACTTTACCATGAAGCGGTTGTGTTACAATGCTGATAACTAAATCATCATTAACATTATCAACATCATAATCGTTGGCAAGTACATCAATTAAAACAGAATTATCTTCAGCCAATGTACGGTAATCATCCACTGCAACAGGAGCATCATTTACTGGCAAAATGGTAATATTAACCTTTGCCTCATCGCAATAGTGCGTTACATCGCAAACCCTGTAAACAAACCAGTCGGTACCATTATAATCCAGGTTTGGCGTGTAATTAATCCTGCCGTTCACAGTATTAACTGTGGCTGTTCCATGTAAAGGAGGTGTTATAATTACAACTGATGTAGGATCAATATTATTCTGAGGATCTGTATCATTAGCCAGAACATTAATAATAATGGATTCATCTTCATTAATGGTGATAGCATCATCGTTGGCAACTGGAGCCTGATCGGAGACCTGAATAGAAATAGTTGAGGTATTACTTCGTAGGCCAGTGGCATCTGCCACATTGTATTTAAAACTATCGTTGCCCGCATATCCAAAATTAGGTGTATATACCAATTCACCGGGGTTAGTTCCTAAACTTACTGTCCCATTTAATGGTGCTTCAGCAATAACAATTGTCGAAAAATCAATATCGTTATCGGGGTCGGTTACCAACTGATGTATTGGTATAACCACTGCTATATTTTCAGGAGT
>CAZFTD010000082.1:1465-13926 GCA_964521525.1 uncultured Marinilabiliaceae bacterium | reverse complement strand
TTTGCTTCAGAATGAGTAAATTCTTTACAACCAACTGCTATATTTTCAGGAGTTGAATACCAGCCATTAACTGAAACCGGCGGATCAGGAACAGGATGAATAGTTATATCAACCCTTGCCACATTACTTAAGAGGTTGGTCATATCCCTTACCGTATAGGTAAAGAAATCGGTACCATAGTAATTCGCATTTGGCATATATCTTATAATACCATCCCCCAAATAGGTGGCCGTACCATTAGTTGGTTTTGTAACTATTGATAATGAAGCCGGATTGATATCAGTATCAATATCATTAGCCAGCACATCAATATTAACGGGAGTATCTTCATCGGTTTGAGCTACATCATTTATTGCATGAGGAGATAAGCGGGTTACATCAATATAAATGGTACCCCTTGAGCATAGAGATGGAAGCGGATATCCAATATCACAAATTTCATATTCAGCTTCATCCTGACCAAAGAAACCAATATGCGGTGTATAACTGATATTTTTATTCGCCAAAATAATAATTGTTCCATTGGCAGGTTGTTTGGTTATTTTCAGCGAATTAGGATTCAGCCCACCTGCAGCACCGTCGGCGTCATCGTTATCGTTAGCTAAAACATTAAAAATGGTACCGGTACTTTCAGCCGTGTAAATATAATCAGGATTGGCTATTGGGGGATCGTTAACGGCCGAAACTGTGAAAGAAACAGAATTGGTACTGCTTAACAATCCATCAGATATAGTATAGGTAACTGAGGAAATAGATCCATTGTAATTTAATGCAGGCATAAAAACAAAACTTCCATTTGCCAATATGGTTATACTGCCTTGTGTGAAATTAGCAGTTTGTCCGGCATTGTAACTAGTGCTGTTTACCTTAAACGAAACAACTGAAATGTTATCCCCATCTACATCGTAATCGTTTTTCAGTAGTCCATTATCTGCATTAACGCTCAGTTGAGTATCTTCTAAGGTAGTATATGAATCGGCAACTGCCACCGGGGCATCATTAACCGGAGTAACTGCAATAGTAACAGAAGCGGTTGCAGTTAAACTTCCATCTGAAATTGTATAAGATATTGTTGGTAGTGTGCCATTATAGTTTAATGCGGGCGTAAATATAAAACTACCATTGGCATTAATAACGATGCTTCCCTGGGTAATTGTGGCGGTTTGTCCGGCATTATAAGAGTTCCCGTTAACAGTAAAAGTTTGTATAGTAATAGTATTACCATCCACATCGTAATCGTTGCTTAACAATCCTGTAGCTGCCAACACATTAAGAGGTGTGTCTTCTGGCGTTGTATAGAAATCGTTAACTGCCACAGGAGCACTATTAACAATAGTAGGTGTTGCTGAATCCATATTATTAGCGGGAACAGGATCATTTTCATTGGCCGAAACAGTAGCTGTATTGGTGTAATTCGTTCCAAGTTTAACTGTTGCAGTAATGTTCAAGGTTATTTCTGCGTTCTTAGTTAAATTATTTATACTCCAAACACCTGAAGCAGCATCATAGGTACCATCTCCGCTGTATGATTTAAATGTGTACCCGTTGGGCAGCAAATCATTCACTATTACCCCTGTTGCAGTACTAGGACCATTATTCTTAACTTTTAAGGTAAACACAACATCTTCACCAATAACAGGAGAAAGTTTGCTAACTAATTTCTCAATTAACAAATCGGCTCGGGGAGTTGCGGTAATTGTAATTACAGCGCTATTATCAGCACTATTATTGTCAGTTGTTGTTGACGTTACCGTGGCGGTATTTGTATAAATGCCAGAGGCATTTATTTTAGCAACCAATTGAAGGGAAACGCTGCTTCCACTATTGAGAGTACCGATATTCCAATTGGGGTTAACCCATGTACCTGTTAAAGTATTTGCACTTACAAATTCAAATCCGGATGAAAGAATATCTTCCACTGTCACATTAAAGGCATTCCGGGCTCCTGTATTTTGAACAGTGATAGTAAACGTTACATTACTGCCAACATAATAAGGGGGTGTACCACCAATGGTTTTCGTAATGACCAGGTTGGTAAAATCATCATCAATAATGGTTGTTGTAGCTGTGGCAGGATTAATTGAAACCTGCTGCCCATTTGCATTCTCAAGGGTTATGGTACCTGAAAAAGATTCTTCCGGCTCCGATAATTCATCACCTAAAATAACTACCGGAATATTTACACTTAATTGTCCGGCGACAATAATATATTTAACATTAGTTTGTGCCTGATAATCATTGCCAGAAATTGCCGTACCATCAGAAGTTGAAAATAGAATTTCAATATCGTGCTGAGCTGCACGGTTGGAAGTTGCAACAAAATTTTTGCTCTGAGAAGCATTTGTTTCAGTAACGGAGAAACCAGCCAAACTTATTACCACAGCATCGTTGTCATTAATATTACAAACTCCACGGGCTTTTGTAATACTGACTCCGGTTCCTGTTGGGCCACTCAGGTCAACATAAAACACCTCGTTGGCTTCGGCTATATTATCATCAATTATTGGAACTGTAATGGTTTTGGTTTCGCCGGCAGTTCCGGTAAACGTTAATGTGCCGCTTTGACTGGTATAATCGCCTGGTGCCACAGCGGTACCATTGGTTGTGGTATAACTGACTCCTGCCCCATCTTGGACAGCAGCATTAAGTGTTACGGTGAAAGTGGCTGTGCCCGCTCCTTCATTTACTGTTACATCGTTAATGGAAAATGTGGCAAAATCATTATTTTCGATTGTGCCAATTCCACGCGATTTAAAAATAGAAACTCCGCTTCCTGTTGGGCTACTCAGGTCAACATAAAACACCTCGTTGGCTTCGGCTATATTATCATCAATTATTGGAACTGTAATGGTTTTGGTTTCGCCGGCAGTTCCGGTAAACGTTAATGTGCCGCTTTGACTGGTATAATCGCCTGGTGCCACAGCGGTACCATTGGTTGTGGTATAACTGACTCCTGCCCCATCTTGGACAGCAGCATTAAGTGTTATGGTGAAAATGGCTGTGCCGGCACTTTCATTAACCGTGATATCGCTTATGGAAAATGTAGCTGCATCATTATCTTCAATAGTAGCTGTGGCTGTAGCTGTAGCTGTAATTAAATTAATATTTTGACCATTACTATTGGAAATGGAGATGGTACCAGAAAATGTTTCAATACCTTCAGCAATATTATCGCCAACAATAACAACCGGAATGTTAACACTGGTATTTCCGGCCAAAATGGCATGTGTGGTTCCCGAATGTGCCACATAATCACTTCCCGCTTTAGCCGACCCTTCGGTTGTTGTAAAGCTAACTACCACATCTTCCTGGGCAGCATGACTTAAAGTAGCAATAAAATAATGCGTTTCATTTACATCGGTTTCTGAAGCAGTAAATCCGCTTAAACTTAAATCGGCAGCATCATCGTCAATAATGGTAGCGGTGGCTGTTATTGTTCCTGTTGAGATACTTTGCCCGTAAACATTTAATAATGACATCACTCCGGTGAACGTTTCTGAAGGCTCTGGTTTTGTATCTCCAATAATTGTTACAGGAATATTAATGCTTGTCTCACCGGCATTAATGGTGTATTCTTTGGCAGCTACTGCAACAAAATCACTACCGGCTTTAGCTGTACCTTCAGTTGTTGAAAAAGAAAAAACTACATCATTTTTGGAAGGCTTGGTTAAGGTGGCAACAAAATTATGATCCACATTGCTATTGGTTTCAGAAACAGTAAAGCCACTTAAATTGATGGTAGCAATGTCATCATCGGTTATATTAATGGAAGCCGAATTACTATCAACCGTTACATCGCTATTATTGGTACTGCTAATGCCCAAAACAATGGATTCTGTGCCCTCAACAATATCATCATTTACCACAGTAATATTAACTATGGCCTCTGTGCTTCCAGCGCTTATAACAACAGAAGCAGGTGCTGTATAATCATTACCAAAAGTTGCGGTACCGCTATAACTAAGATTAATGGTTACATCATTGGCAACAGCAGCGCTTAAAGCCACCTTAAACTGTCCATTGGTTGAGGGTTCTGCGGCATTGGTAACACTTTGTAAGCTTACCGTGGTGGCAACTGGTATTGCTGATTTGCTGTCAGAATCATTATCCCCATTATTATCGGAATCAGAATTAACTATAACATTATTAACA
The DNA here is from genome assembly GCA_964521525.1 of uncultured Marinilabiliaceae bacterium. Classification (GTDB taxonomy): domain Bacteria; phylum Bacteroidota; class Bacteroidia; order Bacteroidales; family Marinilabiliaceae; genus CALEUX01. Next base: position 9,774 of record CAZFTD010000082.1, on the reverse strand, counting down.
TAATTGCCAGTGGCATGAACAGTGGCATTAATGGTTAAAGTAACGAAATTATTTGCAGCCAATGTACCTATAGTCCAAACCCCAGTTATAGGGTCATATGTTCCATAACCGCTATGGGAAACATAACTATACCCATTAGGAATTTGCTCATTCACCCATACCCCTTCAGCAAGATTTGCAGACCCATTTGAAACAGTAATACTAAATACTACGTTACTACCGGCATTCGGATTTGAAGGAGTAACACCCTTCGATATGGATAAATCTGCCTGTGAAAGTATTGCAGAAACTGAGAATATGAAAACTATAATCAGGAGTAAAAGTCTCTTCATGGTTAGCGTTTTACAAAATAAGGGAAGCATAAAATTACAACAGCCATTGCGGAATTGCACTATTTTTTGATAAAATGGCCAAAATTAAATGTTAACCGACCAATGATGACGACTATATGGAATGAATCTAAATACCAGGTTCTCTGAATAGGGAAAAAGAGGCCTTGGCTATTGACGCGAAATGAGTCTTAAAATTTAACCACAAAGGAACTCAAAGTAAATCACAAAGGGGGAGAAAATAAATCAAATCTTCATTACAGATTTCAAATTTGCTATTATAATGTAGCATTTGCAAGGAGCTAACAACTTGCAAGATTTCAGTTGACTTGTGAATAACTACGACCTTAGCTGCCTGAGCATTTGATTCACTCTCTTTTTCTCCTCTTTAATCCGATGAATCTCCTTTAATACAAAAGAAATCTCGTATCCATCACGAATGGCTTCTTTATCGAAAAGTTCCAAAACAATGTAAACATGACGTTTCCCAATTAATTGAACTTTCAAAGGATCTTTCCAATGCGTTGCAATGTAATCGATGATACCATTATCCTTACCGTCTTTAAACTGTACAATTTCCCACTTCTCGCCCTGGTCGTCAAACCTTCGGTTGTCAAAACCATCCTCAGGTACAATTTCCGAGAAAACCGATTGATCCTGATTATAAACTTTAATTTGCTGGTGATATATCCATTGCGAACCATAATACCTGCTTGAAATAAAAAAATCGCCAGCCTCATTTAAATGAGCGCGGAGGAATGTTCTATTAAAGCTATTTTCAGGCCGTTGACGTTTATGAATCAATATTTTCTGAGGCCCATACTCATCCGATGCAATAAAGTTCTTCATCATGGGTTCAAGTATTTCTTCCTGAACCTTAAGCATACTGTCCAGAAAAACCAAATTACGCTCCTGCTCGAGTATGGAGATTTCTTTCAGAACTTGCCGGGCAACACCAACCTGCTCGGTTTGGTCAGAGAAAGCTTTTATCAGAGTATCCAGTTTCAGCTTGGCTAAATTAAAGTTTCCGGATTCTTTCAACACCAAAACTTCTTCTAATCGTTCCCGGGCTTGTTCCTGCCGTGAGGGGCCACATCCAATCAAAAGGGCAAATAAAATTATGTGTGCTTTTCTAATCATTGTCATTGTAGTCTGCTTTGCTATAAAATAGGGCTATTACAAATATACAAATTTACCGGTTACAACCATTAAAACGATTTTTTACAGGAACCTTATACCAAACAATCAGGGAAAAGGGCACAAATTCTCACGCGCTTAAAAACAAAAAAAGCTGTTGGTTTTACTCAACAGCTTTTAATCTCTAACTATTTATTAAAGAACTAATTCATAAACTCAAGTTCCTTAACGGTAATATTCAACGATGATTTAACTTCTCCTTCTTTTGTTTTATACGCTTCACTATCGGGAATGCCTTCAATCAAAACTTTTTTACCTTTTTTTAGATACTCGGCAACCTTTGTGCTTTGGTCTTTACCTTTCCACAATGAGGCTTTAATCCATTCGGTTTTCTCTACTTTGTTGCCTTGTGCATCTTTGTAATCCATTGAAACAGCCACACTAAACTTAATTAACTTACTGTTTCCAACTTCCTTGATCTCGGCATCCTGACCTAAAATGCCTGAAGCAATAATTTTCAGCATATTAATAGATTTTGGGTTAAACAAAAAGTTATCGGTTTTTAAAAATAGAAAAATTACAAATAAATGTCAAGGGCAAAAATGATGTTTGTAATGTTTTTATTCGATTTTAAAAACAAAACCACGTAACCGGGCATCTTGTACGCCCGGTTACGTGGTTAAACTATAAATTAAAACTTCTATTTATTAGATTAATCTGTTAAAAGGGTAACTGATCATTGACATCAGCCGGCGGAATTTCTGTTTCGATATAAGGAGGAGGCGGAGGAGCATCCTCAACAGAACCTGCCATAGCTTTTTCTACGCGCCAGGCTTCAAGATTAGAAAAGTAATTTACTTTTCCATCCTTTTCCCACTTTCTTCCCCTGATGTTAAAAGCAACTTTAACTCTGTCGCCAACCTGAAACTGGTCCAGCACAGAGCATTTGTCCTGAGTAATCTGGAATTTAATAAAATCATTCCAATCGCTGTTTCTTTCGTTGGCAACTTCAATTACAAATTCCCGCTTTTTAAAAGATGCACTTATTTCCTGAGTATTCTCTATAAGAATAAGACTTCCAATTAATTCAAAGTTCATAAATCTAATTATTCGGTTTCAACAATAACAATCTTCTCAATTATATCGCCTGCTTTAATGGCATCAACTACCTCAAGTCCTTCATAAACCTTTCCAAAACAAGTATGCTGACGATCGAGATGTTTGGTATTTTGGCGACCATGACAGATAAAAAATTGTGAGCCTCCAGTATTTCTTCCGGCATGAGCCATGCTTAAAACGCCACGATCGTGATACTGATTACCACCGGTTAATTCGCAAGGGATTTTATAACCCGGCCCACCTGTACCAACTCTTGAGCTTCCAGACTCTTTTGAAAAAGGACAACCTCCCTGAATCACAAAATTTGGAATAACCCGGTGAAAAGTTAAACCATCGTAAAAACCTTCTTCAGCCAGCTTTATGAAATTAGCCACGGTACCAGGAGCATCCTCATGGTAAAATTGAACTTTCATAACACCTTTCACAGTATGAATTTCAGCACTTTTCATTTCTTAAATATTTAAAATTATTCCTACAATTTACGAACCTGATAAATTAGAATTTTTCTTTGAGGCGTTTCAATTATTTAACCACACAAAAGATTTTTCCATAAGTTAATGGCTAAACACTCATCAGCTAATATCCTAAAATCTAATTTTAAGGCAATTACAAATACTTTGATTGCATAAAGTTAATATTAATCGTGAGTTCAACCAAATTTTACCCCTAATCAAAACCAAGACTTTTATACTCTTCCCTTGTATTCCTTTTCTTTATATTTGACAAAAAGTTGCCATTCATAAAAATCTACACGAAATTCACTTTTTAAAAACCTATTTTTTCAATCTAAATTATACTGAATTATGAGTCTTTTAAAAGAATTCCGCGATTTTGCCATGCGCGGCAATGTAGTCGATATGGCAGTTGGTATTATAATTGGAGGTGCGTTCGGAAAAATAGTCACTTCTGTAGTTAACGATTTATTGATGCCGCCCATTGGTTTGCTGGTTGGTGGCGTTAAATTCAGCGATTTGTCAGTTACCTTAAAAGATGCAGTTGTGAATACTGCCGGAGAAACTGTTTCTGCCGCTGTAACTCTGAATTACGGTAATTTTATTCAAACCACTGTTGATTTTCTTATCATTGCAGCAGCCATCTTTGCCATGATTAAATTTATGAACAGCCTCAAGCGCAAAGAAGAAGCCAAACCCACTCCACCTCCCGGACCAACTAAAGAACAAGAGCTGCTGGCCGAGATTCGCGATTTGTTAAAAAAATAATCTACATCTAAAAATTAGAATAAAACAGGATAAAGATTTAGCGTCTTCATCCTGTTTGTTTTTATCAACCAATAAATCGTGCATAAACAAGCCAACAGTCTCTTTTTTTATTAACTTTGAGAAAATGTTTTCAAATGTTGCAACCGCCGGTTATTTTTCAAGTTAAGATTACCTTAATTGGTGTAACACCTCCCATTTGGCGAAGGTTACAGGTACCTTCTGATTTATTTCTGCACGATTTTCACAAAGTAATACAAACGGCTATGGGCTGGGAGAATTCTCACCTGCATCAATTTGTGAAAAATGGACGAACTTTTGGTATTGCCGATGATGAGTTTGAAGTGTCGGACCGTTTTATGGACTATACCTCTATCCGACTCATCGATATTCTTAATAAAGATGAAGAGACTATCAGATACATTTACGACTTTGGAGACACTTGGATTCATGAAATTACATTGGAAAAAAAACTTAAGGCTTCGTTAAACGATTATTATCCTTTTTGTGTGGATGGCGAAAGAAGCTGCCCTCCTGAAGACAGTGGAGGCCCCTGGGCTTATATGGAAATGGTTAGAGTTTTTAATTCACCCACACATCCCGACAGATCTGAAATAATGGAATGGCTCGATGAGGATTGGAACCCAGAGTCGTTTAACGTAGATATTGTTAACGAAATGCTGATGGAAGAAGATTTCGGTTGTTTGCCGTTAATTGATTAATAGAGATTTAGATAATTCGTAAAGGCAAATAATTAATAACCATCAGATTTGGCTAATAAAAACCATTCAACTGTTTATAGCATATTGTCAAAAAAGGCGATTAAACCATAAATGTTTAATCGCCTTTTTATTTAAGGTTTATGTGGTAGTGCGTCAATAATAAAATTGAGGAAAACTAAAGGCTACATCGCTAATTTTAATCATTAAACTACATTTGCCTTTTGCCTGTTAGCACTCAATTACTCAATACCAAGTAATTCAACTTCAAAAATCAAGGTTTCGTTTGGACCAATTTCTCCACCTGCGCCATTCTCGCCATAAGCCAGATTAGAAGGGATAAAAAGCTTCCATTTTGAACCTACAGGCATTAATTGCAATGCTTCCTGCCATCCGGGAATAAAGCCGTTGGCCGGATGCACAATAGGTTCTCCACGCTCAACTGAACTATCAAAAACCTTTCCATTGATTAAACTTCCGTGGTAATGAATTTTTACATTGCTGGTAAGTTCTGGCTTAGGGCCATTTCCGGCAACCAGAATCTCGTATTGCAAACCGCTTTCGAGCGTTATAACTTCAGGACGTTTGGCGTTTTCAGCTAAAAAGGCTCTGCCTCTTTCAAGGTTTTCTTCCCATTTTGCTTTATTGGCCACATCTTTTCTGGCTCTTTCGCGCTCAAAGGATGTTCTCAGGAGCATATCGGCCGAATACTCATCGAAATAAGATTTGTCGTAAGCCAGCTTATTAATAAATGCTGTAACAAAAACCTCCTCGTTAAATCCTCCGAATTGGTCGATACGCCTTTCAACATAAGTTTTGCTCATTAAAGAATTGGCAAAACCGCGAGCCATTGTTTTTAAATCAACAGAATCGAATGGGGCTTCTTTAAACCTCATTACCCATCCATTTGCCTCAAGGTATCCAAGTGCATAACTGATACTGTCAGCATTATTTTTCAAAGTTGCCTTACCTGATTTGGGGACTTTACCGCAACCAGCAATTAAAATAAGGAACCCCGAAATCAAAACAAAAATTGACAATTGTTTCATTCGTAAATAATATTAGAAATATGGCCGAATGTAACTCGCATGATGAATTTACATTCGTGTTTGTGTTTAACGAATCATGCTCGTATTTAATTATTAAAATTGAATATTAAACTGCTCAAAAGCGAGCCGAATTTAATGATTTTTTAATGATGTTGAAAAACTCATTCAATCCCGATAAGTTCCACATCAAAAACAAGGGTGGTATGAGGCCCGATAACACCTCCTGCACCACGCGAACCATATGCTAAGTGTGGCGGAATAAACAATCGCCATTTTGAACCTACCTGCATTAATTGCAACGCCTCAACCCAGCCCTGTATTACTCCATTAACCGGAAAAACTGCCGGTTCGCCTCTTTCAACTGAGCTATCGAAAACGGTTCCGTTAATCAGTGTTCCATGATAATGACATTTAACCCTGTCGGTGGCTTTAGGAATTACCCCGGCGCCCTCATTCAGCACCTCGTATTGAAGGCCGCTTTCAAGCGTTACAACGGTTTTCCGCTTCCTGTTTTCTAACAAAAAGGCTTCACCCTCTTTAATGGTCGATTCGCTTTTATCAGCCTCAAGTTTAGAGAAATGATTTTGCAGCGCCTCATTAGCCTCCTGCATCGAAATTAATGGTTTTTCACCACGAAGAATTACTTCCATACCCTTCTGAAACGATTCGGCATCTATCTGATTAAATCCTGATGAGATTAAATTTTGTGCCATATTCATTCCAAGTGCATAACTTACCTTATCCATTTTAAAATTGCTTTGTTTAAGTGGCGAAAGGTACAATATTTTCTGTTATCTGTTGAATTAGTTCGACTTTGTTGTTATTTTCGTATAAACCCCCTTTGTTTAAATTTTTAATTGAAATTCTGAGAGTTATGCATAAACCCTATTTCATGATACCTCTGCTGATAATGAGTGTAGCTATTCTTGGTCAATGCATGAGCAAAAAAGAAACCAGTCAGCTGATAAAGTCTAAACAAAGTTTAATAAGCGATTCAATTAATGGAATTGTAGCCACTGATTCGGCTTATATATTTAAATCGCACGGCAAAACGGTTTTGAAGTATAATTTTGTTCCGGCATCACTGCCCATAAATGCCGACCCTGCTTTCTCAAGAAGTGGGTACATTCATCCATTGTTTACACCATCTGGGAAAAGCCTGACACGCATTCAACCGCCCGACCACCTGCACCATTACGGATTATGGAATGCATGGACAAAAACCATTTTCCAGAATAAACCCGTTGATTTCTGGAACCTTGGCCAAAAAACCGGCAGGGTTGACTTTATAAAAGTTATTGATATTAAGGAAGAAGCTGCTTATAGTTCAATTACAGTATTGCACCATCATTACGCTTTAGAAAACGAGCTTAATAAAATTGTTGCTTTAGTTGAAACACTCGAAATTAAGAACTATAAGACTAATGACCAACACTTTATTATTGATTACACCTCTACCTTTAGTTGTCCTGTTGAAGGTGGTCTGCTTCTGGAAGAATACCGTTATGGCGGTTTTGTTTTTAGAGGGGCAGAAAATTGGAATCCAAATACCGTTGATTTAATTACGTCGGAGGGGAAAGACCAATCAAATTCGGATGGCGAAAGAGCCAGGTGGTGCATGGTTAGTGAAAAGCAAAGTAACCAGGCTGGCATTTTATTGATGTCGCATCCACAAAATCATAATCATCCGGAGCCTCTTCGAACATGGAACAACGAAGCCAATAACGGGATATCAAATATTTTCATAAACTTCAGCCCCATCAGAAATCAAAGCTGGAAAATGGAGAAAGACCAAGCGTACACCTTAAAATACAGAATAATAACGTTCGATACAAAACCCAATAGCTTTACAATTGAGGAATGGTGGCGTAATTTCGCTCAAAGTGAATAATAGTTAGCTTTCCTTTATAGCCCTTATCATCTGTCGTTTCCCGGGAGGGCCAGACAAACGCTCAACTTTAAACCCGGCAGCCAACATGGAACGCCTAACAGCGCCTTTGGCACAATAAGTGGTTAAAATACCACCGGGTTGCATGTGTTTGAATATGGTTTCAAATACCTGATTTGTCCAAAGTTCGGGTTGCTTTTCGGGGGCAAACGCATCAAAATAAACCAAATGGTAGCCTATTTCAGAAGCAAAATTCAGTAAATCAGTTTCAAGTTTCCGAAGCGTAAAATCAATCGTAATCGAAACATCTTTACCCCAGGGCGCCTGATGTAATGCCCGAAATAAACCATTACTATTTTGAAGATTGAACTGTTGAGGATAGTTGATGGTTTCTACAATTTGCTCAGAAATAGGATATTTCTCAATGGCATGATAGTTAATTTGACCTTCCTTTTTATGAAGGAGGGTTAAAAACGCATTTAACCCTGTACCAAATCCAACCTCAAGAATATTAATATTTTGGCATTCTATTCTCTGTAATCCGGCCTGAACAAAAACATGCATCGATTCCTGAATAGCCCCATGAACAGAGTGGTAGTGTTCATCCAAATCGGGCCGATAAAGCGTGGTTGATCCATCGGCAGATAAACGAATTTCAACTTTAGGTTTAATGGATAACACAATAATAAATACCTCGGATTAATGTTAATAGGATAAGAGATAGTTTTAGTAGCTGCTAAAATTGTTATCAAGCAGCTACTAAAACTTCATATTCAAAACTTTATATCGTACAGGTCTTTGCCATCGCGCTGGAACCATTCCACGCTCATGTCGGTGAGCGGGTGACTGCG
>CAZFTD010000082.1:0-1365 GCA_964521525.1 uncultured Marinilabiliaceae bacterium | reverse complement strand
TCTTCAACCATTTTTTCAGCCTTTAGACTGATTAACTGAACATGCAGCATTTTTTCACCAACAAGCTCCACCAACTGAGGTAAAAGCTTAGACAATGGACGCCCTTCGGTTGAAAGTATGGAAGGATTGGTTGTAACACCTTCAATTGGGAAATAATCAAAAAGTTTTCTTAACTCATCCAAATTGGCACTATCGGCAAGAAAAAGCATAATTGTATTAGTTTAAATTAAACAAACTGTTATTTTTCAAACAAATAGAATAAACAAACTGCTATATTCCACAACCAAGGTAAGCAGTTTTTTAGAAATCCGTAAAAAATTTATCAGAAAAAATCAATCGATTGACTTTGAATATTAGTGGCTGTTTAAAATTGATAACTTTAAAATGTTGACACAGAAGCCCCCAGTATCGGGAATAGACACAATACTAAAAGACTCGAAGTGTAACGGAGTTGGAACATCGTGAAATGGTGAGAATCGGTATCCGGAAAATGGAATAAGGGAAAAAACTAAATTGTCAGCCAATTCAACCAGTTGTTCCTAAGATTATCTTTGCCAGTCTGGCAGCAATGGTAAGTCTTTAAAATCTATTAAGTCTATTCTATCTGTCTTTTGTCTGAACTTCTAATAGACTTTTAATAAATCCCATAAATTAAAACAGCTTCTAACTATTTTTTTTAACCAGATTATTTATCCGTGGCTGCAAATACCATATTCCAATAGGTAGCAACGCAACCAGGACAAATTCTGTAAAGAAATCTTCAAAGCTAACAGGCTGATGTATTTCGGCAGTTTTAATGGTTCGAGCCACAAACAAAAAACAATAGAACGCAGAAATTATAACCAACACCTTTACAGGCAATATAAAAAACAGTGATGTATACAGAATTCCAGCCATTGAATAAGATCCTAAACTAAATATAGTAGCTCCATACATCCAGAAAAGTAACAATAAACCTGTTAATACCAAAGGGATAATAATGGCCAAACGAAAATAAAACAACCCTGCTACATTATAATTCAACAATTTACCAACCAACATCTTAACTACGCTCCACATCCATAAATAAAGTGCAATTTGACCAATAGCAATAGCTAATGGAAACAGGAAAAACAACAAAGCAGGATTAAAATAAACTTTTAGCAGAAAAACTCCTGCCATAATCATAATAAAAGGAATTAGAAAAATCAATAAAAAAATATGCCAATGTCTGGCCCGTAGAAACCATTCCATATCTATCGGTATTATATCAACGCAATAAATTTAATAAAAAATATCACTACTATCCGGTAAAAAGTTGTTTTGTCCCTAACGGGACTGTGCCGTCAGGTACAGAATATAGGTAAAGATGAATCGACCCTAATT
>CAZFTD010000081.1:0-14796 GCA_964521525.1 uncultured Marinilabiliaceae bacterium | reverse complement strand
GATTTAGAACGTTTGTTAATAACTTACAAAGAAATGTTTACCAACACACCTTTCTTTGTTACCGGATTGCAGATAAGAGAACTTAAACCTAAATTGCCCGAATTATTTACTGAAGTGTTTTCGGTGAAATCGTTTAAGCAGTCGCTGAGTTTGTTAAAATATCAGGAATAGAAAAGTTAGATGTAAGATATTTAGATATAAGATGGATAGAGAAGATTTGTAAGTTTTTATAGATGTCTTAATATCTTTCCCGACTTATCTATCCGTCTAATAATCTTAAATCTAATCATCTTAATAATAATTTCACTATTAAATTTAAACAGTTACTTAAACACCTTCTTTGTTTCTCACCAGAGTTCTCTTTTTCCAAAGCCCGGTTTTATAGTAAATCCATGTGCCGGCTAAACCTACAATCCACCCCGATGGAATGCTCCACCAAATGCCTGTTTCACCAATTTTCGATGAAAAGAATACGGCCAGAGGAATACGTATTATCCAAAGTGAAATGAGGGTGATAAACATTGGTATTAATGTGGCTCCGGCACCCCGCAACATGCCGTGAAGCACAAACATAGACGAAAAAACCACGAAAAACGAACATACTATAATCAGATAATCTTTTCCGTGTTGTATGACGTCCGGGTCGTTGTTAAACAAACTCATGAGTTCATCGCCCAGAAAAATAACAAGTATCATAACCGTAATGCTGATGGCCCAGGCCATTTTTTGAGTGGCCCACACACCATTTTTTATACGGTCGATACGCCCTGCACCTAAATTTTGACCAACAAAGGCCGATAGGGCAGAGGCCAGATTCATAGCAGGCATGGCTGCCAGCGCTTCAATTCGGCTTGCAGCCGTGTAAGCAGCCAGGGCAACTGTATCAAAGTTGTTTATAATTCTTATTAAAGCCATCATGCCTAAGGCCACAAATGTTTGCTGAAACCCTGTAGGTAAACCTATGCGAACACTTTGCCAAAAGGTAAAACGGTCGAAACTCAGCGACTTTAAGCTGAAATGAATCAAATGGTCGCGGCGGTTCAGGTAGATAATGGCAGAAACAAAACCACCCGCTTGTGCAATAACTGTAGCCCACGCAGCACCGGCAATTCCCCATTTAAAAACCACAACAAATAATAAATCGAGGAATATGTTGACAACAGTAGCCAGCGATAAAAACAGTAAAGGTGTTTTACTGTCGCCTAAACCTCTTAAAACAGATGCTGTTCCATTAAATCCAAAGAAACCTACCATTCCTACCATGTAAATTTTGAAATAAATAATGGCTTGTGGCATCACATCTTCACCAATGTTAAGCATTGAAAAAATCTGGCGGCTCATTAAAATTCCGAAAACAGTTAAAACTATTCCGGCACCAAGCATAAAAAGGTAAATGGTGCCTATGGCTTTCTTAACTTTTTCAAAATCGCGTGCTCCAAAATACTGGCTGATAACCACAGTGGCTCCGCTGCCAATTCCAATTACAAAGGCAATTAATGTATAAAAAATGGGGAATGATGCTCCTACAGCAGCTAAAGCCTCTGTGCCCAGATATTTGCCAACAATTATGCTGTCAACAATATTATATAGTTGCTGAAACATATTGCCAATTACCATTGGTAATGCAAATCTGAAAATTAATCCGGCTTCTTTTCCTGAAGTTAAATCACGCATCAGCTCAACTGATTGGTTCAAGAGTGTGTAAAAGACCTGTAATATTGTTTCAAATTACAAAAAAACGCATTTTTAGCCAGATTTGGAGAGTCAAAAGCTGGTTTAATATTAATTGGTGTTTAATTAGTTTAAGCGATACGTTTGGAATCGACACAATTAGGAGCTAAATTTAGGTAGAATAATTCTACATTCTTCCTGATTCGGTTTCCATCATAAGTCCTGCTTTTTTATTCTTTTTTTTAATAATTAATGAATTTGAGCCTTGTTACCCTTTCCCGAAATCAGTTTTTTAACCTATTTTTGTGCAACAGTCAGTACCGGAAAATCTGCTGATTGTTATTAGTCCCTGAACTTAACCTCCATCATTCTTTCTGTATTTTTAACCTGCAATTTTATTAAAATATGAAGGTAAATAAATGGATTCTTTTTTCGGTTTTCCTTATTACAGTTAGTGTACCTCGGGTTGTAGCCCAGTCAGTTGTTCAGAAATATTTTCCAAAGGCCTCTCCTTCGGTATTGATGTTTAGGGATGCTGGTATTCCTGAATTTTATATCGACTATTACAATCAAACCCATTGTTGGCCTGAGAAAATGTGGTTGAGAGGTTCTGTAATTCCTTTTTATTTGTCTGATTATTATTTTACACCTGAATTACAGCGCTCTGTGGTTCAATTATCATTAAATGGTCAAACTATTAAGCGTAATTTTAATCCATATCGAATTGATATGGGATACTTTAAAAGCCGGCAAGTTTCACCTTTGGCTCTACCGGTAATATACAGGAAAAAGCCTGCACCACTGCTGAAGGTTGAAACATTCAATCCTGTTTCAAATGTCATTGATTTAAAATCGAAGGTAAAGCAGAATAATGCAATTGTGGAATATAACAACATTGTCAATGAACGTTCGTATTCCTACAGGAATTTGATGATGGGCGTTTATTACGATTACCCTGAATTGGTTCAGGTTCATTTCGAAACATTGCCCGACCCTCCAAAATTGAAAGAAGGAGCATCTGCTGAGCGAAGAGCCTCACGCGAAAGCCTTGCAGAAATTTTTAGACGTGATGCGCCAGCATTACCAGATAAACTCGAAAAGGTAGCATTGCATAAACGCCCCTGGAAATTTTCAGGCTCCGAAAATATTCAGTTTTCGCAGGCTTATTTAAAAAACTGGGCTAAAGGTGGACAAAACTCGGTGTCGCTATTAAGCGATTTGCGTATTAAAGCTGTTTACGAGGAGGGAAAAACCCAATGGGAAAACAGTGCCATTCACAAACTGGGAATTATTCAAACTCAGGGAAGCCTTTCGAGGGTAAATGACGACCTGATTGATATAGCCAGTAAATATGGTATAAATGCCAGTAAAAGATGGTACTACAGTTTCCTGTTTAATTTAAAAACCCAGTTTTTTTACGGTTATTCACGTAACGATGCATTAAAGGAAAAGCCCATTTCTGGTTTTATGTCGCCCGGTTATTTTACTCTTGCCGCTGGTATGGATTTTAAAAAGAAGAATTTTACATTAATGATATCGCCTGTTACCTCAAAACTAACGGTGGTACTCGATACAGCCAAAATTGACCAGCGACGTTACAATATTCCTGAAGATAAGCGTTCGGAAATTCTTACCGGAGGTTCGTTGATTAACAACTTTTCATGGCAAATTAATAAGGAGATGAAGTTTACATCGGCCACCAATATTTTTTACGACTACTTTGAGAAGAAAGACAAAGTTCAGGCCGACTGGGATATGATTTTGGATATGCGCATCAATGTGTTTTTAAGCACTCGTATTGTTGCCAATCTGAGATACTATGAAAACGAATCGCGAAAGCTCCAAATGCGCGAAAATATGGGGATTTCTTTCAGATATAATTTCTAAAATCTGAATTAACAAGATTTAACAAATATTATCTAATATCCCTTTTTTTTCGTTGTATATTTGTTTTATGAAAGAACAAGGAGTTTTTTCGTAGGTTTAGGTTAGGTAAGGTTAATTAGGTTTAGAAAAAAAAGAGCAGCGAAAGCTGCTCTTTTTTGGTTTATGGCATAAATATTGATACTTTATTAATGTTTTCTCATAGTTTAGGGTTAGGTTTGGTTTAGTAAAAGGATTCCGGTGTTACCGGAGTCCTTTTATTTTTTCTGGAAAGGTTGAACCATTAACGACATTCCTTTGTATTTGGCTCTGCGAAAGGCTTGTATCAAATGCTTTTCGTGCTGTATGTCAGCCTCAAAAAAGGAAACCTTTTGCTGAATTTCAATTTTGCCAATGGCAATTTTTCTGTCGGGAGTTTGCCTGTTAATGATGTTAATCAACAAATCAGGCTTTAAGTTATTTTTAGCTCCCAAATTAATGCTGTATCGGGCAAATTTCTCACGCCTTGAACCACCGATACTTCGTTTGGTTGCCACACGCTCAGTTGTTGCGCTGATGTTTAGGTCCGGCGCCTTCTGGTAATCGGCATGAAAACGATTAAACTCAATGGCAATAAACTTTTTAATAATCTCTTCCTTCGAAAGCGACTGTAAACTACTTTCGATTATATGCATGTATTTTGAAAGATCATAGCCCTGAGGTTCGGCCGAGGTTACATGCTGCAAAAAGTTAGATAATCGTTTTTCAAAAACCTCTTCACCCGATGGAACCTGCTTTTTGATAAACTTTTGACCAATTTGCTTTTCCAGGAAGAATAACTTCCGGGTTTCACCGGGCGAAACAATGGCTATGGAAGCGCCTTTGCGACCGGCTCGACCGGTACGTCCGCTTCGGTGAATATAATTTTCCTGGTCATCGGGCAAATGGAAATGAATAACATGTGTCAGGTTATCTACATCCAGTCCCCGGGCTGCAACATCCGTGGCTACCAATATTTGCAGATGCTTGTTGCGAAAACGGTTCATAACCATATCGCGCTGAGCCTGGGATAAATCTCCATGAATAGAGTCGGCATTGTAACCATCGGCAATAAGCTTATCGGCTATTTCCTTGGTTTCAATTCTTGTACGACAAAAAACAATACTGTAAATATCAGGGTTAATGTCGGCTATACGTCGAAGAGCCTGATAACAATGCTCCGATTTGGTAACGCAAAATTCATGAGAGATATTTTCGTGAGCAGTATTTTGACGGCCAACAGAAATTTTCTCTGCTTTGTGCATGTATTTTCCGGCCATTCCTGCAATATCGGGAGGCATGGTAGCCGAAAACAGTAAGGTTTGCTTGGTAGCAGGTGTTTGCGATAAAATAGCATCCATCTCGTCGCGGAAACCCATTTTTAGCATTTCATCGGCCTCATCAAGAACCAGAAACTTAACCGAAGATAAATCAAGTTTGTTGCGGTTAATTAAATCGTTAACACGACCAGGGGTACCAACAACAATATGACATTTGTTTTTAAGTGCTGTTATTTGTTGATAAATGGGCGCTCCGCCGTAAACCGGAACTATAGATACGGGTAAAAACTCCGAATAAGCTTTCAAATCCTGCGTAATTTGTAAACACAACTCGCGGGTTGGACAGAGAATGATGGATTGAATCTCTTTTGCGTTAATATTCAATTTACTTAAGATGGGCAACCCAAAAGCAGCCGTTTTACCGGTTCCGGTTTGAGCCATCGCTATCAGGTCGTTATCTGAATCCAAAATAAAGGGGATAGTTTTTGACTGGATAGGGGTTGGTTTTACGAAACCAATTTTCCCGATTGACTCGAGAATTTCGGGCTTAAGCCCGGTTTCAAAAAAAGTTTGCATGTATTCTAATAATGTTGTTAAGTCCGGCAAAACGTTATGCCCAACTATCAGGACTGATTTTGCCCTGGTGAATTTTCTGAAGAAATTTATTGAACCGTTTTCCGTTGAATTTTCAGGTTGCAAAAATACAATATAAATATTGATATATCAGTTTGTTTTAGTTTCTTTGCTTTGCTTTTTTTATTTTTTTAAAAAATAAAAAAAAAAAATATAAAAAAAAACGTGCCGTCAGGCATCATATATTTAAAAAAGCCTTATCTTTGACCGTAACAGACCAGAACACTATGTCGCCTAAAAAAGAAGTATTTAAGTTTATTATCGATAGCCAGGGAGATACCCCAAAGTTCCGACAACTAATAGATTCGGTTAACCATGCCATTTCAGAAAAGCGTTTAAACATAGGCGACCATTTACCTTCGGTTAATCATGTTTGTAAATATTATAATCTTAGTCGCGATACTGTTTTTAAAGCTTATTCAATTTTAAAAGAGCAGGGCGTTATTGATTCTGTTCCCAATAAAGGGTATTTTATTGCCCGTGAGGTAAGACGGGTTTTTCTTTTTCTCGACACATTTAAGGCCTATAAAGAGGTTTTGTACGATTCGTTTACTAAAAACCTGCCGAAAAACGTAATGGCCGATGTGCATTTTCACCACTACAATCCAGATGTTTTTCGTCGTCAAATTGAGGCCAGTATTGGAAAATATTCAAAATACGTTGTGATGCCTTTCGATCATGAGGATATGGCCGATATATTGAAGTTGATACCTGTGGATAAATTATTGGTTATTGACTGGAACATTCATGCACGACCCGAAAACAACTATTTATATCAGGATTTTGGAAAACCGGTGTTCGATTGTTTAGAAGAAGTACAACATTTGTTGAAAAAATACAAGGAATTTGTGTTTCTCTACCCCGAGTTTACGAACCATCCAATGGATTCTGTTCACTATTTCAGCCGTTTCTGTAAAAAATACAATATTTCACACAGCGTGCTTACTAATCCTGCTGCTTTTGAAGTACGGGCAGGGGTTGCCTATTTCAGTGTTTCTGACAGGATGTTGGGACGGTTTCTTGAACAATGCCGTGAAAAGAAACTGGAACCCGGACTCGATACAGGACTCATTTCGTACAATGAAACGCCTATGAAAAAGTTTATCTATAAAGGGATTACGGTTATTTCCACTGACTTCCAGATGATGGGAAGAAAGGCAGCAGAATTTGTGTCGGAAGATATTTCTATGCAAATTTGTGTACCAACAAAAGTTTTTGTTAGAGAATCTTTATAAAAGTTTTTTTATATTTGCAAACCAGAACAGAACAGATTATTTATGTTTACTTTAGGAATTGACGTAGGAAGTTCATCGGTTAAGGTGAGCTTATTGAAAGTAGCCGATGGAAGTTGTGCCGCTTCAGCTTTTTTCCCTTCTGAAGAAATGACCATTATGGCCAAAAAAGCGGGGTGGGCCGAACAGGATCCTGTTTTATGGTGGGAAAACATGAAAAATGCACTGGCAGTAGTGCTTCAGAAAGCCAATGTTAATAAAAATGATATAAAAGCCATTGGAATCTCTTACCAGATGCACGGTTTGGTTGCACTGGATGAAAAAGGAGAAGTTATTCGCCCTTCCATCATCTGGTGCGATAGCCGCGCTGTTGAAATCGGAGATAAAGCCTTTACTGAACTTGGTTCAGATTATTGCCTGGGCAGTTGTTTGAACTCACCGGGAAACTTTACAGCATCCAAGCTAAAATGGGTAAAGGAAAATGAACCCGAACTTTTTGCCAGGATTCATAAAATCATGCTTCCAGGCGATTACATTGCTTACAAACTTACCGGCAAAATGCAAACTACCGTTTCAGGTTTGTCGGAAGGAATTATGTGGGATTTTACCAAGGAATCTGTAGCTTATAAATTATTCAGTTATTATGGTTTTTCATCTTCATTGATTCCTGAAATTGTGCCTACCTTTTCTAAACAAGCCGAGATTTTGGATTCTGTTGCTGCAGAGCTTGGGTTGCCAGCCGGAATACCAGTGAGTTACCGTGCCGGCGATCAGCCAAACAATGCATTCTCGCTTAACGTGCTTGAGCCGGGCGAAGTTGCTGCTACAGCGGGTACTTCAGGAGTAGTGTATGGTGTTAATGATTCTTTGGCCTGCGATCAGCAATCGCGCGTTAACAATTTCGCGCATGTGAACCATTCATCAGCGCAAAAACGATTGGGTGTTTTATTGTGCATCAATGGTACTGGTATATTAAATTCATGGCTGCGCAGAAATGTGGCCAATGGAATGGACTATGCATCGATGAACGATGTGGCTGTGAAAGCGCCTGTTGGTGCCGATGGGCTTTTGGTATATCCGTTTGGGAATGGTGCCGAACGTGTGTTGGGAAATGCTTCTCCGGGAGCTGCCATTAAAGGTATTGGATTTAATACTCATAATCAGTCGCATATGCTCAGAGCAGCGCAGGAGGGAATTGCTTTTAGTTTTCGCTATGGTGTTGATATTATGGGTGAAATGGGAATTAAGGCCGATGTTGTAAGAGCTGGTAAAGCCAACATGTTTTTAAGTCCGCTTTTCCGACAAACGATGGCCAACGTACTAAATGCCCGTATTGAGTTGTACGATACCGATGGAGCTTTGGGTGCCGCCAGAGGCGCTGCACTTGGATCTGGTATTTACAGCAGTGCAGCCGAAACGTTTGCAAATTTGAAATGTTTGGAAACAATAGTTCCGGATACTGATAAGTCTGCTGTGAATGAGGTATATAATAAATGGAAGAATCAATTAAATTTTTAAATTTCAATAATTAGTTGTTATGAGCGTAACATTAGGTAACAAGGAATATTTCCCCGGAATTGGGGAGATAAAATACGAGGGTAAAGAATCGAAAAACCCTTTGGCTTTTAAATGGTACAATGCCGATCAGGTTGTGGCCGGAAAAACCATGAAAGAGCATTTGCGTTTTGCTATAGCCTACTGGCACACTTTCTGTGGCGAAGGTGGCGACCCATTTGGTCCCGGAACTGTTGAATATCCCTGGAATTCAGCTTCTGATCCTATTCAGGCAGCTAAAGATAAAATGGATGCTGCTTTCGAATTTATTACCAAAATTGGTGCTCCTTTCTACTGTTTCCACGATACCGATGTTGTGGGCGATGGTTCTGTATTTGAAATTGAAAAACGTTTGGTTAAACTGGTTGATTATGCCAAACAAAAGCAAGCTGCTTCAGGTGTGAAACTGTTGTGGGGTACTGCTAACGTATTCAGCAACCCAAGATACATGAACGGTGCTTCAACAAACCCTGATTTTAATGTAATTACTAATGCCGCTGTTCAGGTTAAAAATGCTATCGATGCTACCATAGCTTTAGGTGGTACCGGATATGTATTCTGGGGTGGACGCGAAGGGTACATGAGTCTGCACAATACCAACACTAAAAAGGAACTCGACCATATGGGACAATTCCTTCGTATGGCCCGCGACTATGCCCGTGCTCAAGGTTTTAAAGGAACATTCTTTATTGAGCCTAAGCCAATGGAGCCTTCTAAGCATCAGTACGATTTTGATACCCAGACCGTACTTGGTTTCCTTGAGAAACAAGGTTTGATTAATGATTTCAAATTAAACGTGGAAGTTAACCATGCTACTTTGGCTGGTCATACTTTTGCTCATGAACTGCGTATGGCTGCCGATGCAGGTAAACTTGGTTCAATTGATGCCAACAAAGGTGACTACCAAAACGGATGGGATACTGATGAGTTTCCAACCAATATCTACGAAATTACCGAAGCTATGTTAGAGATTCTTCAGGCTGGTGGTTTCGAGCATGGTGGTATCAACTTCGATGCTAAAACCCGTCGTAACTCTACCGACCTTGAGGATATTTTTATTGCTCACGTTGCCGGTATGGATGTTTTTGCCCGTGCCTTAGTAATTGCTGATAAAATCTTAACCCAATCAGACTATCTGAAAATGCGTGCCAACCGTTATGCATCGTTCGATAGTGGTAAAGGTAAAGATTTTGAAGCCGGCAAATTGTCGCTTCTTGATATGTACAATATTGCCAAAGAAGTAGGCGAGCCTAAACAAATCAGTGGCAAGCAGGAACTTTACGAGCAATTAATTAACCTATACATTTAATTGCTATTTTTATAACACCACAACCGGGTAAAATTTGTTTTTACCCGGTGTGGTTTTTACCAAAATGCGTTGGCTTTTAAGGCTTACGCTTTTTTGCTTTTGTAAATCTAAATCTTTGAAAAAATCTAAATCCTGAAAAATGGAACAAGGAAAAAACAAATTTTACGTAGTTGGTCTCACACTTGTGGCCACCCTTGGCGGATTATTGTTTGGTTACGACACTGCTGTAATTTCCGGTGCCGAGAAATCAATTCAGGCGTTTTTAATAGATAGTCAGGGCTTAAGCACGTTCATTCATGGAGCAACCACATCGAGCGCCCTTATCGGCTGTATTATTGGCGGAGCATTATCAGGCTTGTTTGCATCAAGGTTTGGCCGTAAAAAATCATTGATGATTGCCGCCTTCCTGTTTTTTGTGTCAGCTCTGGGTTCAGGGTATCCTGAATTTCTGTTCTTTCCAAAAGGTGAGGCATCTATAGGCCTGTTAATGATGTTTAATTTTTACCGCATTATTGGTGGTATTGGCGTGGGAATGGCTTCTGCCATTAGTCCTATGTACATTGGCGAAATTGCTCCTGCAAATATCAGGGGCAGGCTGGTATCGCTAAACCAATTTGCCATCATTTTTGGTATGCTTGTGGTTTATTTTGTAAACTGGGGTATTGCCAATGGTGAAACTCTTGATTGGATCAACTCTATAGGCTGGAGATGGATGTTCCTTTCTGAAGCCATTCCTGCTGGCTTGTTTGGATTATTACTTTTCCTGGTGCCCGAAACACCGCGCTATTTATCGTTGTCAAATAGAAATGAGGAGGCGTTAGCCATTCTAACCAAAATTAATGGAAAGGATAAGGCACGTGAAATTCTGAACGATATAAAAAATACCATCGAACACCATTCAGGAAAACTCTTTTCGTATGGTAAAGTGGTAATTATTATTGGTGTTTTATTATCAGTTTTCCAGCAGTTTGTTGGTATTAATGTAGCATTGTATTATGCTCCACGCATTTTTGAAAGCATGGGTGCTGCCAAAGATGCTTCTATGTTACAAACTGTGGTTATGGGGCTGGTGAATGTGGCATTTACAGTGCTGGCCATTGCTACGGTTGATAAATGGGGCCGTAAGCCGCTGCTAATTGTTGGTTCAATTGGTATGGCTGTGGGTATGATTGCCATTTCTGCCTTGTCGTTCCTTAATATAATTGGTATCGGTACTTTAATTTTTATTATTGTATACACTGCATCGTTTATGATGTCGTGGGGCCCAATTTGCTGGGTGCTGATTTCAGAAATATTCCCCAATAAAATTCGTGGACGTGCCGTTGCTATTGCCGTTGCAGCACAATGGACTGCCAACTATTTTATTTCATCAACTTATCCGGCTATGATGGAGTTTAGTGGAGGCATGACTTATGCTTTTTATGGATTGATGAGTATTTTGTCGGCAATTTTTGTTTGGAAAATGGTTCCCGAAACCAAAGGAAAGACCCTTGAAGAGATGGAAGCAATTTGGAAAAAATGAAACGATAATTTTTTAGAATAAATTTTTAAAAGTCATACATGAGAAGTCGTGTATGACTTTTTTTATGGTTAAACCATTGTCATTCCTGTAAATCTCCATAATTTAGCAGTAACTGCTTTAATATTCAATTCTTATGTCTGAGATGAAATTTGCCGTAATCGGGTTAGGTCAGTTTGGCTGTGCCATTGCAAAAACGCTGGCACGTAGGGGAGTAGAAGTGTTGGCCATCGATAAAAATGAGAATATAATTGAAGATATAGCTGACAGCGTGGCCAATGCTGTTGCTTTGGATGCCACAGATAAAAAAGCTCTGCTTTCGGTTGATATTCAGGATTTCGATGCGGTAGTAGTAGCCATTGGAGAGGATTTTGAACAATTATTACTTACTACTACCCAGTTAATGGATATTGGCGTTAAGAGAATTATGGCCCGTGCACGGGGAAAAAATCAGCAATTGATTCTTCGTAAAATTGGAGTGGATGAGGTTTTATCGCCCGAGGATGAGGTGGGTGCCAACGTTGCCGAGAAACTCATTAATCCAAGCATTGTTTCGTATCTCGACCTGCCTGATGATTATTGCATTATGGAAATAATGTGTCCTCCGGCTATAATTGGGCGCTCATTGGCCGAAATAGATATGCGACGACGGTATCAGCTTAACTTGCTCACTATAAAAGAAGAAGTATCAGATAATGGGCTGGGTAGCCATACAAAACGCTATAAAATTGCTGGTATTCCGGGTGGCGATACTATCATATGTGAAAACCAGTTTCTGGTTCTGTTTGGAAAACGCGACAACCTCGACCGTTTTATTCAAATAAATCAATAAATGTTTTGGAAATCAGTTCGTGAGCAAATAAATATATTCCTGTTCGACAGGAAGAAGCAGGTTTTTAAACTTCTATCCTTTATAACACCCATTGTTGTATTGGCAGGTGCTTTTATTCTTATTTATGAATATGGATTTAATCCCGATTTGAAAACATCTGTTTGGTTAAACCGAGTATTTTATGCTATTGTAAATCTTTTGGTTATAAGGTTTTTGGTGAGATATGTGTTTAGTCGTCAACCTATACATTTTATTAAGACCAATGCTTTTGAGTCGGTTATTTATTTTTTTCTGCTGATTAATTTTCTGTTCTACCTATTGGCTAAACAACCATTATTGCTCTACGTTTTTGATGGGCTAACGCATATTGGTTACATTAAACTGATACGTTATTTCTTTATTATAATCTTATTAATTGAAATTGGCAGAGGTACTTACGTTTTTAATGTGGTGAAATTAAATCCAGCTGCATTGTTAGCGTTGTCGTTTGTAATTTTAATTGTTACGGGAGCACTGTTGCTGCGAATGCCTGAGATGACGGTCGATGGCAATATTGCATGGGTTGACGCCTTTTTTACCTCAACCAGTGCCTGTTGTGTTACCGGTTTAACAGTTCAGGATACCGGAACCTTTTTTACTTTCAAGGGGCAAATGGTTATTATGATATTGTTTTTAATTGGCGGGCTCAACATGCTAACCATTGCAACTTTTATTGGTAGCTTATATCATCAAACCGGGAGTTTGCATGTTGCGGGTGTCATAAAGGGCTTCCTCGATACCGATCAAACTTCTAATTTGCAATCAATACTACGAAATGTTATTTTATATGCTTTTGTTATACAGGTAATTGGTGCTGTGGTTATATTTTTATCGTGGGGCAATTCAACTTCTTTTGCCGATTTCGCCGAAAGACTGTTTTATTCTGTATTTCATTCTATTTCGGCCTTTAATAATGCCGGGTTCTCGTTGTTTACCAATGGCTTGTTTAATGAAAATGTACGTTTTCAGTATTTGATTCATATCGAAGTAGCTGCTTTAATAGTGATTGGCGGACTTGGATTTTTAGTCCTTCAGGATATTTTCGCCGTTGAGAACAGGCGCAGCAGAAAAAAACACCCATGGAAACGTTTCCAGATAAATACACACCTGGTTCTTTTAATTACAGTTATTTTAATTATAGGTGGTAGTTTGTTGTTTTTTGTTTTCGAATACAATAATGTATTAAAAGAACACTCTTTTATAGGGAAGTTGGTTACTGCTTTTTTTCAATCGGTAACAACTCGTACTGCAGGTTTTAACACTGTGGATACAACCTTGTTAACCCGCTCGTCGGTATTGCTTTTTTTAGTGTTGATGTTTATTGGAGCATCGCCCGGCTCAACCGGAGGTGGAATTAAAACAACCACCATTGCCGTGGCCTTTAAAGCAGCCTGGGCTAATATAAGGGGTCGCGAACATGTAGAGTTTTTTAAACGTAACATATCGTGGAATTATGTAAACAAAACCTATGCGGTGTTGTTTTCCGCCTTTGCCTTTATAATTCTGTTCTCGTTTATATTAGTAATAGCCGAGCCAAATTTTTCGATTAAAGAGTTGTTTTTTGAACTTGTATCGGCATTTGGCACCGTTGGTTTATCAATGGGCATTACTTCTGAGCTATCGGTTACCGGTAAATTAATAATTATTACCTCCATGTTTGTGGGACGTATAGGTTTTCTTACCCTGGGACTGGCATTAACACGAAAAGTAATGTACACAAAATATCGCTACCCAAATGGTAGGTTGATGATTGGGTAAAGTAGAACAGGCAGGTATTTAAACAATTATTCCAATGTTAGAGTGGGTTTATATTAATTCGTTTATTGTTAAGGTATTGGTAAAATTGGAGCGGATTTATGGGAAAAGTGACCCCGTTACCGCTCGTGTCCTCGAACGTTGTAACCAAACCAAGAGAATGATAATGCTTGCCCGATAAGTATTATGCTGTCACCGCTGCCGCGCGATTTCATCGCGTGTGCAAAACAAACCTGTGGCTACTTAAATAGAAGCAAATAATAGTCCATTCTAAACATTTGCAACAATCGGTATAAAAACATAACTTGCTTTAATAGCTGAAATATCGATGCGCCGCAAATACAAATTAAAAGAGCTCGAAGGCATCTATTTTGTTTCTTTTGCAGTGGTTGAGTGGATAAATGTTTTTATAAATAAGCCACACGATGCAATCGTGCGGCAGCGGGGGGGCAAGGTAATTAATGCTTACGAAAAAACGCAGAAAGCCCAGGCCAATACGGTTTATCTCTTCTTTATGAATGTGCCCGACTCGCAGCTCGAAGGCTTTATGCCCTTAACCGGCGAGTATGGGTTTATTTTTAACTACCGAGGTAACCCCGACCTGCTGGCTCACGAGCTGGCCCACGGCGCCTTTAACCTACGCCACACCTTTAGCGACAAAGCACAGCACTATTTTAACAAAGGCACAACCAAAAACCTGTTGGATTACTCAAACAGCACCGAGCTGTGGAAGTACCAATGGGACTTGATACACAACCCCGAAAGGATTTGGTTTAGCTGGTTGGAAGAGGAAGAAGAGGGGGCGAGTGTTATAGATAGACCTGGAAAGGTACGCGCAATTATTGAATTAGTAAGGTATGCATATGCATGTGACAAAAGTATTAAGTTAGAATCCGGCACACCCTCCACCAACAATATTACTTTAGGCGACAGTCACAAGTACGGATTTATTGGCATATATATTAAAGGGGATGTTACTATTTCAAATCTAAAAAGTTCATTTCAGAATTATATCTGGATATACCGGAACATATTGACCCCCTCAAAAACAGTTCTAAATTAGGCTAAAT
>CAZFTD010000080.1:13995-15045 GCA_964521525.1 uncultured Marinilabiliaceae bacterium | reverse complement strand
AGGTAAATCTTAACCAGAATTTCCTTATCCAGATGGCGTAAAAAATTTCGGGTTACAGGAGCCAGAGTATATCTTTTCTCAGCAGTTAGGTCGATGCGAAAAAAGTAAGTGGCCGAAATCAGGTTTATCAGAACAACTCCTGCAATTACCAGCAACAGTTGTCTTAAATCTTTATTCCGTATGTTATTTTTTGTCATTTTCAGAAACCATTAAATTCAAGTTCATCCTTGTTACCATTTACGGCTGCTTAGTTTGGTTTTGGTTAAAACCAGAAAAAAAGCAATGACACCGGCAAAATAAACAACATCGCGCGAGTCAACCACGCCACGGCTAATGGATTGATAGTGCTCATCAATTCCCATGTAAACTAAAAAAACACTTACAGGCCTGAAAAATGGAATTTCGGCCATTGCTTGAAAGCCGTTATAAAAGAAAAAACAAACTATAACAGCTAAAACAAAGGCTACAATTTGGTTATCAGTTACCGATGAAGTAAATAGCCCAATGGAAGTATATACGGCAGCCAGTAATATAAGCCCAATGTATGACCCCCAAATGGCACCGTGGTCAATGTTCCCCTGTGGCTGAGCCAGATAATCAACCGAATAGAAATAAATCAGTGTAGGAAGCAGAGAAATTATTACCAATGATAACCCGGCCAGGTATTTTCCTCCAACAATATGCCAGTCGGTTAAAGGCTTGGTGAGTAAAAGTTCAATGGTACCACTTTTGCGTTCTTCAGCAAACAAACGCATGGTTACTGCAGGCACTAAAAAAAGGTAGAGCCAGGGTGCCAGCCAGAAAAGAGAATCCAACGAAGCATAACCACCAAAGGGAATGTTCAGATTTCCTGGAATTACCCATAAAAACAGTCCGGTCATCAGTAAAAATACTCCGGCCACTAAATAGCCGGTAATTGAACTGAAAAAAACCATGACTTCCTTTTTCCAAAGCGCTAACATACTTCCTGTTTAAAGTTGATTTACCATTCAGAGAGCTTATTCATGCAGTGATTCCCACATCAATTGGGCCGTACGGGCACTTGACCCA
>CAZFTD010000080.1:12699-13985 GCA_964521525.1 uncultured Marinilabiliaceae bacterium | reverse complement strand
ACCAAAAAGTATGTTCAGATTGCCGGGAATTACCCATAAAAACAGCCCCGTCATCAATAAAAATACTCCGGCCACTAAATAACCGGTAATTGAACTGAAAAAAACCACAATTTCTTTTTTCCAAAGTGCTAACATACTTGCTGTTTATAAGTGAATATCATTCAGATTTTTTTTTCATGCATCGATTCCCACATTAATTGAGCCGTACGGGCACTTGACCCCGGACCACCCATCAAATATTTAAGCTCTTCGTAACTTTTCATCATTTCGTGCCTGTAATTGGCATCGTAACATAATTTACCTAACTCCTCCTTTAACCCTTCAAGTGAAAAACTACTTTGGAAGAGTTCCTTTACCACCTGACGATTCATAATCAGGTTCACCAAAGATATATAAGGCACTTTTATAATAACCTTTTTCGATATAAAATCGGTAAAACTTCCACCCCACATTTTATAACAAACCACTTGCGGGCATTTTAGCAGTGCCGTTTCGAGTGTGGCTGTTCCGGACGTAACCATAGCTGCATAGGCCTGTTGCAGCAAAGCATAAGTTTCATTAAAAACAACTTTAACTTCCTTATAACCTTCAAGGTATGGCTCATAGTCGGCATACGAAAACGATGGCGCCCCGGCAATCACAAACTGAAATTCCGGAAAATATGGCATCATCGACAACATATCGGGTAAAAGGCGGTTAATCTCTTCACTACGGCTTCCCGCGAGTAATGCTATAATTGGCTTATTGGGCATATGATGCCTTTCAAGGTAGGCATCAAAGGTTTCATCCTTAAAGCGTCTGTTTTCAATAGCATCGAGCAAAGGATTGCCCGAATAAGCCACAGGCACCCCAAACTTTCCGTAAAAATCGGTTTCAAATGGAAGAATGGTAAAAACTTTGTCGATGTATTTTTTAATTTTAAAAACCCGTCGTTGGTTCCAAGCCCATATTTTGGGTGCTATATAGTAAAATGTTTTGTATCCGTATTTTTTTATTCGCCTGGCTAAACGTAAGTTAAATCCAGGGTAATCAACCAGTATAACGACATCGGGGTTAAATTTCCTGATGTCGGCTTCGCATCGCTTAAAATTTCTGAAAATATCCGGCAGATGCTTTACCACTTCAAAAACCCCCATATAGGCCGTATCGCGGTAATGACTCACAAGTTGCCCCCCTTGTTCAGCCATTAAATCGCCACCCCAATATCTGAAATGAGCCATGGTGTCGAGTTTTTTTAACTCCCTCATCAAGTTGGAAGCGTGCAAATCTCCCGAAGCTTCACCTGC
>CAZFTD010000080.1:0-12599 GCA_964521525.1 uncultured Marinilabiliaceae bacterium | reverse complement strand
GCTAAAATTATTGTGGCAATCCCATAAATTATTGTTGCAATCAATACACCCCGGGCCATTCGCAACCAATTGCTCCAGATACAAATAAAAAACAGCAACAAATTTGGTAATACGCTTAAGCTCAATAACTTTCCAAAACTATGAAATGTTATTAGGGTTTCAATAAAATTGAAGTAAGTGCGTCCACCAAAGTAGCGTAAATTATATATCAGAATGGTAATCAGCAATGGTAACAATAATCCTGCTATAATACCAATTATCTGATTATCTTTTATACGGTTCATATTCAATGCATTAAAACCTTATACAATATTATGAGATGAAACCTGACCTATACCAGATTCTCTAAGTTTTTGAATACCTGGAAAATGCGTTGCATCAATGTTACAAGGTACAATGGATACAAAACCATTGGCCAGAGCCCATTCATCGGTATCATCAGCTTCAGGTTCATGGTTCTCGAAATGACCTGTTAACCAGTAATAAGTTCGTCCTCTGGGGTCAATCCGCTCATCAAACTCCTCTACCCATCGCCCTTTTGCCTGCCGGCATACTTTAATGCCATTAATACCTTTGCCTTTGGGAATATTCACGTTGTAACAAATCCCCGGTTCCATTCCATGACTAATTACCGAACTGAATATTTCCCGGCTATAATGAATGGCAGTAGAAAAATCGGCATCGGCACGGTAATCCAATAAAGAAAAACCAATGGATGGAATGCCGTTTAATACACCTTCGCGCGCACCACCCATAGTGCCTGAATAATGCATACTCACCGAGCTGTTGGTGCCATGGTTAATGCCTGAAACCACAAAATCGGGTTGTTTTGCAAGCAACGTATTAAGTGCCAGTTTTACACAATCGGCTGGAGTACCGTTACTTTTATAAATCTCCAGTCCTTTTTCAGAATGAATTTTCGAAAGATATAGAGGAACTTTAACCGTTATGGCATGCGACATTCCCGACATAGCCTGATCGGGAGCCACCACAACAACATCTCCATAAGGCCTTACAACCTCAATCAATGCTTTTATTCCGCCGACAGTTACACCATCGTCATTGGTAACCAGAATCAGTGGCCGATGGTTCGAATTTTTTCTACCCATAAACAAAGTTTCAAAATGCCAAATATAGCGAATCTGCACCAAAGCGCAATAATTTAAACCGGCTGACCCTTTTATAAATTAGAACCGTTTGAAGATTCACCATTTTTTATATTTTTGTAAACATCAATATATATAATTGTTCAACAAAACTCTAATCCTGATGAAAAAGTTTCTGTACTCCTCTATGCTCATTTTAATGAGCGTTTGTTTATTTTCGTGTGGTTCCGAATCAGTAAAAACCAAATTAGGTGCTGTTTGTATCTGGGACCGGGTTTCACTCTACGATGCACCCAGCGATAAAGCAAAATGGTTAACCGCTGTTAGTCTTGGCGAAAAAGTAACTTTCCTGAATGAAACTGCTATTGATTCAACTGCATCAAAACCAGTGGAATACTTAAAGATTAAATTGCTTGATGGAAAAATCGGCTGGGTGAGAACCGACTTTGTGGTTTTGGATGCGCGACCAGCGGTGTTTATTAATGATGCGAACTATTACAATCGTCCCGATTTGATGACCAAGTCGAACAACGCTTTTAGTATTATGGACATCGTTGCTGTTAAAGGCGACCAGGATGGTTGGGTTGAGATAAAAGGCAAAAGAAGTAAAGGCTCTTGGATTGAAACAGGTTGGATAAAACCTGAAAATCTTTCGTTTGAAGAAGTGGATTTAGCCGTTGCTAAATTTACCATTGCAGCACTTGCTTTAAAAGACGAAGCCAGAAAACTGGAAGCCTTAAATGAAATTGCCGCCAACCCTGATTTCTCCAGCTCTGTTTTTATGGATTTGGTGCAGGAGAAAATTTATGAGCTTCAACCTGATGAAGAATATGAAGATTATTATGATGAAGGCGACTCTATAGAAGTTGTTGAGTAAATCGTGAACAAAATACGTTTGGTATTGAATAACAATAAAAAAGCTGTCAGAATCCTACAGCTTTTTTATTGACTATTCATCTTCACCCGGTCAAAATAACGCCACGCAAGATAATTGGCCGACCTCTCCGTCCAGGTATGCATGTGATTAAATTTGGGATTAATGCGCGATTTAAGGGCGCTTAACAGACTAACCGGAGCTATTCGGAACCAGTAAAAAATAAACCCCCATTTCCGGTATTGTAAAATGTGCCCGAACTCGTGTTTCAAAAGGTCTTCATCATGTGCATACTTCGACCCTGTAATAATTCCAATACCGGGAATTGTAACAGCAGCCCTACGCCTGAAAAATCCAAAATTAACCGAATATACACGTACACCTTCAAATTGTTGAGCACCCATAGTGCAAAATAATTATAATTCAAAAAATAAGCAGGTCAATAATTCGGGCTAAATTACTTATTTTTGTCAGTTGAAAATCGGGAAAGTTAATCGGCGCACATTTCAGGCAAAAGCAATCCCTGATTTGGGGAATAATTTGCATGGATGTTCGAATCAGTAGTAATAATTAAAATACAGATGAAAGGCTCCATAAGCGAGTTCTCCCGGTAAATCGGAACAATCTGTTCCGCAGCGCAGAAAACTGTCTGACCAATAAAAAACAAATTATAGACACATGAATATTTCTTACAATTGGCTAAAAAATTATATCAATATTGATAAGTCTCCTGCCCAAACAGCAGAAATATTAACCTCTCTGGGGCTCGAAGTTGGTAGTATTGAGGAAGTTGAAACAGTTAAAGGAGGTTTAAAAGGTCTTGTTATTGGTGAAGTGCTTACCTGCTCAAAACATCCCAATGCCGATAAACTGAGCGTTACTACTGTTAATGTTGGTTCAGGGGAGCCTTTGGCCGTTGTTTGCGGAGCCCCCAACGTGGCTGCCGGACAAAAAGTGGTGGTTGCAACCGTTGGTACAACACTTTACAGTGGCAATGAAAGTTTTGTCATAAAAAAATCAAAAATAAGGGGTGAAACTTCGGAAGGCATGATTTGTGCCGAAGATGAAATTGGCCTTGGCACCAGCCACGATGGGATCATGGTTTTGGATAAAGATGCCAAAGTTGGAACACCGGCTGCCGAATACTTTAATATTGAATCGGATGTTATTCTTGAAGTTGATTTAACCCCTAACCGTATCGACAGTGCATCGCACATTGGTGTAGCCCGCGATTTGGCTGCAAGTCTGATTCAAACAAACCCTGCCATTCAATTAACTTGGCCATCGGTAGAGGCTTTTAAAACCGATAATACCGACTTTCCGGTTAAAGTTACTATTGAAAACAGGGAGGCCTGCCCGCGATACAGCGGCGTAACCATTTCGGGTGTTAAGGTAGGCGAATCGCCCGATTGGCTAAAAAACAGATTGAGAGCCATTGGCATGTCGCCTATCAACAATATTGTTGACATTACCAATTTTGTTTTACACGAGTGCGGGCAACCTTTACATGCTTTTGATGGAGATAAAATCAACGGCCATCATGTGATTGTAAAAACCTTATCATCGGGAACCAAATTTGTTACCCTCGATGGTAAAGAACGGGAATTGAACAGTCAGGACCTGATGATTTGCAACCAAACTGAAGGGATGTGTATTGCTGGCGTTTTTGGCGGTATTACCAGTGGCGTTACCGAGGCAACAACAAAGATATTCCTCGAAAGTGCCTGTTTCAACCCTGTTTACATTCGAAAAACATCGCGCCGACATGTGCTCTTTACCGATGCATCGTTCCGCTTTGAAAGGGGCTCCGACCCAAATATGACCATTTATGCCTTAAAACGGGCGGCTTTGTTAATCAAAGAAATTGCCGGCGGTTATATTTCGTCCGATATTGTTGATGTTTATCCAAATCCGGTTGCTCATTTCGATGTGTTTGTTTCATGGAAAAACATCGACCGGTTAATTGGCAAAAATATTGAACATCAACAAATTAAAAACATCCTTAAAGCTCTGGATATTAAAATTGAATCGGAAAACGGGGATGGTCTACAGGTATCAGTTCCCCCATACAGGGTCGACGTTCAGCGCGAAGCCGATGTAATCGAAGAAATTCTTAGGATATATGGGTTCAACAATGTTGAAACCTCATTAAAAGTAAATTCTACCATTGTTTATTCGCCTCGCCCCGACCAACATCAGTTGAAAAACACAGTTGCCTCGCAACTTACCGGTGCCGGGTTCTTCGAAATAATGTGCAATTCGCTCACAAAAGCAGCCTATTACGACAATCTTGAAGAATACCCACGCTCTATGGTTGTAGAACTGGCAAATCCATTAAGCAGCGATTTAAATGGCATGCGTCAGACGTTATTATTCGGTGGCCTCGAAACCATTGTGCACAACCGCAACCGTCAGCATCCCGATTTAAAATTGTTTGAATTTGGAAATTGCTACGCACTGAAACAACCTCAAAAAGATAATTTAAAAAGCTATAACGAAGAACAAAATCTGGCTCTCTTTATTACAGGCATGAATTTGCCGGAAAACTGGAATTCAAAAGCTAGTAAGGTTAGTTTCTACGATATTAAAAACTATGCCGAAAATATTCTCCTGAAACTGGGTTTAGCTAAAGATAAATGGCAGGTAAGTTTATTCTCTGCGGATACACTGGTTGAAGGATTGGAATACAAGGTTGATAACCAGAAACTTTTACAAATAGGAATGGTTCACCCAAAAATACTGAAGCAGTTCGATATTGATGAAGCCGTTTTCTTTGCTGAGTTTAAATGGGATTTGCTCGTTAAAACCGCTTCGCGGCAAACCATTCTTTTCAAGGAACTATCCAGATTTCCCGAAGTAAGGCGCGATCTGGCTTTGCTACTCGATCAGTCAGTACAGTTTTCAGCCATTGAACAATTGGCCTTTAAAACAGAGAAAAAGTTCCTGAAAAGTGTTTCACTGTTTGATGTTTATCTGGGAGAGAAACTTGGTGCCGGTAAAAAATCCTATGCTGTTTCGTTTGTTTTGGAAGACACCACCAAAACCCTGAACGACCATCAGATTGACCGCATTATGCAAAATCTGACACAAGTATTTGAAAAAGAACTTGGGGCTAAATTAAGGTAAGATTAATTCTGCTGTCCGTTCTCTGAAATTTGACGAAGGTACTTACCCGGTGTTATGCCTTCAATTTGTTTAAACGCACGCATAAAGGAGCTGGCTGAACCAAAGCCGGCTTCGTGCGCTAAATAGTCTAAGGAATAGTTTCCGACGGCTTCATTTTTCATTACATCACAAGCGTGCTTTACACGGTAACGATTAACGAAAGCATTAAAACTTTCTCCAAATTCATCGTTAATAATGCCCGATATGTAAGTTCGGTTGGTATTTAATTTTTTGCATAAAACCGATATCCGCAAATCGTGTTTTCTAAACAACGCTTCCTGCTCCATTAAAACCAATAATCGCTCTTTAAGTTTCTCACGATTTTCCAGAACATGATTCACGGGTGTTTCATCTTCCATTTCATCCGATTCAACCTCTTTTATGGTATAATTTTGCTGGTTGCCCTGTAATCCTATAACGAACATTAACACACTGAAAATCCCTGCCGGAATAACCAAATATTCTTTCGACAAATAAAAAACGCCTCTGCCAATAATATTGAATATTAAACTGGCCATAGCTGTTATAAAAAACGAAACAGATAGCAACTTTACCCATATAAGCTGACGGTCCTTTAGATTGCTGTAAAAGTTGGCAATACGAACATTATAATTATGCGCTAACCGAAACCCCTTTATGATGTAAAGAAATATCTGAAATTCAAACACAAGTCTTCCCGAATAAAAGGCCAGGGCCAAACGACCGGCATCACCTTCCTCAAAAACCGCTAAAAAGTCGTTATTAATTAAAACCCTGTTAAAATATTGCTGCCGGGCTTCTTCATTGGCATTAAGGTGTAAAACCAGCGTGGTTAATGATAAAAGCACTGCTGGAACCAGATGCTTAATGTTCTGCAGTCTGAATTGAGTTTCGCAGGTTAAAAGTTTAACATACCAGTAATACATTGGGAAAACTGAAAGCGAACTGAACGTATAGAGAAAGTCAATTTTCTGATAAACTTCGTGATATCCCAAATAATAAAGTGCGTGGCAAAAATAGAGCAGCGCGCCAAAAAACATAAAAATACCAAGCCCAAACCTGGCTTTGTTGCTTTGCTGGTCGTGTAAGATAAAAACAATGCCCCAAAATAAAGTAATAAAGAACGGGGCAAGAACTACAATCAGAAATCCCATAGTTGTTGATTCGCTTCATGCAAGTTAAGGAACAATTTTATCAATTGAAATAGCAATATAATAACTAAAACAAAAAAGAAACGGGATCACCTCGTTTGGTGCATCCCGTTTCTAACCTTAACCCTAACCCAAAATTATGAAAAACCTATTTTCTTCTAATGAAACAATTAACATTTGATTTTGTTTAAAAGAGAGAAAAAATTTCTCTCTTTTAATGAACCTAACCTTAACTTATGAAAAAAACTTTTACCAGTTATACAGATTCGTTCATCAAAATGTTACGCAAGTTTATCAAATATTTTTCAATCTGCCAAATATTTAACTCTTTTTAAAAAATCACCCTTATTTATTACAAATATTAACAACTCGAAATATTTACAAACAACTAATATTGTGACATTTACATTTTCATTACATAAATCATACCATTATAAACCCATCATTTTTCTGATACTTTTTGGAATTGCATTTTTATGAACCATTAACGAAATGGTTTTATACTTCACAAAAGCCTCAGAAGCATACAAATAGCCATTAAACTTATTGTCAGTATTCCACGAATTTTTTACCTTGTAATAAACAGTTCCGTTTTGGTCCTTCACCATGCCGGTAATGTGCATTCCATGGTCGTCTGTGGTTTGATAATTATCAAATGCAATTTGTCTTATTTCAGGTGTTATTACCTTCTCTTTTACAGGTGCATCAAAACTGTACAACAGTTTTTCCCGCTCTTCAGTGGTTAAACTTTCCCAACGCGAACGTTCGGTATCGTTCAATTCTACCATATCGGTTTCAGGCACAATGGCAATACCATTGCGGTGCGAAAAGCCTTTTTCACTTACATCGGTAGCCCAGCCAATTGTATATCCTTCCTTCAGAGAATGTTCCATTATCTGGATTAACTCATTGAGCGGAACGTTATAAACAGAACCCCAGAGCCAATTGTCAGGAACCTCAATTATAAAATTAGTGTAAAAAGGATGGTGTAAAAAAGAGGTAACCTGCACATAATCATCAGGATTTATGCCAATTACTTCCTTGGAAAAGCTTTGAGGTGTATATTGTTTATTATTATATGTAAATGTTGTAGGCAAAGCACCAAAATAAGCATCTAAAACGCCTTCATATCCAGGTTTCCACCCTGATGATAATTTACGGTTTCCATTCTTGATAACCGCATCTACATACCCTTTTAACACATTATCAACTTCGCCATGTACATGCTTGTCTTCACCATAGCCCAAGCCGGGGTAAACATTTTCGGGTACTGCACCAAAATGTTTCAAAACATATAAAACATCGTGAAACGCACCACCGCCACCAAAATTTAAAGAACCATGCATGCGAACGTACCGGTTGGCTTTTTCAGCATAACAATGTCGCACAATAAACATTTCTGATAAATCGATTGGTTGCTTACCCAATCTAATCATTTCCGATTCGATGAACGATAATCCGGAAAAACTCCAGCAGGTACCCGAACGATGCTGATCTTTTACAGGTGTAGCCGGCAAATCATAAATTGTTGTAAAATGATAGCCTTGCGGATTCTGCCCAAAAGCAAAAATCCATGATACAAGTAAAAAGCTAACGAAGGTGGTATAGTGTTTCATTTAACGATTGACAGTTTAATTCTTATATTAAATTTATCATGCAAAAACTAATAAATCAATAACAAAGAATATAATTTACACCAAAACAAAATATGATTTTTAGCATTGTCATTAAAACATCATTGGCTTTTATATGCTTTCTGCCTTAACTATATTTTTATAAAAAGCGTGTAAATTTATCTCTTATTTTTACCCAGTCTACATAAAAACCAATACATTAACAAGTCTTTAACACCACTTAAAAAGTTCATTAGACATAAAAAAAGTAACTTAGCCTATTATTACACTGAAATAAAACCAGTTAAAAATACACTCAAATACGCCTATACTAATAACAACACCAAACAAAATTGAAATGAGAAAAAACAAAGCAACCAACCGTAGAGATTTCTTAAAGATTGGAGCAGCCGGTGCCGTTGGAATGTTAGCCGTACCAAATTTGGCAGCCTCTAACCCCGCTAATCAACAAAAAGAACTCATCAAAAGGAAACTTGGCAATACAGGAATTGAATTGCCTATTGTGAGCATGGGTGTTATGAGAGCCGATAATCCTAACTTAGTGCGAGGCGCAATTCGTCTGGGTGCTGTTCACTTCGATACCGCGCATGGATATCAGAATGGCAATAACGAATTGATGCTGGGCGAAATTCTCAAAGACTATCCACGCGATTCGTATGTTATAGCAACCAAAGTTAAAGCTGAGGGGCGCGACCGTGAAGGGAATTTCACCGACCAAACGTCCATTGACGACTTTGTAAGAAAGTTTAACTTAAGTCTGGAACGCCTCAAACTCGACTATGTTGACATTCTATACAGTCACGACCTTTACACCCGCGAATCGGTACTGTACAAACCTCTGAACGATGCACTTCTGAAACTTAAAGCTGAAGGAAAAGTAAAACACTTGGGCGTTTCTACCCATCGAAATGAACATATTGTAATTGATGCTGCCGTTGAAAGCGGAATTTATGAAGTAGTACTCACGGCCATTAATTTCAAGCAAGGCCATGTACAGCAAATTAAAGAATCAATTGCCAGAGCTGCCGAAAAAGGAATTGGAATTATTGCCATGAAAACTATGATGGGCGGCTACCTCGACCGTGAGCGCCAGAAGCCTGTGGATGCATCAGCAGCACTTAAATGGGTAATGCAGGATGAAAATATAACAACCTCCATACCAGGTTTTACCACTTTTGATGAAATGATGATTAGCATGGCCGTTAACCAAGATTTATCGTTTACCGCCGATGAAAAGAATTTTCTGGCAGTAGCTGCCCATGAAACAGGACTATATTGCCAGGGATGCAGCCAATGTGTAGCCGCATGCCCGGCCAATTTGCCCATACCCGATTTAATGCGGGCTTATATGTACGCCTATGGGTACCGCGAAACGGCCAAAGCAGGGGAATTGCTGGCCGAATTAGGCATCCACGAAGGAGCCTGCAATGGTTGTAACCAATGTGTAACCTCCTGTGTTAAAGGATTCGATTTGAAAGATAAGATTACACATATAGCCAGATTAACCACGGTTCATCCTGATTTCTTAGTGTAAACAACTATTTTAAATTTTAGAATAATGAAGCCAAAACTTGTATTTCTTTGCATAGCTATATTGATGGTAACACTAACCAAAGCCAACGACAGGGCATTTTTCCCGAAGATAAAAGGATGGAAAGCCGCTAACAAAATTGATGTTTATACACCTGATAACTTGTGGGATAAAATTAACGGAGCAGCTGACGGATATTTTACCTATGAATTTAAAAAACTGTTAGTTACCGATTACACCCGTAAAAATGGCGATTATATTTCGGTGGAAATTTATGAACACTCCACACCAGTTATGGCCTTTGGAATATACTCAAGCGAAAGACCTTCGGATGGACGGTACAACAAAAACGGTACTCAGGGTTACGAATTGGATGGACTGTTTCATTTTCTGGCTGACAGGTATTATGTTAAAATTTCCACACCATTGCAGGATGAAGACTCAAAAAGAGCTATGAGAGACATCGCCAAAGGTATTGCAACCCGAATTGGCGGAAACCAATCTTTCCCTCTGGCAGTGCAATGTTTTCCTATCGAAAATCTGAAGACCAATTCCACCATTTATGTATCGAAAAACTTTATGGGTTATGGCTTTTTGAATTCAGCGTTTGTTTCAACCTATAATACAAACGATTCTAATTATACTGTTTTTATTATTGAAGCCAATAATCAGGAGGCTGCACAAAAAATGATATCAGAATATTTTAAACTGCAAAAAGTTTCAGCCGATGATTTAACAGAGGGAAAAATAGTAGTGCCCGACTTATTCAACGGCAATATTCCTTTGATGTGGGAGAATAACTTAATCTGGGGCATTCAAAACGGAACAAAAATTCAGGAGCCCTTTGAATTATTAAACCAAATAAAAACCAACCTGAAAATGCACAAACTCATCCATTAGCAACAACCTGTTGATTTAATGGCATATTGATAATTTAAACCATATAAGGCATATAAGTTCTGTATTCAAAAGCCGGAACCTATATGTCTTTTTCATTCTTATATGTCTTATATGGTTAATTTTAGCCAATTGGATTTCTAACTTTAAGTCACATATTTTTATTTAGCCCCATTAATTATTTAAAAGCCAATTTTATATTTGCAATGATAACCGGTTTGCCCGGGCTTAAATATTTTAATTTACAAAAAGCTTTTAATGGGCAATCTCAATATGGTATTATTGTATGAGTCAATTACCTCCCAATTCATCATTCAAAATTATTAAAGAGCTTTCGAATGGGAGGTTTGGAAAAGTTTACCTGGCAGTGCATCAACCAACAAACCAATCATTTATCCTTAAAGAAACCCGAAATATTGATCCAGAAATTATAGGTGCCATTCAAAACGTAACCCATTCGGCGTTGGCCACGAAAGCCGAAATAATCTGCATAGATAATAAACAATACATTGCACGACCATTTATAGAAGGTATTAGTTTAAAAGAGCTTATCAGGTCGGGTAAAGGTAAAAAACAATATACCATTGAATTTTGGTTAAAAGCTTTTAAATACTTAACAGAAGCTTTGGGCGAGCTGCATAGCCAAAATATTATTCATCGCGACATTAAGCCATCCAATATAATAGTTCCTAAAATAAATAATAAACAAGAGCACCCAAATCCGTTACAAATTGTTTTAATCGATTTTGAGCAGGCATTAAAAATGAACACTCCTGCGCAGGCAGGGAGAGCACCGTTTGCCTTATGTTATTCGCCACCCGAGCAGTTGTTAAACCGAAACCATTTAACCGGCCCCTGGTCCGACATTTTTGCACTGGCAGTAACACTTTTTGAAGCTATTGAAGGCAAACCCGCCTTTTGGTACCACGACCCTGAAATGTTATTACATCTTCAACTTAATCAGCCAATAAAAAGATACACTATGCCGATGCCAATTTTCAATATCATAGCCAAAGCCACCACCAGGACCCCTTTCCGAATTCCTCCCCGACTTATGAATTATTCAGAAATAGATAGTTGCATAAAAAAAGGTATTGAGGGTAGATATCAAAATTGCAAGGAGCTTTTGATAGATTTAGAGACTGTTTAAATTTAATTTTTATTTTAATTAAAGACTATTAGAAGATTAGACATCCGGTATATTCCTTAGGTTTAAAAGATTAAATAGACAAAGATGATACTTTGAACTACTTGAAATTGATAACTATTTGGTTTTTTATTATGTCTTTTTGTCTTGTGTCTGATGCCTACAAATTTTTAAGTTATCAATTTTAAGCAACTACTTAAATATCATAGATTTGCAAATTATATAATAATTAGGTATAGAATATATTTGAACTGCCACAAAACAGTTCGGTACTATTTTTGTTAATTATTTGTTCCTGAAATTTGTACGAAATCCTCGTTATCAATAAAAGCAGTTCACACATTGTATGTAAATCAACAAGTTGAAGTTACAATGGAAGCTATTAAACTAAACCATAGAATTATCGATACAAAATTCTTGTTAAATTAACTCATACAAACCTTCAGGGTTATTAATTATTTAAACAATGAAAACTAACGCAACTATGATATTTTTACTTATTTTTTTAAGCATTCATACCATCGTTAATTTATACATTACCATCCGAGGCTACCAGGCTCTTGAATTATATCCAAAACTTCGGCCCTGGTTTATTGCATTTATGATTTTAGTGTTTTTATCCTATTTATCGGGGCGTTTCTTTGAGAAAATGTGGTATAACCCCATTCCGATTACACTGCATTGGATTGGAGCTTTCTGGTTTGTGGCCATGCTTTATACAACATTGATGTTATTGATTGTCGATTTTTCAAGGATTGTAAATCTGGTTATTCCTTTTATTGGCAAGCTACCTGTTACAAGTCATGCTCATCTGAAATTTTATACATTCTCGGGTATTTCAATAATAACCCTGTTAATCATTATTTTTGGTCATATTAATGCCTGGTACCCTAAAACAACCAGGCTCGATTTATCCATTCCAAAAGAAGCCGGAAACCGACAATCGCTGCGTATTGTAGCAGCCAGCGACATCCACCTGGGAACCATCATAGGACCAAGAAAAACGGCCAAACTGGTAAAATCCATTCAGGCACTCAATCCTGATATTGTACTTTTCCCAGGCGATGTGGTTGATGAGGATGTGAAAACTGTAATTGCGCAGAATTTGGGACAAT
>CAZFTD010000079.1:0-15058 GCA_964521525.1 uncultured Marinilabiliaceae bacterium | reverse complement strand
CGGAGCTTATCCTCGACAAAAAATCATTCGGCGATGTGATGCTCAACTCGAAATACACCACCCACGATTTCACGGGACAAATTAATACACGCATCAACGACAAGTGGAAAACCACTCTGGATGTGATTTATTTCGGAGCCGACGACATTGAAACTCCAGGCAACTATTGGGGCAGCTACGGACAAAGCAAAAAGGATATCAACCGCCTAAACTTAACCGGAAAAGTCAGCGCCAATTATGAGCGTCATAAACTCTCGCTGAGCCCCTATTTTGGTTCGCAAAACACCCGCAACTACTCCAACAACAGCGAAACAGGATACGTTAGTCTCGACAGCGACATCCGCGAATTTGGTCTGCGGATACACGACAATATTGGTCTCGCATTTATGAATCTGTTGGTTGGTGCCGATGTGGATGTGTATGAATACCGCTCGGACCGCTTCAGTGGAAAAGGCACGCCGGCCAATCCCTATCAGCCCGATTACAACCACCGGAAATTTGCCGGACTGGTACAGACCTCCAAAACCATAAGCCAGTTGCAACTAAATGTTGGTGCCCGTTTCGACCAGATAACCTATGAACTGTTGGCTAACCAGATGCTCAACTCACAAAAAGGGAGCGAAACCTACAACACCCTCAACCCATCGGTTGGCATCAAGTACAATCTGCCACTGAACTTTGCCATAAAAGCCAGTTACGGAACCGGTTTCTCGGTGCCCGATGCCTTCAAGGTAGCCGGAAATTACAGCGTATCGGAATATTTTCCGGACTGGGATTTTTGGTGGGTTAAAAATTATGAAGGCAACCCCGATTTGAAACCGGAAAAGTCGAACACCATGGATTTGGGACTGAGTTTTACCAGCAGTAACCGTTTCTTCAGCGGCGACATCACCTGGTTTAAAACCCGACATGACGATAAAATTGTTGAATACACCTTTAAACGAAACAACGAACAGGGAGAAGAGATTACCATCACCTCCTACAAGAATGCCAACAAAAGCAATCACGAAGGCATTGAACTGATGGGCGCAGCAAACTTTGGAACCTTGTTCGACAACCGCTTTAAACTGGAACTCTACAGCAACTTTACCTTCATGCTTAATTATACCTTTGATGAGACAAAGGCCAATGCAACCACTACTTACGACATGCTCTACGTTCGAAAAAGCAATGGCTCATTCGGTATTTTGTTTGATAACTACAATGGCTTTCAAACACGAATCAATGGCAGATACATTGGCAACAGACTTGAGAAGGACAGCTTCTCAGCTTTACGGCCAAACATTACTGCCGACTACTACTACACCAAAGGTGGATATGAAGCAAAAGACAAAATACTTGAGTTGCCGAACCACATTGTATTCGACTGGTCGGTGTATTACACCTACGCCGGTAACAAGCGATTTGGCATAGGCGTTTCAAACCTGCTGGACGAGAATTATTCAGAAAAAGATGGCTACAACATGCCCGGCCGCATGGTAACCGGAAGCTTCAGTTTTCTGTTTTAAAAACTTGACTTGTTAATCCCTCGCCGGATGGCTCGATCTTTTAAAATTGAGTCATCCGGCATTAACACAAAAAATATGAACCTAAAAAAAACACCTCTGCTCATTTCTTTTCTTATTATCTTATCTTCAGC
The DNA here is from genome assembly GCA_964521525.1 of uncultured Marinilabiliaceae bacterium. Classification (GTDB taxonomy): domain Bacteria; phylum Bacteroidota; class Bacteroidia; order Bacteroidales; family Marinilabiliaceae; genus CALEUX01. The sequence goes on along the minus strand of CAZFTD010000079.1, from coordinate 13,419 downwards.
CTTAACGCTGGGAAATGAACCAAAAAATGCCGACAAATCCGAGACGGTTAAAGTCATCATCAGCGGCCAAACCAACATGCCCCAACAGGAGATAACCGTAGTCTGGCGCGACGGTCTTACAGCACTCACCGCCCTGCAACATGCCACCACCGTATCAACTCATCCGGTTGGCAATTATGTTTTTGTAAACACCATCAATGACATCAAAAGCGAAAGAGGCGTAACAGCCTGGTACTATACGGTAAACGACCGTTCCACAGGCACACTTGCCATTAATTTTCCGGTTAAGCCGGGCGATGTCATAAACTGGATTTTTAAAGAAGATGTTTGTTCACCACGATAACCAAATGCCATGAACCAAACCACACTCATAACGGGCGGTCAACGTTCGGGAAAAAGTTCATACGCCCAAACGATGGCCGAAAGCCTGAGCAACCAACCGGTATATCTGGCTACGGCGCGTCACTGGGACGAGGATTTTACGCAGCGTATTAAACGTCATCAGGCCGACCGTGACAACCGGTGGCAAACCATTGAAGCAGACCGGCATCTGTCTGATATAAACATGTCCGGAGCAGTGGTTTTGGTTGATTGCGTCACACTTTGGCTCACCAACATCTTTCATGATTTGAATTATGATGTTGATGCTGCGCTCGAAGAAGCCAAAAATGAATGGTCCCGCTTTGTGGCGATGAACAATCGTCTCATTGTAGTCACCAACGAACTGGGAATGGGTATCCATGCCACCAACGAGGTGTCGCGTAAATTCACCGACCTGCAAGGCTGGATGAACCAATTCATTGCCAAAAATGCCGACGAAGTGATTCTGATGGTTTCCGGCATTCCAATGAAAGTAAAATAAGACAATAGATGTATAGAGGGCAGATATTTAGATGGATAGATAAGAAAATCAATTCATCTAAGCTATGTCACTTATAAATTTAAAACCCAAAATCAAAAAAACAGAATGAAAGACCTGCTCCAACACAAAATCGACAACAAAACCAAGCCAACCGGCTCATTGGGACATCTGGAAACCATTGCCCTTCAACTAGGGTTAATTCAAAACACCCTTTCGCCGCAAATTCATAACCCGGCCATACTTGTCTTTGCCGGCGACCATGGCTTGGCCGACGAAAAAATCAGTCCCTACCCAAAAGATGTAACCTGGCAGATGGCCATGAATTTTGTGGCCGGCGGGGCGGCCATCAGCGTATTTTGCAAACAAAACGGCATCGCTCTAAAGGTGATTGATGCCGGGGTGGATTATGATTTTCCTGAGAATTGTCCCATCGTCGGTGCCAAGATTGCACGCGGCACCCGTAACATGCGCCATCAACCGGCCATGACGCTGGAAGAGTGTACCGCTGCCATGGAGAAAGGCCGTGAACTGGTGCGTGCCGAAGCTCAGAACGGATGCAACACCATTGGCTTTGGCGAGATGGGCATTGGCAACACATCGCCATCGTCGCTACTCATGCACCGCTTTCTGAATATCCCCATCGAGGATTGCACCGGCGCGGGCTCCGGCATGACAGGAAACGGCCTCGACCATAAAAAAATGATATTGAAAGAGGTGGCTCAAAAATACAACCCCAAAACGCCATTGGAAACATTAGCTACCTTTGGCGGTCTGGAAATTGCCATGATGACCGGTGCTTTCATTGAGGCCCATGCACAAAAAATGGTTATACTTGTGGATGGTTTCATTGCCACTGCCGCGCTGCTTACCGCCACTCAATTCAATGCCGATGTGGTCAACAATGCCATTTTTTGTCATGCATCCAACGAGAGCGGTCACAAGCATTTGCTCAACCATTTCAATGCCAAACCGGTGCTCGACCTGGGCTTAAGACTGGGCGAAGGCACCGGAGCGGCACTGGCACTACCGGTTATTAAAGCCGCAGCCACCTTCATCAACGAAATGGCCAGTTTTGAAGATGCGGGCGTGTCAAATAAGTAGAAAATTAGATGGATAGATAAGATTCTAACCGGACTAATCTATCCCTCTAACCATCTAACATCTAAGCATCTTAACCATCAATACTTCAACAAACAACCATGAACACATTTCTCACCGCCCTCATGTTCTTCACGCGCATTCCGGTGCCGGCTAATCTCCCTTATTCAAAAGAGTTATTGAACAGGGCGCTCCGGTTCTTTCCGGCGGTGGGCGCCATTGTGGGATTCGTGGGTGTTGCTGTTTTGTGGTTGGCGCTCTTCATTTTTCCATTGCATTTAGCCCTTTTGCTGAGCATGGTGGCCACCATATTCATTACCGGCGCGTTTCACGAAGATGGCTTTGCCGATTTCTGCGATGGTTACGGCGGCGGCATCACCAAGGAACGGATATTGGAGATAATGAAAGACAGCCGACTCGGCACTTATGGTACCATTGGTCTGGTGGCTGTTTTAGCCGTTAAATTCATGGCGCTGGCCATTATTCCCGTTCCACAACTATTTTTAGCCCTGGTTGCCGGCCATGTATTCAGCCGGTTTGTACCGGTCGTTTTGGTTTACACCACGCCCTACATCCGTGAAGATGCTCTGAGCAAGGCAAAACCAATAGGCAATCAAACGTCACTAAAATCATTGCTCATCGCCCTATTTACGGCCATTCTTCCATTTTTCTTCTTTTTATGGATGACCATTTTGGCCATAATCATTGTATCAGCGGCTATCTTTCTCTTATTCAGGATGTACATCATGAAACGCACCGGAGGTTACAGCGGCGATGTGCTTGGCGCGTTGCAACAACTAATCGAAGTAGGGTTTTACCTGACCGTTTGTGCCATCCTCACTTGATTTCAGCCATGAACATTACAATTATCCGTCACATAAAAACCACATCGCCCGAAGGTATCTGTTACGGACAAACCGACGTGACGCTTCCTGCCGATTATAAGTCTGCGCATCAGTCAATTGCGAGTCAGCTAAAACATGAAAGGTTTGATGTGGTATATTCAAGTCCATTGCAACGGTGCGCTTTACTGGCAGAGAGCTTTAACCAGAATGTTATTTTTGATCAGCGATTAAAGGAGCTCAATTTTGGCAGTTGGGAGATGCAAATGTGGAGTGCCATCGAAAAGCGTCCTGAAGCTGCTGACTTTTTTAAGGATTATCTGAACATCGCCCCGCCAAACGGAGAGTCGTACAATGAACTGTTGTTCAGGATTGATAACTTTTTAGATGACATTACAAAACAACATCCCAACCAAAACGTGCTGGTGGTTACGCACGGAGGGCCCATCAGGGCATTCCATGTGTTAATAAATGGATTGAAACCCGAAGAGGCTTTCAATCTGAAGGTAGATTACGGCCAAATCTTCAAATATTCCCTCACCAACCAAACAGATACAATTTGAAAACGCTGCGTCCCATCATGTTTGTCGGAACCGGTTCCGATGTGGGTAAATCGGTCATTAACACGGCCTTCTGTCGCATATTTTTGCAAGATGGCTATTCGCCTGCACCTTTCAAGGCTCAAAACATGTCGCTCAATAGTTACGCCACGCCCGAAGGTCTGGAAATAGGACGCGCTCAGGCCGTGCAAGCCGAAGCGTGCGGCATTGCGCCATCAGTAACCATGAACCCGGTGTTGCTAAAACCCACCGGCGAAATGAAAAGTCAGGTGGTATTACATGGCAAACCGGCAGGCACAAAAACAGCAGCGGAATATTTCAATCGCTCAGGTCGTGATGCCCTGTTCATTGAAGTGATGCAGTCGTGGCACCAGCTGGCAAAGCAATACAACCCCGTGGTAATTGAAGGCGCCGGTTCCGTTTCGGAGATGAACCTATGGGACAGGGACATCGTGAACATGCGCGTAGCCGAAGCGGTTAATGCCCCTACTTTTCTGGTGGCCGATATCGACCGTGGCGGTGTGTTCGCATCAGTTTATGGTTCCATCAAACTGTTGCCACCAAACTGGCAAAAGCTCATAAAAGGCATCATCATTAACAAATTCAGGGGCGACATGCAACTGTTTGAAGATGCCCGCCACACGCTGAAAGAAATCACCGGTGTGCCGGTGGTGGGTGTTATTCCGTGGTTCAATCACATCCACATTGAACAGGAAGACTCCGTGGTGCTCGACCGCATCAACCAACATTCACAAAAGGGAAAAATTAACATTGCAGTGGTTCGTCTTCCCCACCTCTCTAATTTTACCGATTTTGATGCCTTGCAGATGGTGAAGGAAGTGAACCTCTATTTCACACAATCATCTGATGAGATGCAAAAGGCCGACATCATCATTCTGCCCGGCTCCAAAAATGTTATTTCCGATATGGATTTTCTCAACCAAACCGGCTTAGCAAGCACCATTCAGGAACTGCATCAACACCAAAAACCTCTGTATGGCATTTGTGGCGGATACCAAATGATGGGCGAAACCATCCTCGACCCCTATCAGGTTGAAGGTAGCTGCACAGAGATTAAAGGTCTTGGCATTTTACCGGTATCCACCACCCTTACCACCGGGAAAAGAACGGTTCAATGTCAATTCTCATTCATCCACAACCCGAAAATAACAGGCGAAGGTTATGAAATTCACATGGGAGTTACAACTTCGCAAACACCATCACCTTTGTCTGTTTTAAATGATGGCACAATGGATGGCCATTTTCTCAATGCACAAACCTGGGGCACCTATATTCACGGAATTTTTGATAACGACAGCGTGATTCAACAGGTGCTTGAACTGATAAATCCTGAAATTAACGTGCAAATCGACTACAAAAAGGTAAAGGAAGAGGGGTACAACCAACTTGCAGCGCTTGTGCGGGAACATACCGATATGGATTACATCTACCAGTGCCTTCAATCCAACGACTAACAAATATCTCCGGAAAATGCTCCACGGCCACGGCAACGACATATTCAACGCAAAACATCCTGTAAAGGCTGATTTCAGCTCCAATGTGGTGCCTACAGGTATGCATCCCGAACTAACCGCTCATTTAATGGCTTCAATCCATTGTGCGGCCAACTATCCCGAGCCCGACGCAGCCACGCTGTGTAAGGCCATTGCCAAACATGAACGCATAAAGCCTGATAACATCATTGTGACCAATGGCTCCACCGAAGCATTTTATCTAACGGCTCAGTTGTTTGGTAACAGCAGCTCGGTCATCACCATTCCGTCGTTTTCAGAGTACGAAGATGCTGCAAAAAGCCATCAGCATCAACTCTCTTTTTTACCGTTGAATCATCTGCATAAATCGTATAAAACCACGGCCAAGTGCCTCTGGCTGGGCAATCCCAACAACCCCGATGGGAAAACAACCGCTTCGGAAACCATCTTGTCAGTTTGTTATGCCAACCCCGAATCGGTTATTATTGTGGATGAAGCCTATACACACCTCTGCGATTCGCATGATTCTCTGCTTAAGCTGAGTCCGCTTCCGGCCAATCTCATCGTGATACGTTCGCTTACCAAAGCATTTGCCATTCCCGGGCTGCGATTGGGCTACATGGTGGCGCACCGCGTTATCTGCGAAAAAATCAGAAAAATAAAAATGCCCTGGAGCGTGAACAGTATGGCGCAACAAGCCGGACTTTTCATCGTTCAAAATCACCAAAATTTACTGCCTTCCACCCATACGCTCGTGGCCGAATGCCAGCGACTGCAAAAGGCGTTGGCACAAATGATGGAAATTGAAGTCACCCCTTCGGAGTGCAACTATTTTCTTGGTCAATTAAAAAACAGAACGGCTGCACAGCTAAAAGAAACTCTTCTGCAAAATCACGGGTTTCTGATTCGCGATGCATCCAATTTCCGGGGGTTGCAATCTGGTCATTTCAGGATTGCTGCCAACACGCCGCAACAAAACAATCACCTCATCAACGCAATACAATCATGGCTATTGACCTGACAACCATACCCGGTGCACCATTTTTAATTCCACTGCTTGGCGGATACCTTCTGGATATGGCACTGGGCGACCCGCCTCATCTTTTGCATCCCATCCGTATTTTTGGTGGGATGATTGCATGGATGGAAAAGCAACTGAACCGTGGTAAGCTGCGATTTATCAAGGGCATGATGGCTGCAATTATCCTGATTGCAACCGTGTGGATTACGTTTCACCTGTTCTTTTCCATCATCAAAAATATGGACTGGCTTTGGTACCCGGTCACCACCATCATGGTTTATTACGGGCTTGCCAACCGAAACCTCATCGACGAAGCCCGAAAGGTAGAAACCGCTCTGAGATACGATGGCGTGGAAGCAGGCCGAAAGCAACTCTCCTTTATTGTTGGGCGCGATACGACAAATCTCACCCCCAACCAAATACGAACGGCCACACTCGAAACTCTCTCAGAAAATCTCAGTGATGGGGTTATTGCGCCACTGTTTTACTATGCCATTGGCGGCATCCCTCTTATGTTTGCCTACAAAATGATAAACACGCTGGATTCGATGATTGGGTATAAAAACGAACGCTTCTTCTATTTCGGAAAGTTTGCTGCCCGATTGGACGATGTGGCCAACTATCTGCCGGCTCGCATTACGGCATTATTGATGATATTGGTGACTGGTAAACCAGGTCTGTTTCGGTTCATCATCCAAAACAGAAAAAACCATGCAAGTCCCAACTCCGGATGGCCCGAAGCGGCACTTGCTGGCATTCTAAATTGTCGGTTTGGTGGCCCCAACGTGTATCACGGCACCGTAGTCAATAAGCCTTTTATCGGCCGCAACAGCAGGGAAATCACATCGCACGACATCTCAAAGGCGTGCCACATCAACCACCTCAGCACCATTGCAATGATACTCCTTATTTGCGCTTGTCTGAGTGCGTGTCACCTGTTCCTTTAATTTGCTTTCGGACATCAGAATTAAACGCAACGAGGTGTTTTTGGTAAGATACAACCAGGCCCAATTGATGAAAATAACGAGTCGGTTACGTACGCTGAGGTTAACCCGAAAAATATTCCGCATTGGAAAAGAGATGCTGGCCGGCTCAATCTGTGAAGTGGCCACCTGATAAAAGAGCGGCTGAAACTGGTAATGGTTGACTTTATCGATAAGCAACACATCAAAGATGCTTTTATCAAGCTTCCTGATAAATTGAATGCCGGCAAATCCACCGCCAATTACTACTACCCTGGGGTTTTGTTTGAGTGACATTTGAATGTTTATTTAGGACGTTTATATCCTCTTTAAACAATCCGCAACACCCAGATTTGTGTTAAAAAAGAAAAATTTCTTTAATTAATCTTATCAGAATTATATCAAAACCTAAGGCTTTTAAATATCGACATCCTTTGCAGACAACTTGGTTCATCACAGAAATACGTACCTAATTATTTAAATTCATGCTAAAAATGCATTGCAATTTCCATAATCAAGCGTTAAGGTTTAATATTTCGGTGCGCTGCACCTTATTATATTGGGATTAGCATAATTACAAATATAATGCGGCTCTGCCGCTGATTAAGTGAATAAGTCTTTTGTCAGGTGCAGAGCACCATAATGTTAATAATAAGAAGAAACGAGCCATGAGAACGAGTTCTCATAAAGGAAAATGGCTAAATGGAGAGTTCTCCAGATAAAAAACATAGGCAGTCCTTTAAATCTTAATTATTAAGCCGTAATTTGAATAAACCAACAAAATGTTTTAAAAATTTTATCATTGGCACTTGAATTTGTAAAATGGATGAATTATATTGTATTATTGATTGATATGCAGTGTTGAAAATAAACAATATGTAAAATAAAAATTAAAAACTACACCATGAAACAATTAATGGTTGCCATTGTATTGATGGCACTTCCAATTGGTTTGCTGGCTCAATCGCAGGCAAATCTAAGCGATGGTTCGGATGTGAGTGTCACCTTGAACACCACTACAAACACGATTCGGGTTGTGGCCGATGAGTCCATTGCAAAAGTTGAAGTAATAAATGCTGCTGGCGAGGTTGTGGCCCGCGAAGGTGGCAATACCAGTTTGGGCGAGTTTGTTGTTATTCCTTTGGCAATGGACGATTTGCCAATTATTAAAGTAATGGATGATCTTCCAATTATTAAAATAATGGATGATCTTCCAATTATTAAAGTAATGGATGATCTTCCTATTATTAAAAAGTCTTACCTGGTTGAGGTAACCACCAAATCGGGAGAGGTATTTGTAAAAGAGGTTAAGTAAACCAACTTTTTATTGATAAAGTGAAACGGGAAGTATATTTTATGTGCTTCCCGTTTTTGTTTTATTGCGTCTGGCTTCGCGGTCCTGCGAAGTGGCACAGGTAATGCCACGTTTGGCCATTTCTTTATTCCCCCCAATATGTATATTCGGAAACTTGCCGTTCTTTCTAAAAAGTATCCGAACCGACATCAACAAAGCCACTACAGCCATCAATACCACCGATAAAATCAAAACCTTCCAGAACATTTTATTTTTTCTGCAAAGGTACAAAAAAGAAAACCAACCAACACTTCAAACATTCTATGCATAAAACTGTTTGTCTATTACCCTGAGAAGAGGTAGTTGGTGACAAGGCAACAGTAAAAGGGCAGAAAGCCTTAGCTCCTGGTTCTTAGTTATTAGCACCTAACAGTTAACCCCTGGCAACCCCTAACAGCTAAGAAATAAGAGCTAACAACTAATTTTACTGTCTAATTCTGATTGATATAATACTTGTTGAAAGCAGATACAGGAAAAAGCAGGGATTATTAATGGTTTTATTAAATTTGTATGCATAAGCCAGAAAATTTTTTAGAAATGACAGCATTGTCCGGCAAAGCATTAAGTTTTGAAGAGTTCAAAAAGGAAGTATTAAACGATTATAAAATTGCCCATACCAGTCGTCACATGAGTATGGTTGCCCGTAAGGAAGTGCTTACCGGCAAGGCCAAATTTGGTATTTTTGGCGATGGAAAGGAGGTAGCCCAAATAGCTTTTGCCAAGCAATTTAAGGAAGGCGACTGGCGATCGGGGTATTACCGCGATCAAACATTTTTGCTGGCAGCAGGAATGACTACGCCCAAGAAATTTTTTGCTCTTCTGTATGGTGAAACACGTATTGAATTAAATCCCGATAACGGCGGGCGGTCGTTTAACAATCACTTTGGGACCCGTACTATCGACGCCGATGGGAACTGGAAATCGCAATCGAATGTTAAAAATACGGCTTCTGATATCAGTCCAACCGCTGGCCAAATGCCACGTTTGGTTGGACTTGCGCTGGCTTCCAAACTCTATCGCAATAATCCGCAGTTGAGTCACCTTACGCAATTCAGCAACAATGGCAATGAGGTGGCTTTTGGTACCATTGGCGATGGCAGTACTTCCGAGGGACATTTTTTCGAAACTATGAATGCTGCCGGTGTGTTGCAAATTCCTATGGCGGTTTCGGTTTGGGACGACGGATTTGCCATTTCGGTGCCTAAAAAACTTCAAACCATTAAGGCCAGCATCTCCAAAGCACTAAAGGGTTTTGAAAAAGGGCGTGGCGATGAGAATGGCATTTTAATTTATACCGCCAAAGGCTGGGATTATCCGGGCCTTTGTCAGATGTACGAAGAGGGTATTGGCAAGTGTCGCAAGCATCATGTACCTGTACTTTTTCATGTGGATGAATTAACGCAGCCAACCGGACATTCAACCTCTGGTTCGCACGAACGTTACAAATCGGAAGAGCGGCTTCAATGGGAAAAGGATAACGACTGTCTGGTGCGTATGCGCCAATGGATGGAAGAAACTCATCTGGCTACTTCCCAGGAGCTGGATGCCATTGAAGATGCTGCGCTTGCTGAGGTTAAGGCCGCCCAGAAAGAAGCTTACCGCGAATATATTGAAGCGCTTGAAGAAGAGCGCGACCAGCTTATCAGTTTGGTTACATCAAAAAACTGCGTTTGCAATCTGGCTCGTCAGAATATGATCGACGAGGCCCTAAACCAACTACGTGGTGTCATAACGCTTAACCGCAAAGAAATTCTGAGTGCTGCACGTAAAGTTTTGCGCCACGTCTGTTCAGGCTGTGACCTGCCTGGCGGATTAAAAAGCGATCTGAAATCCTGGGTAAATCAATATTTTGAAATGGGGCGCGAAAAATACACGCGCTATCTATACGATGAATCGCCAAGATCGGCTCTCAGCGTAAAACCTGTTGCACCGGTCTTTAGCGAAACATCACCTAACGTGCATGGTCGTGAAATCTTGCGCGATAACTATGATGTTTTGTTGGCCAACGATCCCCGCCTGGTTATTTTTGGTGAAGATACCGGCGACCTGGGTGGTGTTAACCAAACCCTTGAAGGTATGCAGGCCAAATATGGGGCATTGAGGGTGTTTGATACCGGAATTCGCGAAACAACCATTGTTGGAAAGGGAATTGGTTTGGCTTTGCGCGGGTTACGCCCCATTGCCGAAATCCAGTATTTCGATTACCTGCTGTATGCGCTTCAAACTTTGAGCGATGATGTAGCAACTTTGCATTATCGCACCAAGGCCGGTCAAAAAGTTCCCCTCATTATCAGCACACGTGGTCACCGCCTCGAGGGTATCTGGCATTCAGGTTCGCCGTTGAGCATGGTAATTAATTCCATACGTGGCATTTATGTTTGTGTACCGCGCGATATGACCCGGGCTGCCGGATTTTATAATACTCTGTTACAGGGCGACGATCCCGGTTTGGTTATTGAGCCGCTGAATGGTTATCGTTTACGCGAGTTACGTCCCGATAATCCCGGAGAGTACCGCTTGCCACTTGGTATTCCCGAAGTTTTGCGCGAGGGTTCAGATGTTACTTTGGTTACCTATGGATCGTGTGTTAGAATTGGATTGGAAGCCACCGAACAGTTGGAGAAGATTGGTATCTCGGTTGAGGTAATTGATGTTCAAACTTTACTGCCATTCGATTTGGAACACCGCATTCTGGAATCGGTTAAGAAAACCAATCGTGTGGTGTTTTTCGATGAAGATGTGCCAGGAGGCGCCACTGCCTTTATGATGCAGAAAGTTCTGGAAGAGCAAGGCGCTTATTATTATTTGGATGCCCGCCCGGTAACTGTTACTGCCCGCGACCACCGGCCTGCGTATGGTACCGATGGCGATTATTTCAGTAATCCCAATGCCGAAGATGTTTACGAAGCCATTTATGCCTTAATGAGCGAATCAGCCCCGGAAAAATTTCCGCCTATTTATACGTAGAGAGAAGGGAGACCGGAGGCGTGAGACTAAAGACCGGAAACCGGAAAAAGGAGAAAGACTGAAGATAATTAGCTGCCAGGTGCTAGCTGCTAAGAACTAAGAACTAACAGCTAAGAACTAACAGCTAATGACTTCTGCCTTTTTACTTGTATTATAGATAAAAAAAATATAAAGCCTCTTTAGCTCAGCGGTAGAGCAGCTCACTCGTAATGAGCAGGTCGTGGGTTCAAATCCCATGAGAGGCTCCATTTTTACTCAGAACAAGCTGTTTCTTATTTTGTTTTTTTGCAGGTAATGTCTATCTTGAAAGGTCAAAAAAGTGGGTTAAAGTGTCAAAAAAAACTTTTGTTTTTTTTATTTTATTCGTAAATTAAATTCTGGAATTGATATCCAGAAAGTTACAATTATTGTGAGTAAATAGAGGTACCCTGACCCTTGATTTGTGTTATTTGATGACCTCAATAAAAACATCATGCGAAACATTGATTTAAATATTTTTCAGTCTGCCTACCCTAAAATTCAACCTGCACGGGGCAGAATACTGGTTGCCGAGCCTTTTCTGCAAGGGCCGTACTTTTCACGTTCCATCATTTTATTAACCGAGCATGGCACCGAAGGTGCAGTTGGATTTGTGATTAATAAATCTACCGAAGTATATCCTGATGAGGTGATTGACGATTTGTTTAATTTCGAGGGTGAATTATTTATAGGGGGGCCGGTATCTTCCAACACCTTGCACTTTATTCATACCTTGGGCGATTTGGTCCCCGGAGCTGTAAAGGTTACCTCCAAAATCTCATGGGGTGGCGATTTTAACCGTATTAAGCAGTTGATTAACCAAGGTCTGGCCGATTCAAAATCGGTGAAGTTTTTTGCCGGTTATTCGGGTTGGTCGCCAGGGCAACTGGAAGAGGAAATTGCTGAAAATTCATGGATTGTAACCACGCTCGACGACAATCAGATTATGCGTTGCGACTCTGAAACCATCTGGCAAAATACCATGGAAGGATTGGGTGATGTGTATCGTACCTGGTCAAATTTCCCCCGTAACCCGGCTTTTAATTAAGCTGCTGTTTAAATTTAGATATAAGATATTCAGATGTAAGATGGATAGAGAAGATTTGTTCGTTTTTATAGTTGTCTTAGCATCTTTCCAGACTTTTCTATCTGTCTAATAATCTTAAATCTAATCATCTAAATAATAATTTCAATCTTAAATCTAAACAGCTTCATAAAATGCATATAGCTTAATCAAGCATTGAAATCAGGAGTTTATGAATTTTTTTGATTTTTATGCCATAATATCTTGTTTCGCCCAGTCCTACAACCCAACGGATACCATTAATACTATTGGTAAGAAAAATTTCATCGGCCAATTGCAATTCTGAAGCAGAAGCTCCGGGAAATTCCACAACTTTATATCCTTGTTGGGGCAGGAGCTCCATTAATTTCTGACGAATAATGCCCTCGATACAGCCGGAACCAATTCCGGGCGTATAAATTGTATCATCTTTTATCCAGAAAAGATTTGAGCTAACTGATTCAATATACTTTCCCTGCCCGTTTTGAAGCAGGCAGTCGTCAAAGTTATGTTCTTTGCAAAAAAGGCCTGCCATTACATAGGGCAACGAAGCAACCGTTTTAAAGGGTGAAATGGGTGAAACCTGTTTTGGAAATTCTGAAAAGAAATTTATCACCAGCCCTTTATCGTTGAGAGGATATCCTTCATATGGCAGGGGCGAAGCTTCAATCATCCATGATGCCTGCAAACTTTGGGGCGTATACAGGCCATCTCCCTTTCGAAAAACAGTAATTCTGATACGTACATCGCCAAAGAACCGGTTTTTATTAATCAACGACACCATCCGCTCTTCCAGCTCCACGCGTGAGGGGAAGCCCTGAACCGATAACCGTAGTACCGCCATACCCCGGATTAACCGGTTGTAATGTTCCGAAAAAAAGAGCGGTCGGCCTTTATGGTAGCGAATGGTTTCAAACAATCCGTCGCCAAACCGAAAAGCCCTGTTATCTGATTTTAACAAAGGCGTATCGGTGAGATAATACAACCCGTCGTAAACCAGATAAGTTTTATTTCTCTCCATCAGAAAATTCTAAATGACAAAAGTTGGTTAACAAATCGAATAATTAAGGATGGTTCGTACAATAATGGGAAAATAAAACCATAAACAGCACCAAAGAAATGGGCATCGTGACCAATATTGTCAATCTGTTTTTTGGCCATATATGCCGAATAGATGAG
>CAZFTD010000078.1:0-15067 GCA_964521525.1 uncultured Marinilabiliaceae bacterium | reverse complement strand
TTGGGAAGATTTACACCAAAAATGGGCAGACCAAGTCGCTGGGCAATAACCGAATAAATAATTGATAAAGAAATTGGGTTCCCTTTATGTGTATCCAGAACATCACAAATAAAGGAGTTTTGAGGCGCCATAAAATTGCTGTTGTTTCTCGAAAAGCCATGCACATCGAACAAAATATGATTCATAATACGCACCTTTTCGAGAGCGGTAAGATGGTCGTTGAGCTCAAGCCAGACCTCTTTTCTTAATTGATTTATGCGCTCGTTGATATCATCATATTTTAGCTCGGGGTACTGGTATTTTGAAACCAGCCATGCTCCGTATAATAAATCATCTACAGAATGTTCCAACCAATTTCGCAAACGATCTTTTACATCTTTGAACTGAAGTGTATGTATTAGATTTTCAAGCCTTTTTTGATAATTGGCATCCAAAGTTGATTCCCAGGCTTTTTCAAGCTCGGGAACAATGTTCACTTCTTCTTTAAGCAATTCTCCTTCTACCGTGTTGAATATTTCATCACTCGGATCATCCAAAAGAGAAATAAGAGCCTGAATTTTATTTCTGTCCATACAATCTATCACTATCAATTACTTTGAAAGAGACATTAATACGTATTCAATTAACGCTTTAACAACCACTTTGTAATCTTTACTGTACTTTCCGGCCAAACGGTTTGCAATGATGGCACAAACAGTGGCTGCTTTATGCCCAAGCAATGCAGAAAGGCCATAAATGGCGGAGCATTCCATTTCAAAATTAGTAATGCGCAATGTTCCAAACCTGAAATTGGTAATACTTTGGTTTAAAGCAGGCATGCGTAACGGCAATCGAATAACCCTTCCCTGGGGCCCATAAAAACCTGGAGCCGAAATGGTTACTCCGTTAATAACTTTACTACCCGAAAGCCTTGCTAAAAGCTCCGGATTTGCATCAACTGTATATGGCGCCGGCAAACAAGTTTTCCAGGCAACATGCTGAATAAAAGCTTCTTCGAACTTCAAATCACAAACACTGTTACGATTGGCGTAAAAATTCAGCAGGCCATCGAACCCAACGGCTTTGGTACTAAGCAACCAGCTATCGATGGGCAAATCCTGTTGTAATGAACCAGATGTGCCAATACGCACAATCTCCAATGTTTGATGCTCCGGTTTTGGAGCTCGGGTTTCAAAATCCACGTTAACCAATGCATCCAACTCGTTTATTACAATGTCAATGTTGTCAGTGCCAATACCAGTTGACAAAACAGTAAAGTGCTTGTTGTTAAAAAGCCCGGTTTTCCATACAAATTCGCGGTTCTGCCCTTCGTGAATAACCTCTTGAAAATAAGAAGCAACCGTTTCAACCCTTCCGGGGTCTCCAACCAGAATAACGGTTGAAGCCAACTGACCGGGTTTTATGTGCAAATGAAAAACAGATCCATCGGGATTTATAATAAGTTCTGATTCTGGTATTCTATTCATGGTTGATTATTTAAAATTCAAACAATCAGAATTAACACTAACTATTTATTAAACAGCCAAAAGCGGATAAAAGTTCTACCGTCCTTTTTTACTTTAATAATGTTATGTAATCAACATTCTGATACTTCAAATTAATAAAAAAAAATTGAATTTACCATTAATTTCTTATCAACAGCCCCTGTTAATTAGCTAATGCCTCTTTATGATATATCCATATCTTTATCAATTAAATATAATAAAAAAATAATAACTAATCAATTCCTAAGTACAAACAATATAAGATTTTATAACAAAGTTTTGCTCTTCAAAAGTAGAAAGGCAGTCAATCAGTTTTATTGAATTTATGGAGTTTATTTCTATTTTTGCCAAAAAAAATATGATACAACGCATTCAGTCTTTATATTTACTCGTTGCGCTGATAATAATATCAGTATTATTTTCAATAGATATGGCCCAGCTTGCCAACGAAACCGGGCTATTCCGACTTACCGTTGAGGGGGTGTACTCCATTGATTCAGAAGTACGTCTGGTGATGCCGGCTTATGCATTAACAACATTACTGATAGCAGATGTTGCACTTCTGTTGATTATTATATTTTTGTTTCGAAAAAGAATACTCCAAATCAGGTTAGCAGCCATGGGAATGGTTTTACTGGCCGGATTATCAGGCATGATTTATTATTTTGGAAAAACAGCTTCGAAAGAACTTGGCGCTGAACTAAGCTTTACCTGGGCAATAGTATTACCACTAATTTCGATGGTGCTTGTTTTTATGGCCATAAAAGCCATTGGAAGAGACGAAGCGCTGATACGATCCATTGACCGTATTCGATAAAAAAGGCCTTTTTTCAAAGGCCTAATAAAAGTTCGTTTGGATTTTTATCGACTGATAATAAGCCCAAGGGCTCCTCAATCATCTTTTTTACTGCCACCAAAAAGCCCACGGAGTCTTTCCCGTCAACAATACGATGGTCGTAACTCAGAGCCAGATACATGATGGGACGTATTTCCACATTTCCGTTGATAGCAACCGGCCTATCAACAATATTGTGCATCCCCAAAATGGCCGATTGCGGAGGATTTATTAATGGCGTTGACAACATAGAGCCAAAAGTGCCTCCATTGGTAACGGTTATGGTGCCACCAGTCATCTCCTCTATTGATATTTTGCCATCTCTGGCCTTTTCTGACAATCGCTTTAACTCCGATTCAATTTGCGGCAGGCTTAAAGACTCCACATTTCGAATAACTGGCACCATTAATCCTTTGGGCGACTGAACAGCAACAGAAACATCGGTATAATTGGGTGTTACAATTTCGCCATCGTCGATGCGACTGTTTACTATAGGGTATAGTTTGGCAGCGTTGGAAACAGCTTTAATAAAGAAAGAAATTAACCCTATTTTATAGCCATATTTTTTAAAAAAAGCATCCTGATAATTTCGCCTTAATTCCATCACCCGCGACATATCAACCTCATTAAAGGTGGTGAGCATGGCTGTTTCATTCTTAACTTTAACTAAGCGTTCGCTGAGTTTCTTTCTCAACTGACTCATCTTTTCACGCGATTCCTCTCTTCGGGCCTCACCACTTGTAAATTTTGGTTCTCCGCTGTTTAATTGGCGTAAATGCATAACCGCTTCAACATCCTTAACAGTAAGTTTTCTCAACCCTGAAAGGACTTCGTCTATACTCAGGTTTTCCAACTCCATTTTTTGTCGGGCCAATGGTGTTACTTTAACATCAGTTTCCTGAGGCTTCTGAACAAGGGGAGTTTCACTCTTAAACTGCTTTTCCTCTTTTCCTGCTTTTTCTTCCAATACTTTATCTGATGCAACTGCAGAGCTCACAACCACTTCAAAAGAAGTATCGATAGTACAAGCTATTGAATTAACTTTTACCACCTCTCCGGTTTTAACCAATAGCTTTATTTTGCCAGCCTCCGGAGCAGTTAATGACAATGTAGCCTTATCGGATTCAATTTCGGCCAGTTCCTGATTCTTTTGAACAAGGTCTCCGTCGGATACCATCCACGATGATACTTCAACTTCGGTTATGGACTCCCCGGGCGTAGGCACTTTTACTTCAATAATCATAATATAAAGCTTTCAGTAAAATTAATAGAATCTGTTTTGGAAACAGGGGTTTGATTAAATAGAAAACCTTGTTGGCTCATTAAAATAATTATGTTGTTTTAATATCTCCTCTCTGGTTTTACCTTCCATACATTCGAGACTGCAATAAGGAAGTTTCAGGTCGCAATGACATTTTTTAAATACCTTGTTGATTATTTCGTTTTGACCAATGTTGTGTAACCCTGCTAACCCTGTTGCCGGACTACCACTGGCTATACGGGCAACAGGTACCAGATGCCTGTCGGGCAACTGACTGCGAATATAATTCCAGGCTCCCATATTTTCAGGTTCTTCCTGCACCCAAAGGGCCAATAATGCTTTTGAATATTTGTCAAAAACCGATTGTATGGACTGTTTTGGAAATGGATGCAACTGCTCAACACGGATTAAGGCTATATCTTTAGCATTCAATTCCTTTTGTCGTGCCAAAAGGTCATAATAAATCTTCCCCGAACAAAACACCAAACGCTTAACTGCTTCGGGATTAACCGAATTATCGTCAATGACCGGTTGAAAATGTCCGTTTTCGAGTTCATCAACTGCGGAAATAACCTGAGGATGCCTCAATAAACTTTTTGGGGTAAAGACAACCATTGGGGTTCTGAAATCGCGCTTAACCTGTCTGCGCAAAGCATGGAATAAGTTGGCGGGTGTGGTACAGTTCAAAACCTGCATATTATTGCGGGCCGAAACGGCTAAATATCTCTCCAACCTTGCACTTGAATGCTCCGGTCCCTGCCCTTCAAAACCGTGCGGCAAAAAAAGCACCAAACCGTTCATCAATCCCCACTTCTCTTCAGCAGAACTAATGTACTGGTCGATAATAACCTGGGCCACGTTTGAGAAATCACCAAATTGCGCTTCCCAAATGGTTAAACCCTTTGGTACACCCAGCGCATAGCCATATTCAAAACCCATTACGCCATATTCTGATAAAGGAGAATTATAGGCATTAAATGAAGCGTTTTCTGAGTCGAGCTGTTTTAGCGGAGTAAACCGCTCGTTCATGTCTTCAAGGGTAAAACTGGCATGTCGGTGAGCAAAAGTTCCTCGTTCCGAATCCTGTCCGCTTAACCGCACCGGATGTCCTTCAGAAACTAACGAAGCATAAGCCAGTAATTCGCCCAGTGCCCAGTCAACAACCCCTTTGTTGAGCATTTTTTTTCGGTCGTCGAGTATTTTATGCACTTTTGCAAAGAATGGTTTATCCTCGGGGAGATGATTGATTTTATCACCAAGTTTAGTCAGTTCATCTATGTGGACACCGGTTTGCACCAATGCTTCACAGTCGCACGACTGAGAATAACGAAAATCAGCCCATAAATCGGGCAAAAACCGACTAATTGACATTTTCTTAATCTCCCTGGAAGCCAAAAGCTCTTCTTCGAGATAATTTTCGAATTCGGTATTGAGTGCATTTAACTCATCTTTCGACAGATGGCCTTGCTGCACCAGTAATTTCCCATAAATATCACGTGGATTGGGGTGCGAAGCAATGGTTTTATAAAGTGTTGGCTGTGTAAACCTTGGTTCGTCGCCTTCGTTATGGCCGTATTTGCGGTAGGCCAGAATATCGATAAAAACATCGGTATTAAACCGTTGACGGAACGCCATGGCCAGTTCAAAAGTATAAACAACGGCCTCGGCATCATCGCCATTAACATGAAAAACCGGACAGCCGGTTACTTTACCCACATCGGTACAATAGGTACTCGAACGGGCTTCGAGGTAGTTGGTAGTAAAGCCAACCTGATTGTTTACTACCACATGAATGGTTCCACCGGTTTTGTAACCCGGCAGTTTGGCCATCTGCACAACTTCGTAAACAACGCCCTGCCCTGCAATAGCCGCATCGCCATGAATAATTATCGGCACAACCCTTTTAAAATCGTTGTTATAAGCATGTTCAATTCTGGAACGAGCCAACCCTTCGGCAACCGGTGTAACAGCCTCAAGGTGCGATGGATTGGGCAATAAGCATAGTCTAACTTTTTTATTGTTCTCAGTTATCAGAAAATTATCGTACCCCAAATGGTATTTTACATCGCCAAGAGAGATATGATCGTCATACTCATCGGCCACAAACTCCTTAAAAATATTGCGATATGGCTTACCCAGAATATTCGAAAGCACATTGAGCCTCCCGCGGTGAGCCATTCCAAAAACAAACTCTTCGGCACCAAGCTCAGCACCTTTTTGAATAACAGCAGACAGCCCCGGAATTAAACCTTCCGAACCTTCGAGAGAAAAACGTTTTTGACCGACGAATTTTTTATGAATAAAATCTTCGAACCCAACGGCACGCTTTAATTGTCGGTAAATATTTTTCTTTTTAGCAGGAGAATAATCGGGTAGATTCTTCACCGACTCCATTTTTTCGCGCAGCCAGTTAACCACTTCCGGAATTCGGATATAAAGGTATTCAACGCCCACCGATAAGCAATAGGTTTGTTGCAGGTGCTCAATGATAGATCGCAAAGGAGACGGGCCAATGCCAATAAGATTTCCGGCTTCAAAAACGGTATCTAAATCGGTCTGGTTCAGGCCAAAATTTTCGATATCGAGAGTTGGAAAATACTGCCTGCGGGTTCGAACCGGATTGGTTTTAGTAAACAGGTGCCCACGCTGGCGGTAACCGTGAATCAGATTAATTACATTAAACTCCTTGTTAATTACCTGGCCTACCGATGGTTGAAAATTTTTAAGCGCAAAATCGAATCCCTTAAAGAATATGGCAAAACCCTGATCAACCGAACCGGGATCTTTCTGATATTGCCGGTACAAATCTTCAATGGCTTGAATATCGCTATTCACCACAAAAGAAAAATCATCCATAGACACTGTTTTTAAAACCTCAAAACAGGCACTATTACCTGCTGTGAAGAGTAACCTGATTAATTTTCTTAAATTAAAACAAATTGTGAATTTTTCAAAATCCCCTGACAGGATAACAAGCTAAATCCATGAAATGTTTCTATATTTGAAATGAAGCAAACTATACTTATATGCAAAGTTTTCTCGAACAACTTGCCGATTATCATATTCAAAACCATTTAACAGAACTAAGCGATATTTGTTTTGTATTTCCGGGCCGAAGAGCAGGATTGTTTTTCAACAGGCATCTCAGTCAAAAAATCAACGCCCCAATCTGGGCGCCCAAAACATTAACCATCAGCGAATTATTTAACAGCATCACACCCATACCGGTTTGTGATAATATTTCACTGGTTTTCAGGCTGCACCAGTGCTATCAAAAAATAATGAAGTCGGATATATCTATCGACGATTTTATCCCCTTTGGAGAAATGTTGATCAACGATTTCAACGACATTGACAAATATCTGGCCAACCCTAAAAAACTCTTTGCCAATTTGGCCGATATTAAAGCCTTAGAAGATGACTTAAGTTATTTAAATCAAGCCCAGATTGAAGCTATTCGTTCATTCTGGAGCAGTTTTGATATCCAGAAGCTATCGAAGCATCAGGAAGAATTTATTAATACATGGGAAAACCTGTTTGAGCTTTATACCTCTTTTCGCAACGAACTCAACAACGATGGAGAAGCCTATGAAGGCATGATTTACAGGATGACAGCCGAACGAATTCAAAACGAAAAAATATTTGAAACACCTTACAAGAGAATTGTATTTGCCGGATTTAACGCCCTGAACGATTGCGAAAAGGTGATGTTCAACTTTCTGAAAATACATAAAAAAGCCTCCTTTTTCTGGGACTACCCACAATGGATAATGGAACAAAGCACCGGCGGACCCTTTAAAAACTCGGGGGTTGAGCATGAAGCCGTTCGTTTTGTAAAGCAAAATATCATCGATTTTCCGGCACCTGACAACTGGCAATCGCCCAACCCGGAGCAACTGCCACCAATTACCATAACATCGGCACCCAACGATTTGGTTCAGGCCCAGATAGCAAATAAATTTTTTAGTAATGCGAGTGTCAACCCGAACATAACTGAAGAGAATCTGGCCCTGATTCTGGCTGATGAAAATCAGCTTTTTGCAGCATTACATGCGGTTCCAATGGAAATTAACAGCATCAACGTTACATTGGGTTATCCGTTAAAAAGCACACCCGCTTACGGATTAATCGAGAATATCTTAACCCTTCAGAAATCGGCACGAACAACCAAAGAAGGTAAAACATGGTTTTATCACCGCCCTCTGCTGGCACTGCTCAGGCATCAGTATATGACCATAGTAATGGGCGAAAAAAAGGGAGATCTGATACAACAAATTATAGCATCGAACCATATTTTTGTTGAGAAAGATTCACTTGGAGATTCTGACTTAACCAACCTTATTTTCAGAAAAATAGAAACTGTCTCTGAACTTACTCAATACCTCAGTGACCTGTTATTACATGTATTTAAACAACTTGAAAAAAAGGAGAATACCGAATTTGAGCGGGAATTTGTTTTCCACCTCTATACAGTAGTCAAGCGCCTTTCTGATATTATTGCGTACCAAAAGTACCAACCCTCGCCCGACACCTGGTTGTTGCTTTTCAGACGTATTGCTGAACAGGAAACCGTTCCTTTTAAAGGAGAGCCCTTGAGCGGCCTGCAAATAATGGGACTTCTGGAAACCAGAGCCCTTGATTTTGATAAGCTGATAATTTTAAGCATGAACGAAGGCGTTTTCCCCCGTACATCGCCACCCAACTCATTTATTCCCTACAATTTACGGAAAGGGCATAACTTACCAACCATCGATAATCAGGATGCTATTTTTGCTTATTATTTTTACCGGCTTATAAACCGGGCATCCGAAGTAAAACTTGTTTATTCCACCACCAAAACTGTTACCGGCGAAGGCGAAATGAGCCGTTTTTTACAACAACTGTATTACGAGTACCCGGGCGAAGTTAAAATTGAAACTGCCATTCAGCAGGTTAATATTCCGGTTTATCAGAAAATAGAAGCATCCAAAACCCCTGACGTTATATCTATTATCAATCAATGGATTACTGAAGCTGGCCAATCTTTGTCGCCCAGCGCACTCAGCACTTATATTGAATGCCCGTTAAGGTTTTATTTTAAATACATTGCCCGTATTAAAGAGCCCGACATTATTGGAGAAGACCTCGACCCCAGAGTTTTTGGTAATTTATTCCACCAGATTCTGGAAAAAATATATACGCCTTTTTCCGGTCAAACCATCAATGCCACCGATTTACAAGCCATTCTGAACAACGAAGGATCGATAATAGAAACCATGAACGATGTTTTTGTTGCGAACATTCCGTTTATCAGGGAGAAATCAACCGTTTTTGCCGATTTGCAGGGTAAAAACAGTTTGATTTACGAAGTGCTGTTCAAGTACATAAAACAGTTTTTGCGAAAAGAGATGGAAGCCACACCATTTAAATTAGTCTCACTGGAAGAGGTGGTGAATACGAAACTAACATTATCAAATGGATTGGTAGTTAATTTGGGTGGCACCATTGACCGAACCGATATACGCAACCATACTTTACGCATTATTGATTACAAAACCGGGCAGGCCGGGCAAACCATCAAAGATGTATCGGAACTGTTCGATGCAGAAAAGCACAGTTCGTGCAAAGCCATTTTCCAAACTTTGCTCTACAGTCTGATGGCATCCGAGAAAAATAGAAATTTACCAATAGCACCTGGAGTAATTTCGGTTAAGCACCTATTCAGCAAAGAATTTTCGATGGATTTATATTTAAAACCCGATAAAAACCATACAGAACAAATTACGCTTGAACTATTGAAAGATTCATTTACCAAACACCTCAATCAACTCCTGCTTTCTCTGTTCGATAAAGAACAACCATTTACTCAAACCACCTGTGAAAAGAGTTGTGAGTATTGTTTGTTTAAAGAGCACTGCATGAAATAGGGCGGAGGGCATAGGGAGTAGAGCGTAGGGTTTGCTTCCTGTTTTCGGATTCCGGTTTCCGTTCTTCGGTTATCGGTCTCCCATCTCCGGTCTTCGGTCTTCTGCAAAATTGTCTATTCCTCCCCCTCAAGCAAATCAGGCCTTAGTTTTCGTGTGCGAAGCAGAGATTGTTCCTCCCGCCATGTATCGATGGCTTTTTGGTGTCCCGACAGCAGCACATCAGGAACCTTCCAGCCGTTAAAATCTGCAGGTCGGGTATAAACCGGAGGTGCCAGTAAATTATCCTGAAACGAATCAGATAAAGCAGAAGTTTCATCAGAAATGACCCCTGGTATTAACCGCACCACTGCATCAACCACCACAGCAGCAGCCAGTTCGCCTCCGGTTAAAACATAATCGCCAATGGATATTTCGGATGTTATATAATGATCGCGTACACGTTGGTCAACCCCCTTATAATGGCCGCACAACAGAATCAAATTGGTTTTAATCGATAAAGAATTGGCAATTTTTTGGTTAAAACGATAACCATCAGGAGTCATATAAATTACCTCATCGTAATCACGCTCCGATTTTAGCTTATCAATCACACTGGCAATGGGACCAATCTGCATCACCATGCCGGCACCACCGCCAAAAGGGTAATCGTCAACCCGTTTATGTTTATCCTCAGAATAATCGCGGATATCGTGCAAAAAAATTTCAACTGAACCCTGTTCCCTGGCACGTTTAATAATAGATTCACTAAAAGGCCCCTGAAACATTTCAGGAAACAGCGTTAATATATCGATTCGCATAAATTAACAATAAAAATTGATCACAAAGATAACAAACAACCCGCTAAATGTAGAATTTGCTATTTTTTAAACAAAATATTTTTGAGCATTGGAGGTAATGTAATATATTCGTAGATTATTTTTTGAGATAGCTTAATTTAGCTATATGTAGCACCCCGAAACACCTATGGTGATGGAAGCAAATGAACTAAACAAATCTTCCCTTGAAGGGATGAATTTGAATTCGGAGCCGGAAACCGAAAAATCCCTTAACTTTTCTGCTGAGCAAACAGAAACGGAATCTGATTCAAAGGCTGAAGAGCAAATTCAACAGGAACAATCCGAAAAAAATCAGGATTCTATTTCCACCGATATCAGAATGGAAATTGAGAATCTTCATGGCTTAAGTCGTGAAAAACTGTTTGAAAAATTTAAAGACCTGTTACGACACCATTCCTTCCCCGATGTAAAAGATCATCTTGAGGCCATACGCGAACAGTTTGAAAGTGCTACCAAAGAGATGGAAGAAGAAATACACCGGAAATTCATCGAGTCGGGTGAACCGGAGGAAAATTATTCGCCCCCCATTGACCAGTTAAACAAGGAGTTTGCAGCACTTTTATACGAGTTCAAGCAGAAAAAAGACGAGATAAGGCAAACGCTCGAAAACGAAAAAGAGAAAAACCTTCAGGCCAAATATGAAGTCATTGAAGGCATTAAAGATTTGCTAAATCGTCAGGAATCGCTTAACGATACTTTTCAGGAATTCAGAACACTTCAACAACGCTGGCGTGAAATAGGCCCAGTTCCTCAGAATAAAATTCACGACCTTTGGGAAACGTTTCACCTGCATGTAGAAAATTTCTACAACTATATTAAAATTAACAATGAGCTTCGCGATCTTGACCTAAAGAAAAATTTCGAAGCCAAAGTTGCTTTGTGCGAGAAAGCCGAAGCACTTATTATGGAACCATCAGTGGTAAAGGCTTTTAAAACATTACAGAAATACCACGACCAATGGCGCGAAATTGGCCCGGTTCCGCGCGAAAAGAAAGAGGAGATTTGGGAGCGTTTTAAAGCTGCTACAGCAAAAATTAACCAGCGGCAACAAGAGCATTTTGATTCCTTAAAAAACCAGCTTAAGAAAAATCTGGAGGCCAAAACTGAGCTTTGCGAAAAAGCCGAGGCTTTACTAACCGGCAATATTACAACCCCCAAAGAATGGGAAGAAAAAAGCAAACAGTTAATTGATTTGCAGCAGATTTGGAAAACCATAGGTTTCGCGCCCAAAAAAGAAAACAATTTAGTTTACGACCGTTTTCGCAAAGCTTGTGATGATTTTTTTAATCATAAACGCGATTACTTTAAAAACTATAAAGAAGACCAACTCAACAATCTGCAGTTGAAAACCGAACTCTGCATTCAGGCTGAAGCTATGAAAGAGAGTAACGACTGGAAGAAAACCACAGATGAATTTATCAGAATTCAGAAGAAATGGAAAGAAATTGGTCCGGTGCCACGTAAGCAGTCAGATATAATCTGGAAACGTTTCCGCGAAGCATGCGATTATTTCTTTGAGCGTAAATCGCAATTCTTTAGCCACATAGACGTGGAGCAGGAAAACAATCTTAAACTTAAAGAGGCCATTCTTGAAGAGTTAAGGACCTTTGAACCAAAAGACGATAGTGAAGATTGCTTTAATATTTTGCAGGATATTCAGCGCAGATGGGCCGAAATAGGGTTTGTACCAATTAAGGAAAAAGAAAGAATTAACCAGGAGTTCCGCAACCTGATAAACCATCAGTTTGACAAGCTGAACCTGGACGAGGTCAATAAAAACCTTCAAAAGTTCAGAAACAAACTCGAAAACTGGAAAAACAGCGATCAGTTTAATGAAAAAATTGGTCAGGAAAGAAATAAGATTATCCTAAAATTAAAGCAATTAGAGGGCGACATCGTAGTTTGGGAAAATAATATTGGATTTTTTGCCAAATCGAAAAACTCTGATGCGCTGGTGCGTGATTTCACTCATAAAATTGAAAGTGGCAAACGAAACATTAAGCTTTTAAATAAAAAACTTGATTTAATTGAAGAAATGCTTTAAGAATAGTTGGGCAGGCTGAATGAGTATAGAGTTTATTGTTGAGAGTTCAGTGTTTTAAGTTGCTAACAGCTAGGAGCTAAAAACTAAGAACTAACAGTTAGCCCCTCACACAATAGCATGATAAACAAAACACTAACATTAATGCTGATATAATTAAACGAAATACAGGGAGCCACCAAATACTTTTGGAGCTCCTTTTTTTATTGATTTAGTATGAACTAAAACATATTACAATACCACTTTTAAAATTCTGTTTTATAAATATTTATGCTCTTAAAATATGAATGCGAAAATTCTTAAAAAGAAAAAAACAATTGCTTTGGTAGCACACGATAACCGTAAAAAAGACATGATTGAATGGGTATCATGGAACTGGCAGGAGTTGGCCCATCATAGCCTGATTTGCACAGGCACTACCGGCAAATTGGTTACCGAAGCTATTAACGCTAAAGCTATTGAAAATGATGTTATTCCACCTGAGATCTCCTGTCTGAAATCTGGCCCGCTGGGTGGCGATCAGCAATTGGGAGCCTTAATCAGCGAAGGAAAAATTGATATGCTGATATTTTTTTGGGATCCTATGCAGGCACAACCACACGATGTTGACGTAAAAGCATTATTGCGTATTTCAACCGTTTACAATATTCCAACAGCCTTAAATCGCAGCACGGCCGATTTTATTATATCCTCAAAATTATTCCATCAGGAATACTCGCCCATCTTAAAGGATTACTCGACCTATATAAAACGAGATGTTGAGCTTTAAAAAAAAACTATATAATCACTGTTCATTCTATTTCCGATATTAGGTTAGATTTTGCTACCTTTGTAGCTTAGTTTTTTTTAAAATAATTATGGAACAGGCTCATCAATAATATTTTGAGCTTAATTCCTCCAACTAGTCGAGAAATGAAACGAGCCATGAGAATTATTTCTCATACAGGGAGATAACTATCTGGCGAGTTCAATCTGACCTAATTGTTAAAATTATTTACGGATGAAAAATCAGAATGCCGTGCCAGATACTCGTTATGTTTTTGTTACAGGAGGAGTTACCTCATCTCTTGGGAAAGGAATTATTTCAGCCTCTTTGGCCAAGCTGCTTCAATCAAGAGGTTATCGTGTAACCATTCAAAAGCTTGATCCTTACCTGAATGTTGACCCGGGCACGCTTAATCCCTATGAGCATGGGGAGTGCTATGTAACCGAAGATGGAGCAGAAACCGATCTTGATTTGGGGCATTACGAGCGCTTTTTAAATGTACCAACATCGCAGGCGAACAATGTTACCACCGGTCGCATTTATCAAAACGTAATTAATAAAGAACGACGAGGCGACTATTTGGGTAAAACCGTACAGATTATTCCGCATATAACCGATGAAATAAAAAGAAACATCAAACTTTTAGGCAGTAAACACAGGTTCGATGTGGTTATTACCGAAATTGGCGGAACAGTGGGCGATATTGAATCGCTTCCTTACATTGAAGCTGTGAGGCAATTGAAATGGGAACTTGGCTCAAGGGCCATCGTTATTCATCTAACTCTGGTGCCCTATCTGGCCGCCAGTGGTGAACTAAAAACCAAGCCCACACAGCACTCGGTAAAAGCATTACTCGAAATTGGAGTTCAGCCCGATATTTTAGTACTGCGAACTGAAAAAGATCTGAATTCTGAAATCCGTAAAAAAGTAGCCCTATTCTGTAATGTTGATAGTAAGGCAGTTGTTCAGTCTATCGATGTTAAAAGCATTTATGAAGTTCCCGTTAAAATGCAGGAAGAAGGACTAGACGAAATAGTATTGGAAAAATTGCATTTACCGGTTAATCAAAAACCAGAGTTAAAGGAATGGAAAGCGTTTTTATCCAAACTAAAAAACGCCAAAAAAACTGTAAAAATTGGTCTGGTAGGCAAATACGTAGAGTTAACCGATTCATATAAATCAATAATTGAAGCGTTAATTCATGCAGCCACCTATCACGATCACAAACTCGATATCAGGCTGATTCAAAGTGAATCCATTACCGAAGAAAACATCAACGAAAAACTGATGGATTTACAAGGTATTCTGGTTGCACCAGGCTTTGGACATCGCGGTATTGAAGGAAAACTATTGGCAGTAAGATATGCCCGCGAGAAAAATGTTCCATTTTTTGGTGTTTGTCTGGGCATGCAATGTGCGGTGATAGAATTTGCCCGTGATGTGTTAAAACTCGACAAGGCCAATTCAAGAGAGATGGACCACACCACCCCCGAACCGGTTATTGACCTGATGGAAGATCAGAAAAACATTACTGATAAGGGCGGAACCATGCGTTTAGGAGCCTATGACTGTCGCGTTAAAAAAGATTCATTTGTTTACAAAGCCTATCAGACAGAGCTGGTAAAAGAACGACACCGACATCGCTATGAATTCAATAATGAGTATCTGCAGGCATTTGAATCGGCAGGTATGAAAGCCACTGGCTGCAATCCGGAAACCAACCTGGTTGAAATTATTGAAATACCAAAACATAAATGGTTCGTTGGTGTTCAGTTTCACCCCGAATATAGCAGTACAGTGCTGAAACCACACCCACTGTTTATGGAATTTGTAAAAGCATCCATTGGACAGGCGAAGTAAATAAAAATTGAAATTCACTAAAAAAAAAAAAAATAGCCGGCAGCTACTTAAAAATTTGCTTACGGGTAAAACACCAAC
>CAZFTD010000077.1:10240-15096 GCA_964521525.1 uncultured Marinilabiliaceae bacterium | reverse complement strand
ATTGATTTTATGGATCCATTTTACCACGTTACAGCAGTAACCGATTATCCTCGCGATAAAACATCGTACCAATACCGAAAAGACCTGAATGGGCGCTACTACATTGAAGTTCAGGAGCGTGACAATGCCGACCGCGAAGGGGATTATGTTTTTGTGCATTTTTCGCTTAAACCTGATAACCCAAGCCCCTTCCAGAAGATTTACCTGAACGGCGCCTTTACCAACTGGCAAATCAATACCGGCTCCGAAATGGTGTACAACCAGATTTCGAAGTGTTATGAAACCACTTTATTACTCAAGCAGGGCTATTATAATTACCAGTATTTAGTATTGGAAAATGGCAAAACCACACTGGCACCTATTGAAGGTAATTTTGAGCAAACCGAAAACGATTATCTGATATTGGTTTACTACAAAGGGATTGACGACCGAAACCACCGGCTTATAGGAGCTGAAGTTATCAATTCGGTATTAACTCAGCCATCAACGGGTTTTTAAGTAGCTGTTTACATTCAGTTATTAGATGAAAGTTGGATAGATGGGATATCTAAGTTTTTGAAGATATCTAGTTCTCTTCTTTGGGTTATCAGCCTGTTGCCAAACATATCTATCCGTCTAATAATCTTATCCCGATACTCGGGATTCAGTAAATTTCAATTCTAATTATCTTAATAATAATTTCAATATAAAATTTAAACTGCCTATTTACGTCAACAATGATATTTTTCATTCCTATTCACCAGCGGTTCATGTAAATTTGTTTTCAAGGCAATTAGAATCTTTTATAAACAAGAGCACCTTGTAACCCACAGGATTAAACAGCAGGTGTACCATATTGAAATTGAGGCTATTAATCCTTTTCCGTTAACCAACTAAAAGACTGAGGAAGTATAAACCATCAAAAACATAAAACCATGTCAAAAGGATTTTTTAACGTTCCCAAAGCTAAAAACGAACCGGTATTGAACTATTTACCGGGTTCAAGCGAACGAATGGAACTGAAAAAGCAGCTTGAAATATTTCGTTCCATGGAGATGGATATACCAATGTTTATTGGTGGAGAGGAAGTGAGAACCGGAAAAAAAGTTACCATTGCCCCTCCACACGATATAAAACACATTCTCGGCTATTACCATCAGGGCGACGAAACGCATGTTTACCGGGCCATTGATGCGGCGCTAAACGCACAAAAAAAGTGGTCAGAAATGGCATGGGAACAGCGGGCTTCCATTTTTTTGAAAGCAGCTGATTTAATTGCAGGCCCATACCGGCAAAAACTAAATGCCGCCACTATGCTGGGACAATCGAAAAACCCATTCCAGGCAGAAATTGATTCAGCGTGCGAAATGGTTGATTTTTTGAGATTTAACGTTCAATACATGGCGCAAATTTATAGCGACCAGCCCGAGTCGTCGCCCGGCGTTTGGAACCGCATGGAGTACCGCCCGCTCGAAGGTTTTGTATTTGCACTAACGCCTTTTAATTTCACCTCCATTGCAGGCAATCTACCATCGGCACCAGCCATGCTGGGTAATGTAGTGGTATGGAAACCATCAAAAACAGCCGTTTATTCGGCCCACATCCTTATGGAAGTTTTTCGTGAGGCCGGCGTTCCCGATGGCGTTATTAACATGGTTTTTGCATCGGGGCCAGCGATGGCTCGCGTTGTTTTCGACCATCCCGATTTTGCAGGTTTTCATTTTACCGGTTCAACCGAAGTGTTCCAATCCATCTGGAAATCCATTGGCGATAATATTCATAAATACAAGTCGTACCCACGTGTGGTAGGCGAAACAGGCGGAAAAGATTTTATTTTTGCCCATAAAAGCTGCGACACCAAAGCCCTGGCTACAGCACTGACTCGCGGCGCTTTTGAATATCAGGGGCAAAAATGTTCAGCGGTATCAAGAGCTTATCTTCCTGCCAGCAAATGGCCTGAAATTCGTCAATATCTGAAAAATGACCTGGACGATATGCGCATGGGCCCACCAGAAGACTTCAGAAATTTCTTTAATGCTGTTATTGATGAGGCTTCGTTCGATAAATTGGCTTCTGAAATTGATTTGGCCCGCAAAAGCCCCGATGCCGAAGTTATTTTTGGCGGTGGGTGCAACAAATCGGTGGGCTACTTTATTGAGCCAACGGTTATTCTCGTCAAAGACCCTATGTACAGAACT
The DNA here is from genome assembly GCA_964521525.1 of uncultured Marinilabiliaceae bacterium. Taxonomy (GTDB): domain Bacteria; phylum Bacteroidota; class Bacteroidia; order Bacteroidales; family Marinilabiliaceae; genus CALEUX01. Next base: position 12,919 of record CAZFTD010000077.1, on the reverse strand, counting down.
ATGCAGGAGGAATTGTTTGGACCAGTATTAACCATTTATGTTTACGACGACCAAAAGCTGGACGAAACCCTTGACCTGCTCGACAAAACTTCAATTTATGCATTAACTGGTGCGGTTTTTGCCCAGGACCGTTATGCCATTGAAAAAATAACTAAACGCCTCGAAAATGCAGCAGGCAACTTTTACATCAACGATAAACCAACTGGTGCCGTAGTAGGGCAACAACCATTTGGCGGGGCACGTGGCTCAGGCACCAACGATAAGGCCGGCTCGCTGCTGAACCTTATTCGCTGGGTGAACCCCAGAACCATCAAAGAGAACTTTGTACCTCCGCACGATTATCGTTATCCGTTTATGAGCGAAGCATAAATTAACGGTTAACACTTTTTGTCCGGGTAATTCATAAATTATCCCTGCATCCGGTAACGTAATTGGTAAATTATTGTTATCGGATGTTTTTTATATAGCCATTGAATTTTAGCCTGATGGCATGGATAAGCAAAATTACATTTAGACGAGCATTTTTAATAATACTCCTCTCATATTCATTAACACTGGCCACAAAACATTTACTCAGGGGCAATATCCATTAATTAAAAATTCGACAAGTACATATTATAGCCGTAAGCATGTTTTTGATAAAGTTGGAGATTTAGATAGTTTTGTTCTGATTAAGAATAACCAATATTATTAAAAACACTAATGAATAAAAAAGGTAATCCCGATTTATCAGGAGAGCACTTAAACGAAGAATGGATTTTTTATTGGACACAGGTAAAAAAAAATTAAATTTGTGGGTTAAACGCTTTTATTTATGATTTATGGATTGGAAGGAAAAACTTAAGATTGTAGTTCCTTTGTTACGGAATAAGTATGTTTTAACCACGCTGATTTTTTTGGTTTGGCTGGTTTTTTTTGACCAAAACAATTTTGTTGATCGCATATCGCTCAGCAACCGTAACCGTGAATTAAAACGACAGAAAGAGTTCCTTCAGAAAGAAATAAAGGAAAACATAGAAAACATGGAGGAACTCAGAAGCAGCCCCGAAAAACTCGAAAAATTTGCCCGCGAACAGTATATGATGAAAAGAGCCGACGAAGATTTATTTATTATTGAACAGGATTAACCGGCAAAACCTATTTTTTACTCATTCTTTCCCAAATTTATGTCTACCACAAAGATGCTTGAAAGACTTTATTTTGCAGGTATGCTGGTACTTTTTGCCGGTATAATACTGGCAATAGCCGAAAAACCATACGCTATTTATATTTACGGGTTGGGATTATCACCCGTTTTGGGTATCAGAATATTTAATTTTTGGATTAGCAAGCCCCAAAACAAACGTAAAAATTTAATTCTTGTTGTAAGTGCTTTGTTTTTATTGGTTGCCGGTATTGCCTTTTTTATGAACAAATCGTGGTGGATTGTTTTTATAGCAATTTCGGCCGCTCTTGATTTTTACATCAGCTTCAGGCGCTTTACCTAAAGAAAAAGGGCTGTTTTTTCTCCAATTCGCGATAAAATAGCAGCAACTGTTTCTCGGTAAAAAAATGGCCGGTGTCGAACCCCATATTTTCAAGCAATATCAGAGAATTATCAAAAACAGCCGTTTTAGCGAAAAAATGTTCATGCACATAATTTAAATATTTAACTATTTTAAAAGCATTAAACACTTCAAAGAAACGTTTGTTAAACACCTTTTCGGTTGAGCAATCTCCTTTTAATGTCTGAATTTCATCCAACAACCCCGTATTTAGCAAAAAACTGCGCATAGGCCCCGATAATCCATATGTCCATTCTTCATAATCTGAAACATTGTAGAGTTCATGTTTCTTTTGCAAGAATATTTTTAAATCCTCGTAAGCATTAAAGTTATAAGTAGTTTCCACATAGGTGACGCCTGCAACGTGTTTTGAAATAGCTGCTCCTGTTCCAAAAATAACCCTGTCGGATGGTCGTGGCGACGGGTACACCGCAGTATCAGTTATTTCTCCATAGTTACCCAGTGGAATAAGCTTTTGAAGAAAATAAAAATCTTCACCGGCCTGTTTGCGAGGCATCCCTCCAATTCGGGCATAAGCGCCTGCACGCATGGCCATTGCCGAACCCATGGTGTGAAAAGCATAGGGGAAACCGACATACCTCAATGCCTGCAAATAATAGCGTAGATGAAGTTCATATTTTGTGATGGCATCGTAAATATCGGTCGAAAACGACTCTCCCTCCAATGGGTGTTCAAAATATATGGAGGCTCCATTTCGGCTTGAATCAGAAAACCATGAAGAAATTGATCTGAAATAATCAGGTTTAACCAATGTATCGGCATCCAGCGTTACAATAATGCCATCAGGCTTTCCAATGGCACAAAAGTGAGCCGCAGCGGCATCCATGCCAATTTTACGTGCAAGCCCTGCTCCAAAATGTTTTTTTGGAAGATTGTAAATCTCAATTATTACAGGATTAATCCATTGTGGAAACCGTTGCTCATAGTTGGTTCGAACCAGTTGCGCTGTTTCAATCTGTTCCATTAAGATGCTCTCTCCATCGCGCTCCGAACAGTTAAATACCATTATTATCTCAACACTTCCAGATGGCTCTAAACACTGAAGCAAAGAATCCAAAGTATAAAAAAGATATTCTCTTTCTTTATAAACAGGAATTACAACCGCAATTTCAAG
>CAZFTD010000077.1:0-10140 GCA_964521525.1 uncultured Marinilabiliaceae bacterium | reverse complement strand
ATTTTTTTTGCCACTAAATGCAAATGTCCGTTTCATCTGACTACTGGCTAATACTAAAAAAAAATGCTGAGAATTGAAAAACAACCCTCAGCACTTTAAATATGATTAATTATCTATTTTTTCTTAGAAATGGCGTAGCGATTATTCAGTTTTTCAACCACATCGTTGGTAATGTCAAGTTGAGGCGCAGCATGTAAAACATTATCTCCCATAGTATTACTTAACACCAAACGATAAGGCCTTGTTTTACAATACTCGTTAAGAAAATTAGTAATAGTATCGCGCAATTGCTGATTCATTTTGCCCTGATGTTCCATCAACTCGTTTGATAAACGGCTGTTTAAATCCTGAAGCTCGGCTTCTTTTTGTCTTAAGCGACGTTCTTCGTTTTGGGCTCTTTCTAACGATAAAAACCCATTATTCTGAACTTTTCTCTGAAACTCCACCATGTCTTGTTGAAAAACACGGGCTTTCTCATTAAAGTCAGTACGTGAAGCCTCTTCCTTTTTAATCAACTCTTCACTTAAATACCGTGCAAATTCATATTTAATAATGAGGGAATCAGTGTTAATGTAAACAATTCCGCTATCCACACCCATATCGCCATCGAAACGGTTACCCTCGCCCACTTTTGACGAGCGACCTGACAAAACGAGTACAAATAATACTGCAACAGCAATTACAAGTACAACATCTACAATTAAAGATAAGTTTTTCATTTTCTCCACCATAATTAATTACCTTAGTTTTTTAGCGAGAACAAATATAAGTTTATAACAAACATTTAAAAACAGTTGTGAGTCAAATTTTAGGAAAAAACGAAAAAAATAAATGAATAACCTAAAAACCCGGTTCAAAAAAACTCTTAAAAGAATTTTCTTCTTTTCATCCGAAATTTACTTCCAATTCCTGAATCGTAATTAGGTTCAGCGCAGGGAATAGGACCGGTGCGGGTAGTGCTGGATGACCCTTTATTAAACCTGTATATTATAGAGAATTCATTACTTCCACCACTATATCCTGCCAAATTTGATAATGTTAAATCGTAACTATACGCCAAATGAATGGTGCCAACATTAATACCTAAACTAAATATTAATGCATCGTTATTACCAAGCGATTTGGAACTAAGCCCAGGAATGCCCCTGTACCACAAACCAACTTCAATGGGATTGGCAAACCAATAGGTTCCAATATCGAGCTGATTAAAATCCTGTTGTTTACGGTACATAAAAGCAAGCGTAACACTTTGCTCCCCTCGACCCCTTGTTGCCTCAATATAACGGTATTTATATCCACCGTAAATAACTGTTTTCATGGGAAGAGAAGACTCTATATCGGTAAATCCGATATCGCTTTTTACTAGATGATCAAAAGTTACTCCTGCCCAAAAAAAATCACTATAAACCATAGCTGAAGCAGTAGCATCTACTTTTCGAAACTGTTCAACAGGGAAGTCTGCATTTAACCAGGGGAAACGATTACCATCCGGACCAACCTGACTTAATTTTGATGGATCGATTTTTCGTTCGGCATATTTAAACTGCAAACCGGGACGAAAAAACAATTCGGATGTTAGTGCCAATTCATATGCATAAACAATGCCTATGTTTTGAGTGATGAGTTGCCCTCCACCCTGGTCGTCGCGTAAAACCAGGAGTCCAATCCCGCTGTTTAAACTTCCCAGAAACTGATCGTATGAAAAGGCATAAGTTCTAAAAGTATTGGCAATACCCGGCCATTGGTCGCGGTAATTTAAAATAAATCTGCCCCCACTTGTATAACCTGCAAACGAAGGCGATAAATATAAGGGAGATGAATAAACCTGAGAAAACGATACATCCTGCGATTTTACAGAAAAATTTCCTGTAAACAGCAATAGAAGTACCACTATAAAATAATAACGTTTCACCAATTTCAGATTCGTTAGAAATTATTATTTAACCGGGAAAAGCAATTTAAGTAAAAAAGTAAATTGCTTTCCCGGAATTTTCAAATATTTAAACGAGTGAATTATTTAACAGGTTACTTTTCTGATGGTTAAATAATTCGCTTACTTTATCGAACTAACAAGAAACTGCCAGTTTCTCTAAATTCACGTCCATTAATAAACTTACCCGAGGCCTTAAACACATATACAGCTTGTGGTGCCAATTGTCCCTGGTAAATACCATCCCAGCCAACATCTACATCTTTGGATTCAAATATCAACTGTCCCCAACGGTTAAACACCTGAAGCAGGTAAGTATCAACATCTCTATAAACGGGCTTGAATATAACGGAGTATTCCATTCCTGTTTCAGTTCCGGTATCGGATGCTCCCGGGCGTGGTTTAAATGCATTAGGGAACACAATAAACCCTGAAAGCTCGGCAATAACAGCTCCATTTTTAGTAATGCTGTTAGCACATCCAAACTGGTTGGTTACAGAAAGTGTGACGTTATAAATACCTTGGTCCTGATACTTGTGAGATGGGTTTCGCAATGTAGAGGTATTACCATCCCCAAATTCCCATAACCAGGTTACTGCTCCTGTTGAAAGATCATAGAACCTTGCATTATCGCCAGGAACATAAACCAAATCGGGATTAACTCTGAAATCAGCAATTGGATGATCGTGTACGGTTATAACTTTTGTGGCAATTCCGTCTCTTCCATCGGGGCCTGGAGCTCTAAGTGTTACAGTATACTTACCCGGATTCATAAAAGTATGTTCCGGATTTCTGTCACCCGAGGTATTGCCATCACCAAAACTCCAGTAATAATCGGTACCGCCAACCGAATAGTTTGTAAATCTAACAGTAAGCGGATAACAACCAGCATCGGTATCGGTGATAAAATCAGCGTTGGGAACCGGTCGGTATTCAACGCTGACCATGGCAGAAACGATACAACCGTTAACATTAATTTCCCAACGGAAAGTATTTATTCCAATGCTCAGATTGCTTACACGTGTATTGAAGAATGTTGGATCGTCAAACACAGCGGTGCTGTTGCCAACAACATGCCATCTGGCATTCAATCCTCCGGCATTATTGGCATTGAGAATAGCTGTTGGCTGATAAACAACCTGAGGAACACCGGCATCAACAAATGCCTTATTATTAACAACCACCATATCGTCGTTGGTGACACAATCGCCGTAATTAATCTGCCAGCGGTATATATTCTCACCAAAACCAATATTGGTAACAGTAGTGTTGTAAGCCGATGGATTGGTAAATGTTCCCTGCCCTTTAATAACGAACCAGGTGCCTGAGCCTGTAACAGGTTCATTGGCACTTAGCACTGTCATGCCGTCACAAATGGTTTTGTCATCCCCGGCATTAGCCTTATCAGGAATTTTATTGAACACTACAACTTCATCGGTTGAAATACAGCTGCCATTACGAATACTCCAACGGAATATATTGGCACCAAAAGCAAGGTTATTGACACGTGTTTTTGGATCAGTAGGACTTTGTATTTCGCCATAGCCTGAGATACGTTCCCATAACCCTGTTCCATGGACAGGCACATTGGCATCGAGTACCTGCCAGTCTTTGCAATCTTCAATATCCGACCCTGCATATGCTTTAGTGGGTGTATTATTCTGGATTTGAATTTCATCTGATAAGGTACATTGGCCCGCAGAAACAGTCCATCTTAATCGGTTTAACCCTGGATTTAAAGCGGTAATTATTGCTCTTGGATTAGTGAAATCCGACAGTGTTCCGCCTCCTTCCATGAAGGTCCATTGGCCGGAGCCATAATCAGGAGTAGCTGCTTTAAGCTGGAACCGGTTTTCGCACACCTCTTCGTAATCAAGACCGGCATATGGTTCAGATGGACGGTTGTTAACAATTAATACCTGATCGGACAAGGAACAAAGACCATTAGTAACTGTCCATACCAATATATTATCGCCCTGTGCCAAACCAGTAACACGTGTTTTGGCATCTATATCGTTAACAAATATACCCGAGCCAGTGCCAACGCTCCAACGTCCGGTTCCAATTGTAGCCGGGGTTGCATCTAAAACAGCTTCATTAACACAAAGCATTTGGTTGTTTCCGGCATATGCATCGCTTGGCAAGTTATTAGTAATAATTACATCATCCTGAGTAATACAACCTTTGTTATTAATAGTCCATCGTAAAAGGTTCTGCCCCCTCCTTAAATTGGAAACCCGGGTTGTTGGATTACTAATATTATCAAACGCTGCAGAACCCTGTCCGCCTGGAACCGACCATGATCCAAGGCCAGGCAAAGCACTATTTGCCTCAAGAACCACCTCGGAGGCACAAATAGTACGATCATTGCCTGCAAAGGCATCAATTCGGTTAAACTCTATTTTAACATCGGCAAATGATACACAATTCTCATTTTGAATGGTCCACCTGAAAATATTGGTACCAAATTTCAAATTATCAACCCTTGCAGAAGGATCAGTATAACTTGAAAAATCACCGCCACCTTCCCTGATTGTCCAACTCGCTGTTCCAACAACAGGTATATTTCCTGCCAGAATGTAGAAATTTTCGCAAGTTGCATCGTTAACACCGGCAAAAGCAGTAGTAGGATTATTATTAGTTATTGAAACAATTGAAACAGATTTACATCCTTTATGATCAATAGTCCATGTTAACAAATTTTGTCCTTGCTCAAGATTTCTAACAATGGTATTAGGATTATTTAAATCATCGAAATTAGCCGAACCCGAACCCCCTAAAACGCCCCAGGTTCCAATGCCAGGCAGAGGATTATTGGCTTCAAGTGTGGCAAAATTGGCACAATGAATTTGAGGCTCTCCCGCATAAGCATCAATCATATTGTTTCGAATAACCACATCAGAAACTGATTTACAGCCATTATTATCTATAGTCCAACGGAAATAATTTTCTCCTTTGGCCAAACCTGTTACCATGGTTTGATTATTTAACGGATTTGCAATGGTTCCCGAGCCAAATATTAATTCCCAGGAGCCTATGCCATAAATGGCTGGACTTGCAGATAACATAATCTCATTTTCACAAATATCTCTGCTTTGACCTGCGTTAGCAACCGATGGCGAATTATTGGTAATAATAATACTATGCGATGAGGTACAATAACCTGTTGATATCTCCCATATTAATTCATTCGGTCCGGGAGCTAAATCTCTTGCCCAATTGCCATCGAAACGTGCTGAGCCAACACCGCCAACCCGCCATGTCCCGACCCCATAGGTAGGCGTATTTGGTTGAAGTTGAGCAGAATTAACGCAAACAGTGGCATCATTTCCAGCAAAGGCTTGGGTTGGCAACCCATTAATAATCTGAACCTCATCCTGACTCACACATTTTCCCTTTGTGATGGTATAAACAAAATTATTGGGTCCATACCCTAAATTGGTAACGTTTGGAGTTGGAGATAATGGATCGTCAATTACACCACCGCCTGAGATAAGAGTCCATAAGCCCGTTCCCATATTAGGACGAGGCAGGTTTCCTCTAAGCTGAAAATCAGTTCCGCAAATTACATCGTCGTAACCCGCATTAGCCTGATCGGGCTTATTATTAATAATAATAACATCATCGGAGCTCTGACTTAATGCATAAAATATAGTCCATCTGAAAACATTCACACCAAAACCCAAATTGGTTACTTTGGTATGAGGATCGAAAATATTCTCGAAAATACCTGAACCTGAAACAACTGACCATCTTCCTATTGCCACATCAGGATCGTTGGCCTGCAGAGTGGTAAAATTATCACAAACCTCCTGATCGCGACCAGCATTGGCATCAATGGTTTCGCCATTGGTTATGGTAACATCATCGCTTTCTGAGCAATTTAGATGCGTTACAGTCCACCTGAAAATATTGTCACCTCTTCTTAAATTCGTAACCTGCGTAAATGGATTGGTTGGATCAACAATGGTGGCCCCACCTGAGATTAGTTCCCACCGCCCGGAACCTACAACTACAGGGGTAGCATTCAGCGTAGTTACAGAGCCATTAATAATTTGGTTACCACCAGCTTCTACCGGATATGGGGCATTGTTCACTATATAAACTGTATCGCGCGATACACATCCATTATTGGTTATAGTCCAGATAAAGCCATTGCTTCCATACGCCAATCCTCCTACTACAGGATTTGGAACGTTTGTTCCGGGTAAGAAAGTTGCGCCACCTGTTCCATCTACCATTCTCCACTGACCTGTACCTATTGTTGGGGTATTACCTGACAATTGTGTTATCCTGCTACAAACAATAGTATCCTTTCCGGCATACACATAAACCAATTGGTTGTTTACACCTAAATCGGCATGAGAACTGCAACCATTTTTGGTAATAGTCCATCGGAACACATTGTTGCCAAATCCAAGCCCGGTTACTTCCGTAACTGGATTAGTAGCATCGGCAAACACGCCACTTCCTGAAACAATACTCCACATCCCGGAACCTTCAACCGGTGTATTTCCCGATAGGGTGGTTGATGATGCGCATATGGTTTGAGCACTACCAACCACAGCAGTAGTTGGCCGATTACTTGTTATAGTAACTAAAGCAGAACTTTCACAGCCATTTTTATTAATAGTCCACCTTAACACATTGTCCCCATATCCGAGGTTGCTCACGGTTGTATTAAACAGTGTTCCATTTGCAAAAACAACCGGTCCGCCTGATATAACCGTCCATTGACCAGTGGTTCCAACAGGAGGCTGCATCCCATCTAAAACAGTGTTTTCTGTACAAATTAGCTGATTATTGCCCGCTGTTACATTGAGCATGTTATTTCTTACAACAACATCATCAAATGTACTGCAACTGCCCTTAGTAATTGTCCAGCGGAATATGTTGGTTCCTTGTGCAATATTTGAAACGGTTATATTTGGATCGAGTTGATTGCTAAACGAACCAAATCCCTGTACAATTGACCACTGCCCCACTCCCTCAACCGGGGTATTGGCCGAAAGGGCAGTATTATTGGTACATAAATCCAATTCTGGTAAACCATTAATAACAGCCTGATCGGGCATATTATTAATAATCTCAATTTCGGCAAAGCTTTCGCATCCGTTTTGAATCAACGACCAGCGTAAACGATTCAACCCCGGTGCCAGATTTCGTACAGTTGTGTTAGCCGATGTGGCTGCATCGAATAATGCCGAAGAACCAACCGGGAAAACCGCCTGCCATAAACCTGATGTATTGGCATAACCAACAGGAACAGGCGTACCGCTAATCTGGGTTGTTCCATCACAAACTAGATTTTGCAAAGCGGTGGCATTTACTGCCAATGTATTGTTTCTGATTGTTACCTCATCAAACACCTCACAGGTAACCGTTGCGTGAGCATGAGATACTGTCCACCGGAAGGTAACATTACCTCGGCTAATATTTGTTACTACTGTTGTGGGGTTTGTGGGATTTACAATAATTGCCGACCCTAATCCCGGAACCACTTCCCATCTGCCAATCCAGTCGGCAGGTAGTGGAGTAGCGTTAAGTACATAACTATCTGAGCAAATATTATCATCAATACCTGCATTGGCAACTGGTAAAGGATAAACATTAATATCGAGAACTGCGATTGCCAGCGAAGCACCACAAGCATTATACGGAGTAACTTGTATTTGACCGGTAAAGGAATCAATATTGGGGTCAATGTCCACTAAAATATTTGCCGTTCCCTGACCCTGAATGGTAAATCCGGCTGGCACCACCCATGTGTATCCCGATGCATCGACAACAGGATTAACGCTAAAGGCTGCCCGTGTTGTACCCTGACACAACTCGGTAGGCCCTGATATTGGGCCTATTGAAGCTGGCAATCGGTTAACATTAATGTAGATTTCCCTGTTTATCCCAACTCCGCAATTATTGGTACCGCGTACTCTTAAATACCCCGACACTGAAGTTGCCGGATCGAAATACACCTCTATAATTCTGGTTCCGGCACCGTTAATAATGCTGGCCCCCATGGGCAAATCCCACTGATAACCGATGGCATAAGCAGCATCGGGAACTGAGTAGGTTACGGTTGCGCCCTGACAAACCGCAACAGGCCCGGTAATAGCAGCGGGCTGTGCCGGATACTGATTAACGGTAACAACAACATCCTGATTTCCTACAGAACCCAAACAACTGTTATTACCACCATTCTGATCGGTAACACTTACTAAACGGTAGGTGGTGGTAACCGATGGATTTACAGGTAGAACAAAAGGCGTAAAGACCACGTTACGCGTCCGTGTGGTCACAACCGGCGTTCCAGAAACATCAATTATCTCCTGATAGGTAACCACCCAGGGGCCTGTACCACTTGAAAAAGTAAATGTCAAATTTGTATAATCCCCTCTGCAAATTACGGGAGTCAAATCTCCGGTTAAAGAAACCATTGGCAATTCATCAACCTGAACTATGGCAGTGCCGGTGCCGGCATTACTACAGTAGTTATCACTAACAATAGTGAGTTGATAATTTGATGATACCACCGGATTGACAGAAATAAGATGCAGTGGAGTTAATATATTATTAACCGACCAAGCATTGGTTCCATCAGTATAAGTGATACTCCATGGCGCTGTACCGGTTAACTCAACTGCAATTTGAGCCGTTTCACCGTAGCAAATCCGTGAATTGCCAAAAATACGGCCTGTTGGTAATGGCCTGACTGTTACCACTGCATTTCCTGAACCGGTACCTTTGGAACAACTGGTTCCATCGGCCTCAAGGCTAACTATTGAGTAGGAAATAATTCCTGCTACAGGAGCTGTTGCCGTTTGGAAAATAAACGGAGAGTCGTTAACAGTAACTACAGTGCCATCATTTAAAGTTACAGTGAGTGGATTAGATGCTATGTTACTCCATCCTGTTACAATAACCTGCAATTGTGGAATTTCCCCTTCGCAAATATTCGCACTGCCCGGAACCACACTGAGAGTTGCAATGGCCTCAGGTTGAGCAATACTTAAAGTTTGAGTTTTAAAACAATCATCTTCAATGGGGTTCGCCGATGAATGGAAGCCATCACCATCAGCATCATCCCATACCAATATGGTATAATCGCCAATGGGTAAGCCCGAAAACTCTTCATCAACACCATTTGTTAAGCGGGTTATATTAACACCCGGGCCCAAAAGCTGAACCTGATAATTACCACCTGTTGATGGATATCCTCCGGTAATATTTACTCTTATCAAAGCATCGGAACCTCCATAACAGCTAACATGATTAACAACATCAGTCGTTACTAATAACAATGGTGGCTGAGTAATTTCTATCTGTACCGATTGTGTTACACTATTAACATCTGTTACAACAACTGTATAAATACCGGCTGTTAGATTATTTACAAATAAACTAACGTCATTTGCCGTGGCAATGGTTGCTGCAGCTCTGGTTACAACAATCTGATAAGCTGCTGTACCGGAACTCATATCAGGTGTGCCACCATCCACATCAATCTGAATGGTTCCATTATTGCTTCCATTACATGGGCGAACATTCTGATGCGAAGTGTATATGGTTAAAGGTAAATTAGGCTCCCTGATAATTATATTATCCAATATCTGCACACATCCATTCTGGTCGGTAACTGTAACCCGGTATTTGCCGCGGCTTAATCCGATTTGGCGTGCACTGCTTCCGGGAACAACCACACTTACCGGTTCAGTTTGCTCCCACAAATAACTGTATGGCCCGGTGCCACCGGTAACATCAACCTCAATAACACCAGTACTCTCGCCCGGAATGGACACATTTACCAAATCAATAATGTTAACTACCAGCGGAAGAGCAGGCTCTGAAATAATATAAGGCCCGGCTTCAGTATAACAACCAAATACATCAGTTATCCGAACCTGATAGCTGCCGGCCACAAGATTAATCTGGTCTTCAGAGTTTATAACTATTAAAGCACCCGAAGTGGTACTCCACTGATAAGTATAAGGAGCTGTTCCTCCGGAAACGGTAATATCTATTTCGCCGGTGGCACTGCCTTTACAAAGCACAGGAGTAATATTTGCTGATACTACTGAAATAGGCTGCGGTGGCTGTATTACGGCATAAGATTGCGAAACCTGACAACCAAGAACATTATCGGTAATCACCACAGTATAACCACCTGCACGTAAATTGGTGATATCTTTGGTTGAAGCAGAGAAACCCGC
>CAZFTD010000076.1:0-15243 GCA_964521525.1 uncultured Marinilabiliaceae bacterium | reverse complement strand
GTTTCGAGAGTTGGTTGCCAAACTCCATTTTTGAAAACCTGATTTGATATGGGAAAAACAGAAGTTTTTTGGCTGCCATAGACAATCTGATACATTCCAGGCTGAACCACATCAGAAAAATCGAAAGTTAAATACCTGTATCTTAACCATGGACCCCAAACTTTCGGCTTTAAATGTTTTACTAAAACCTGTGAGCCATCTGGTTCAATACGGTTGAGTTTTACCTTCGATACTTTTTTCTCTCTTTGATCGGTCTCAATAAAAGCCACTTTCCGATGTCCGGGATGATAGCCGACTTGTGAGTGTGCAATAACCGGTTGCCTTAGCCAATTTTCTTTAATTTGGGGTTTAAAGCTAATTACAGCCGCACGCTCTTTATTTGAGAGATTTAATGGCGTTCTAAGAATAAACCAACTCCCTTGCGTGTTTTTTCGATCATCTACTAACTCCAGATTATTACCAAATGATTTAACAAGCATATTATAATTACTGCATTCTGGCGCAATATTGATATACTTACCTGTTGCTAAAGGCATTAAACCCGACTGAACTCCTTTGTTATTATTGTTTTCTGTATAGCGAATTGGGAAATTCCCGAAACCATTTTCTGCAATAAAACTCTTTTCAAAATAATCATCAGGGAATATTTCCATCTGAAACCACATTGAAGCAATCTCGTCGGCATTAAAATCAGACAGGATATGCACCTGTATCTCTAATTCGGTCTGTTTGGGTATTAGCTCAATGCTATACTTAAGGTTCAGGTCGGTATTTTCAAACACCAGGGTTATTACTCCGGTTTCTTCATTAACATACCGAAGTGGTTTTGTAATGTCAGGAATAGGATCATAAACTATTCCTTGTCTCTGTGCTCCCGATTTCCTTTCAATCACAACTCCCCCATTGGTGAATGACCTGCGATCGCGGATTATAAACTCTATGCCACCTTGTTTACCAACCGGATAATCATTATGAAAGGCCAATACATCCCATTGAGGTGAAGTGAGGTATTGCCTTTTATCCAATCGAAAAATGTTTTTCCCGGATTGATTGCCTCCATAAACAATGCAGGTTATGAATAAGGTAATGGTAAGTGATAAATAAAAGAAACGATTCATAAAAGATTAATTACTATATTAAATCCAAAGATGGACTACAACTAAATATTACATTTAATTTAACGAATATAAACCTCTTTAACCACCTTTCCGTCCTGCTCTATCTGGTATTCTTATTAAACATTCATCAATATCTAAAACATAAAAAGAGGCTGCCATTGAAATGGCAACCTCCTTAAAAAAACGAGTATTTAAACTAAAGTTTTATAGATGTTAATATACTGAATCAAAAACTATTGAGCAGTAATCTTAACCAAGCGTAAATTATCAACGCAAATATGCAGATTCTCAATAACCATACCTCCCTGATCTGTAGGTTGGTTTTGGAATGCCATAACTACACCCTTTCCTGACAATTGGCTCAATGTGCTTATAGGAGCACCATCAGGTGCAGCATTTTTTAAACGGAATTGATTTAAAGGTATTACTACTGTAAACCAACGATCCGTAGGTGTTGGTGTGTTTGTACCTGTAACATTCCAATACTCGGCCGGATCAGGATTTACATCCCATGGTTTTAAACGATAGAAGTAAGTCCAGCCAAGATTCATTTCAAACCAACCCGATTTCCATGCCTGAGGTGTGCGTATTTCCATTTTAATGGCGTAATCAGCAGCATTGCCTGTTAACGTAGGCCATTGTACACCACCGTCCAAAGGAATCACCTGATCATTGTTCCACCACATGGGAGATGCCATATTGGTTTCTGTTATAAATACATATTTACCACTAATTCCGTCAGGATTAGATTCTCCCAGAAGCGGTTTAGGACCCCATGGTGTAAATGGATTTTTCCCATCAAAATCGCAGAAAATGCCAGACCAATCATTAAAACGGTACTTAGGCGAAAGTACACCGGTTCCACTTTGGGTAGTAACGCTTATAGTGCCTGCTTCTTCAACGCCCTCAGGAACAACTACCTGCATAACAGTACCTGTTGCATTGGCAGAAACCTGTGTACTTTTAATTCCACCGGGAAATTCAACTTCTTCGATGAAATAGAAATACTGACCAGTGATGTACAATGTTTCACCAGCTTTTGCAAATTCGTTAGAAATGGTTTCTACAACTGGCGCCGGCGGTAAAACAATAAATGGCATTGTAAACACTCCATCGTTGGAAACAAGTTTAATTTCGTTTGGAACGTTTGTACCGCTTCCGTAAAATGGAGTATTTACGTTTACCCTGAATATTAGGTGTGTATTGGTAACCATTGTTGGATTAAAGCTGGTGCGGAAACCATTGATATAAATTTCAATAACGCTTTTAAGGTTGTTGCCAACCAGAACAACCACCTCACCAAGGCTTACTGATTCCAGGCTCTGATCGGCCAGATCGGCATTAACGGGACGTACTCGCTCAACTTTAGCAACGCCAGAGACCTTATCATCGCTCTCGCATGACTGCAAAACTGGCGCTAATAACAACGTAAACGTTGCAATAAAGAGCCATATATTTATCTTACTTTTTGTTTTCATCTATTCGCAATATTAAATTAATTAACTGCACATTGATTATCGCACTACTAAACGATACTTAGCTATTTGTATGAGCTGAAATCGTATGGTACGGGGTCTTCGGTTAATTTAGGATTATTGGTGATGTCGGTTTCAGGATAGGGGAATTTGAATTTTGGAGAGTAAAAGGCATCCTGAACAATTTTTACACCATTTTCCCAATTAAAATGACCACGGTTTTGTCCTAGAACGAAAGCAGTTGCAGCAGGCTGATCAAAATACGACCATCTAACCAGTTCGCCCCAGAAGCGGCCTTCAAAAGCAAGTTCAAGCCGTTTTTCCTTAAATATGTCATTCCAGGTAATGGATGATAGTTCATTAAGGCCGGCTCTTTGCCTAATGGCATTAAAATACCTTAGAGCATCGGCATCGGTTGTGCTGGCACTATTTCCTAAAATTGCTTCTGCAGCAATCAGGTAGACTTCGCCTAAACGCAACATATAGGTATTTAGCGGAGTTGACATGAACGACAGGATATAGCCAGGGTTATCTTCGGGTGTTCCAATCACATACTTTTTAATAGCTGAGCCGGCATAACTTTCCAGGTCGTATAAGAACCCACCTTCAGCTTTAAGCAGTTCGGGATAAAAATCGCCTTTCAACATAATGGTGGCTTTGCGTCTGAGGTCGCCCGGAGTATATTGCTGTTGTAAATCATATGTTCCACCGTTGGCTCCACCCCAACCATCGCCGGTACCTGTTAACTTACCTGTTGCTGCAAAATATGCCTGGTGTGTATTCTGCACACCCCATACTGCACCTTTATCTACCCATTGCAAGGCAAAAAGGGCTTCAGGGTTGTTATTGCCGGCCAATGTAAACAAGTTGTTATACGATGGGTATAATTCTAAACCGCTATTTTCAATAACATCAATGGCATATTCGCGTGCTTTTGTCAAATGTTGTGCATCGCGGCTGCCGCTTTGGCCAATACCGGCACGGTATAGATGTGCCCGGGCCAACATTCCTTTTGCACTCCACTGTGTAACCCTTCCAGGTTGATCCTGCTCTAAAAGGTTTTGGGCGGCATATTCTAAATCCAGAATAGCAAAATCATAAACATCTTCTTTTCTGTTTTTAGGAATTTCATAATTCTTAAGTAAATTAAGATTGTTCTCTATAATAGGCACATCGCCCCAACATTCGGCTAACATTAAATAAGCAGCAGCTCTCATGAACTTAGCCTGAGCAATTGCACGGTTGCGATCCTGTTGTGTAATTTGTGTGCTCGAAGAATTATTTACACTATATATCAACATGTTAGCCTGAGCAATTACGCCATAAAATGATCGCCATGCTTCTAATAGACGGCTTGTTGTTCCAGAAACTGAAAAGTTGGCAAACGATGTCCAGGCGCCATCATTACTCAGCATATTACCCGATGCAACATCGCCTATTGCAAAGTAAGCCTTGTCGTTATAATTAAACCAAACAGCATTGTACAATGCACGCGTTGCAACATTAAGCTCTTCCGGGGTTTTATAATAATTATCAATGGTTATCTGATCAACCGGAGGCCTATCCAGAAAATCTTCTCCACAGGAAGTAAAAAGCAATGCAGAAAAGAATAAAAACATGAATATTATATTTCTCATAACAATGTTTTTTTAATTAATTAACTTAAAAACCTATATTTAAACCAAAACTGTAAATTCTGGGAGCGGGATAATTTCCATTATCAATTCCATTAAGCAATGGATCCTGATTGTATGGTCCAACTTCCGGATCGAAGCCTTTGTATTTAGTAAAAGTGTATAGGTTTTGAATGTTCACATATAATCTGGCACGGTCAATATTTAACACATTGGTAATACGTCGAGGAACTGTATATCCAAATGAAATATTTCTGATTTTCAGATAAGAACCATCCTCAATAAATCTGGACGAAATGCGTGCGTTTTTATTGGGATCTGAAACAGTTGACCGGGGTACTGATGTATTTGGATTTAAAACATAAACGTTGTCAACGTCGGTGTTGGGTAATGAAGGGTTTTTTAATCCAAGTTTTGCGCGACCTGTTACGGTATGCAACTGATTAAAGTTATTACCTAACGACTCAGTTAAGGTACGTGTAAAGTTAAGAACATCATTTCCAACGCTGGCAAACAAATAAACAGAGAGATCAAAATTCTTATATTTTACACTGTTGTTAAACCCAAGCGTGAAATCGGGTTCAGGATTACCAATAAATGTACGGTCTTGGTCATCAATAACTCCGTCGTTATTTAAATCTTTAAATTTCAAGTCACCAGGCCATACACCGTTGGCTTTTCCGATAACTACTTGATCGGTATCTAAATGATTACGAATATCGTCAGCATCAACATAGATACCTTCAACCACATAGCCGTAGAATTGTCCGAGAGGTTGACCAACTACTGAGCGTGTAGCATGCAGAAACCATTGTACATTTCGGTCAATAACATTACCATCATCAAACAAGGCAGTAAGTTTATTCCGGTTCAATGTAAAAGTAAGGCCAGAGTTCCACTGTACTGCTTTGGTTGTATTAACCGTATTTAAGGTAAGTTCAACACCGCGGTTTTCCATTTTGCCAATGTTAACCATTGGTGCGTTAATTGCATCTGTTCCCATGTATAATGGAAGTGTTTGCCGCATCAATAAGTCATCGGTTTCTTTAAGGTACACATCGGCAATAAATTCAATTCGGTTATTGAACATATTTAAATCAAAACCAATATTATACGATGTTGTGGTTTCCCAACGCACATCGGGATTGGCAAATTGATTTGGTAACAAACCAGTTCCCCAACGTGTTGGGAAGTTATTCAATGCAGCACCATATGTATAACCACCAATATCCTGGTTACCAACTTCACCATATCCTAAACGAATACGCATGGAAGAAATAGATTCAATGTTTTTCATAAACCCTTCTTCCGAAATTCTCCAGGCTAAAGCCATTGATGGAAAATATCCCCATTTGTTATTTGGCCCGAAATTAGATGAAGCATCGGCACGATAAGTAGCTGTTAATAAATACTTGTTTAAATAATTCAGGTTAAGGCGTGCAAAGTATGATTCCATGGCGCTACTCCCTTTGTATTGACTGTTGATGGCAGTAGCTGCATCACCTGCGTTTAGCTCTTTTATATCGTTTGATATAAAGTTACTGCGACCCCCCATCATTCCTTCCCAATTCGATTCCTGTGCTTCGGCACCTAACATGGTGGTTGTTTGAAGACGATCACCAAATAAGCCCTTTTCATAAGTCAGGAAATTACTGAAAATCCAAAACTGATTGTTGGAAAAGGTTCTTCTACTTTGGTTTTGAGTGTTTATTACTGTTCCCAGTTTATAAGTTGGATTAAATCCGTAGTTATTTCTAAAAGCCATATCAGTACCATACTGAGTCCGGAATTTTAACCCCTTATAAAGTTGAATTTCGGCGAACAAGTTTGACATAAAGCGCCATCTTTTCAATTCTAAATCTCTTAAACGAGCCATGGCCACCGGGTTGGTAAGCTGGAAGTCACTTTCGGTGGGTCCGCCCCAACTTCCATCAGGCATACGTACAGGAATATTGGGTCGCTGAGTTAACGACAACGATACAACACCCTGACTATCATCGTTCAAAGTAACTCTCTCATTGGTTACACCCATCGACATGGTTCCACCAATGCTGAGCCAATCTGACACCTTGCTGTCGATAGCAACACGGGCAGAAAGCCTGTCGAAACCAGAACCAACAACAATACCGTCTTGTTCCATGTAGCCCAACGACAATGCATATGAACTCTTTTCTGAACCTCCGGTTAAAGACAAGTCATGATTGTGAACAATCGCTGAACGGAAAATTTCTTTTTGCCAGTTGGTTCCCGAACCTAAGATACTTGGATCTGAAAAGAACGGGTCGGCCGATACGTTATTCTCAAAGGCAATTTCATTCTGGTATTCAGCAAATTCCCTTAGATTCATTACATTAATCCTATTTTGCAATTCCTGAACACCCATGTAACCATTGTATTCGATACGAGGAGTACCAGCCTGACCTTTACGGGTTGTGATAAGAATTACACCGTTGGAAGCACGTGAGCCATAAATGGCAGTAGCAGAAGCATCTTTTAACACTTCAACCGAAACAATATCGTTGGGATTTAAACCAGACAAAGCATTAACGGTAGTTTGACCATTTCCGCCACCAGCCCAGTCAAAACCCATTGCTAAACCAGAGGCATTACCAGAAATGGGAATTCCATCAATAACATACAAAGGTTCATTGGTTCCACCAATAGAACTTGCCCCACGAATACGAACTGAAACACCACCACCTGGCTGTCCGGATGTTTGAGTTACCTGAACACCTGCTGCCCTTCCCTGCAATGCCTGATCGATTGAAGTAGAAATAGAAGCTTGCAAATCTTCGCGTTTAACAGAAGTTACCGAACCGGTAATATCGCTACGGCGCATGGTTCCATATCCAACTACCACAACTTCTTCAACCAAAAGATAATCTGGCTGTAACGACACATCAATTACTGAACGGTTTCCAACCAGAATATCCTGATTTTTGTAACCAATAAAAGAAAATCGTAAAGTACTTTCAGGTTTAACTGAAATTTGAAATTTTCCATCTGGATCAGTTATGGTGCCCTGGGTTGTTCCTTGTACCATAACGTTCACACTTGGAATCGGAGTCCCGTCTGAAGCATCTGTTACCCTTCCGGTTACAGTTCTTTCCTGGGAGTAAATCACCGTAAAAGTCATTAACGACCAAAACAGCAAAAAGGATAGTTTTTTCTTCATCATCAATAATGGGTTAAATTTAACATTACAGCAATACTGGGAGTTTTAAACAGATTGTCACTATCCCAAATTGCTTTTCAAACTTAACGCCTTAACAAATGTTAACTATCCTGAACTTTACTGAATAATGCTTAAAATTTTATTTTTCTCTTAAGGGATGTTCGCTGGGGTTGATTTGAAAGTAATCTTTAAAACAACGGGAAAAATAGTTGGGATCGTTAAACCCAACCTGATAAGCGACTTCGGCAACAGTATAGCTGCCTGTTTCAAGAAGGATTGCAGCTTTTTTTAACCTGATAATACGTATAAAAATATTAATTGAATAGCCTGTTATCTGACTTATTCTTAAATACAAATTGGTTTTTCCAATCCCTAATGCAGTTGCAAGTTCTTTGTGTCCAAATGATGTATTTGATATATTTTTTTCAACAATATCAATTGCCTTTTGCAGGAATTTACTATCTGCGTCTTCACCCGATATTTTCTCTTTAAGGTCGGCGTACCTATCAAAATGTTGCCTTAACTTTTGCCGGTTTTCAATTAGGTTGCAAATTCTAACTTTTAACAATTTTGTATTAAAGGGTTTTGCAATATAATCATCGGCTCCGGTTTCATACCCTGAAATAACCGATTGATCGTCGGTTTTAGCTGTTAACAAAATAATGGGGATATGCCCAAAATCAACGTTTTTTTTAACCATTTCGCAAAGTTCAAATCCATTCATTTCGGGCATCATTACATCACTTATTATCAAATCGGGCAAGTAAGATGATAACACATCCAGCGCAATTTTTCCATTCCCAACACCTTTAACATCAAAATCAACTTTTAAATCGGAAATTAAGAACGAAAGTAAATCAGTATCATCTTCAACTATTAATATTTTTTTACCCAAACACCCTTTATTAACAGAAACATCAACTGGCTTATATGCCACATCGTCCGTATCATAAATAACATCCATATTTTCAACAAAATTCCGTTCATTTATTGTTACCCCATCGTATCTGGCAGGCAACTCAACTATGAATTTTGTGCCTATCCCAATTTCGCTTTCAACTGAAACCTTGCCGTTATGCAGCAGTACCAGTTCACGCACCAGGGTAAGTCCTATGCCAATTCCGGAATTTAGGTCACGGTATTCGGATTTGGAATAAAATCGATCGAAGATTTTCGCCAAATCATCTTTGTCGATACCTTTCCCGGAATTGAAAACGGTAAATATCAGTTTATCATTGTTCCCGATTTGTTCAATGCGCAACTCAACCATGCCCTTTTCAGGTGTATGCTTAAAGGCATTAGACAATAAATTATACAGTATTTTTTCAACAGCATCGGTATCAATCCATGCACGAGTATTACTTAAAGCAGGGCTTATATGAAGGCGAAATACAATATTCTTCTCCTTTGCAGCATACTCAAATAATTGAAAAATGGATAATACGAAATCGCTGATGTTAACTTGTGAGATATTCAAAACATACTGCTTCATTTCCATCTTTTGAATATCCAGCAGTTGGTTCACCAATCTGAGCAAACGAGTAGCGCTTCGCTGTATAAAACTTAACTGATTTTGTAAAGATTCGGTAATACTATTATCGTTCATCAGTTTATTGAGCGGGGCTAAGATTAAGGTCAATGGTGTTCTAAACTCATGTGAAACATTCATGAAAAACCGAATCTTAAACTGATCGGCCTCATGAATTTTTTTCGACATTTCTGTAATTTCCTTATTCTGTCTCTCGAGCTGTGAGGTCTTTTTCTGAACCATCAACTCCAAATGATGCTTTTGCTTTCGTATAGTGTGAATTCGCCATAAGAAAAGTGCATAAAGAAGTCCAACAAATAGAAACACTACCGTGAACCTGAATAAACCGGTTTGCCACCAGGGTGGTAAAACAATAATTTCAATAATAGCACCTTCTCTATTCCAAACACCATCGTTGTTGGAGGCTATCACTTTAAAAAGATAGTTGCCAGCGGGTAAGTTGGTATATACTGCTTCACGACTTATACCTGCTGAATACCAACGATCGTCAAAACCTTCAAGTTTGTACAAATATTTATTTTTATACGGCTGTTGATAATTAATTGCTGTAAATCCAAGTGTAAGTACATTTTGAAAATGTTTTAACACCAGTGTTTTAGTTCCATTGCTATTTATAGTTACAGTACCAGCAGGGTGAGGGTAAATAACCTCGTCGAAAAGTTTAATTTGACTAATAATAACTTTGGGAACTCTTAAATTCACCTGCATGCTGTCTGGATGAAAAATTGTGAAACCATCAATCCCGCCAAAATAGAGGTATCCCATGTAATCTTTATAAGATGAGCGCTGAGAAAATTCATTGGATTGCAGGCCATCCGACTTGTCATAATGATTCACCATTGTGGTGCCAGCAGTTAACCATTCATCAGGATTAAATGAAAATAACCCGTTACCTCGCGTGGAAACCCATAAATTGTGCTTCGAATCTTCTTCTATGCCACAAATGTAATAATTAGCCACTTCGGCATTTACATCCAGCAATCTGAAACAATTTTCTTCCTCGCTAAACAAATTTAACCCTTTTGAGGTTCCTAACCAGATGCGATTTCTATAATCTGAGAAAATTACATTCACATAATTGTGCGATAAGCTGCCTGGTGCATTCTGGCTGTGAAAATAAGCTGCAAGCCTTTCACCTTTTAAATTGTGCACAAACAATCCGCTGGTGGTGCCAACCCACACTCGGTCTTTATGGTCGGCATAAATAGCATAACTCCAGTTAAGAGATGGGTTTAGGCTATCGGTTTTATAATTATAAAAGCGTTCCTGAGAAGGATCAAATTTAGAAAAACCTGCCCCATGTGTGGCTAACCATAAACAGCCATTTCTGTCAAAACTAATGTCCCGAATATCGAACCTGATTTTTTGGCCATTTTTACTATCATAATTAGGGTAACTGATAAATCGTTGTTGCTTTGGGTCGTATCTCTGAAGCCCACCCTGGTAAGTTGATATCCAAATTCTTCCTCCCTCATCAACCTTAGCTTTCCACATGCTTGCCCCGCCCAGTGTGAAGGGATCGTTAGGATTGTTTTCGAAATGGCGGTGTAATTGCATCTTTTTTTTATCGAATAAATCAATCCCAGTTTGATGTACAACCCACAAATAGCCATCGTTACTCAGAGTTAAACCATTAACCCGGCGTTCCGAAAGATTTCTTCGATTATCAGGGTCAACCTGATAACTTAAAAAATTGCGTTTTCCCCAACTGTAGTTTACCCCTTCGTAATTGGTACCTACCCAATAAATATTTCTCGAATCCTGATAAATAGTCGTTATTCCAGATGTAGTAAGACCATAAGGATAACCCGATGAACGACCATATCTAAAAAAAGAATCGTCTTTTTTATTATATAAAAACAATCCATCTCCTGTTCCAAACCATATATTGCCTTCCCTGTCTTTATGTCCATTAATAATATAATTCTGTACCTCAGCATTCTCCCTGTAAATTTTATATTGACCATTTAATGTGTTATAGCGAATAATTCCAATCCGGTATATTCCCAGCCACAAGTAATTTCCATCAGGCAAAATGCATTGAATATTAAGGCTTAATAAATTAACTTTATTGTAATCAACAAACTGAATAATTTCATAATAACCCGAAGACAAATCGTACTTTATCAATCCAAGGTTTGTGCCAATCCAAAGTGTATTACTTCCGCTTTTATTAATGTAAAAAGATTTAACATTCACTAATTCTTCATTTATACGAACCGGACTAAGCATAAACTCTTTGCCTGTTGCATCCAGATGATAAAAGCTTCCTTTTTCAGTAACAAACCAGATTCTACCCAAATTGTCTTCACTAATATGAGTCACCAACCGTGCATTTATATCAGATGCTTTCCTTACTTTAAAATCATACCGGATAAAGCCATCAATGGATGGTTCATACCTGACAATACCCTCATGTGTGCCAATCCATAATCTCCCTGAGCTGTCGCAAAAAATGGAAGTAATCGTGTTATCGGGTAATGAATATTCTGATTGATTGGCATAATATCTTTTAACCTCATAACCATCGAAGCGATTCAACCCGTATTGGCTGCAAAACCAAATATAACCAAGTGAATCTTCGCTAATAAATTCAATGTTGTTTATGCTTAATCCATCGTTAATGGTTATTTGGCGGAAATGTAAAGGAATATATCTTGAATAAAGATTTTCAAGAACACCACATCCCAAAAGCAGAATGAATATATATTTAATGATAAACTGATGCATTTACATTAAAATATTAGCATTAGCATTAACCTTAATTACAAATATACACTTTTTAAGAAATTTTGATTATTAAAAACAAAGAACCGGTCCTTTTAGATTAAAAGACCGGTTCTTTAAACAAACACTCTCTAATTATCAAAACGATTGACCATGAAATAATTGATAATCCAAGCTAATAGGTCCTTTAATTCCTTCGTTGGCAACTGATAAAAGCCCCCTGCAAATTTGCTTATAATCTACCCCAAAGGAAGTAATCCCTCCAGCAAAAATATCACCTATAACTGTTTTCTTAAGGCTTATCAAACTTATCTCTTTCCCTATTTTTAAATCTTGTGATTCTCCTGTTAATTTTAAAATAGTAATTAATTCTTCTTCGTTACCTGTAATGTAGATGCTTCCAGATTTAACAGATAAATTTTGCACATCATCAAATACACTAAATGAGAGTTGGTTATCTAAAAAGAAGTCAACAAAAAGGTTATACATTTCACTAAAGAATGTACTTTCGGGGCTGCACATCCAAATGTGGTCATACGATTTAAACTTGTCTTTATTATTTTCGAGCCATGACAAAACCCTGTCACGGTTAAAAACAAAATAGGCAAACCCATTATTGTTACATGAATTATACTTTTGAATAAATACAACCTTCCCTGGCGGGATTACTTCAATTGCTTCCTTCATTTTTTCATCGTGCCTCGATATGTCTGACAATACTACATAGTAATCGTAAATACCAAAATATGATGAGATTGTATTTTTCAACAATTCCGGATTTCCAACATGAAAATGAATCTGTATACCGGTGCCGATGCAATCAAAATGGCTTAAAACCTGTGAAACCATCCTAACATCTTCACTAAACTCATTACTTATTATTAATACCTTTTTTTCGCACTTGCCCTGTCGTTTAGCTACAAAATATCCTTTCCCTCTAACTGAGCAAATTACACCCATATCTTTTAAAATTCTATAGGCCTTTTCAACGGTGTCACGCGAAATATAAAAATCGCTGCTGGTTTCATTAATGGATGGGATTAACTCGCCTTCTTTAAATATGCCATTTTCAATATCCGAAATAATTAAATTAACTATTTGCATATATTTGGGCATACTTGAACTCTCATCCACTGTTAACAAATTGAGCTTTTCAAAAGTTTTATTCCTACTCATAGCAGATAGATTTTTGGTTAACATTCTAATCCAAAATTATCTGCTATATATGGCACCATTCTTCACTATATTATTTTGCAAAAGCACTATTTTCCAAAAGGAATATAGTCCAGAATAACGGAAAATAATGCTTTATAAATTCAAAAAAACAGATTAAACAGGCAACTTATTGCAGTATTGTACAGGATGGATAATAATGCCCTCTTTACTTTTTTTGTATGGTTCTCCATTTTCAAGAAAAATATCCTTTGCGAATATTTTATAATCAGTATCTGTTTTAAATTGATGCACTGTATAAGTAAAGAACAACCTTAAATTATCATTATAAAACCTTGTTATTATGAGAATTGCTATTAATTGGATTATATTGCTTGTGGCAGTTATTTTCGCAACAAGCTGTAATAAAAAAAATGCAATATGGACTTTACCTTCTCCTGATGGGAATTTAAAGGTTCTGTTGGCCCAAAAAGAAGATTTGAGCCTACACTTTTCTGTACAAATAAAGCGAAATGGTGTTTTTGTGAACGCCATTGAAACATCTCAATTGGGAGTCAGACGCCATGACACAGAGTTCCTCTACAACCTTGAATTAGTGGGGGCCATTTCAAACAGCAACCTCCCTAATAATTACAAAACAATTAAAGGAAAACGATTGACAAACGAGTGCTATTCAAATGAAATTGTATTAACTTTTAAAAACCAGGATAAAAAGCTCATCGAAATTATTTTTCAGGCGTTTAACGATGGCATAGGCTTTAGATATAGATTTCCTGAAAAATCAGGTGAAATGTTTGTTGTAGAAAAGGAATTAACAGAATTTACAATTCCCACAAATGGATTTGCATGGATTCAACCATATGATACTTTGGGTATATGGAGCCCATCTTATGAGTATGGTTATATGCAGAAAATGAAAATTGGGACGCCTCCGCCCTTGTCAACCGGCTGGGGGTTTCCAGCGCTTTTCGAAACCAATGGTTTATGGCTTCTGCTAACCGAAACCGGATTGAACGAAACTTATTGCGGTTCTCATTTGTCGGCCAATTGCGACAGCGGACTATATAAAATTGAATATCCCTTTGAATGGGAAAATTATGGAATGTGGAAATCACACCCCCAAAACACCCTGCCTTGGGAAACTCCTTGGAGGGTTATCATTATTGGAGAAAATCCCGGCACAATTGTCGAATCAAATTTAACCTTTCATCTGGCTCAGGAGAACCAAATCGGAGATATTTCATGGGTCAAACCCGGAATATCATCGTGGAACTGGTGGGGCGATCACAGTGGCGGATGGAAGTTCAACAGTTTGAAAGAATATATCGACTTCTCAGCCGAAATGGGATGGCCTTACTCGCTGATTGATGCTGAATGGCATGTAATGCAGGGAGGTTCGCTGGAGGAACTCGCCGAATACGCCAAATCAAAAAATGTGGGACTATTTATATGGTACAACAGTGGCGGTCCGCATACAAAAGTTATGGATGCTGGCCCCAAAGACCTGATGTTCGACCGCGACGTACGCCGAAAAGAGATGAAGCGAATCAGCGACTTAGGTATTAAAGGTATTAAGGTAGATTTCTTCCAGAGCGATAAACAGGGAACAATCAATTTGTATGTTGATATAATCAAAGATGCTGCCGATTTTCAACTCATGGTAAATACACATGGCTCAACTATTCCCAGAGGTTGGGACCGAACTTATCCGAACCTGATTACAATGGAAGCGGTAAGAGGAGCCGAACTTTATAGTTCTACTACCTATCCTCCCATGGCTGTATGGCAAAACACCATTCTGCCTTTCACCCGCAATGTAATTGGCTCAATGGATTATACCCCGGTAACTTTTTCAGATTTTAGTCCCCAACATATAAGAATGACTACCAATGCGCATGAATTGGCGCTTTCGGTTATTTTTGAAAGTGGCGTTCAGCATTTTGCCGATAGAGTAGAAAGTTTTCGGAAACAGCCAAACCAGGTAACCGAATTTCTAAAAGATGTACCGGTTACCTGGGACGATACACGCTTTATAAGTGGATACCCAGAAGAACAGGTGATATTGGCACGAACTAAAGATGATATTATTTACATTGCAGGGTTAAATGGCACTATGGAGCAATTTGACACCTCCTTTTCGGTCCCTTTTATTAAACCCGATACCCAATATTCGGCTTCCATCATTATGGATGGAGAAAATTCCAGAAACTTTAATTTTTCAGAAATAATAATCTCAGCCAACGATAAACTAAACATATCAATGTTACCAGCCGGAGGTTTTGTGGCAAAAATAAAACTGCTTAAAAATTAAAAAACTGTAAAACATTTAAACAAATAGGTTATGCTAAAAAAATTGAGTCTCATAGCATTTATAGCTTTATCTTTTTCATCA
>CAZFTD010000075.1:0-15570 GCA_964521525.1 uncultured Marinilabiliaceae bacterium | reverse complement strand
TCAAATTAAAACTAATAAGAAAAAAGGATTATGTATTTCATATATAACAACATCTACGAAGCAAATGGAATAACAAATAGTGCTTATACCAATGCTTTATCAAATAATCCTCAAATATTTAGGGCTCCTCCAGGGCCTAAACTATACCCCTTTCAGATTTAGTAAAAAAGTCGAATTTGCCAATGTCGTAATTATTTAAATACGATATAATATGTTCTAATTTGCTAAATTGGGATTAATATTGGGTTCGGGATGATATATTCTTAGGTTAGGATTTAATCTGCAAAACAGAAATTTTTACTAATTGAATGTAATTGTGTCTTTACGAAAGTCAGCATCAATGAGCCAGGCACCTGTTGCAACCAACCACAATCTACCTAAACCTTCCACCTATTTTTATATGGTTAAAGGAATCGCAATTGGAGCATTGATACTATAAATTGATGAAGGGTTTCTGCCAGATAATGTTAAAAAGAACTCACAAGTACCCGGTTATTTTTATTTTTGTATTAGTACCCGACCTCTGGTGATATTATGTATCAGAAAACTAAAAATCAGGTAGAAGCTGTAGAGCTTGAAACTCAATCATGGGAGGCAGATTTAAGAGCTTTTAATTATAGTTTATTTCAAACCCCTGAATGGATATCGGCAATGTCTAATGATCATTGCGTACCAGTGTTTTTAAACTTTGTAAAAAGCACTACGGTGGTAGGGAAAATTTCTGGTTTAATATGTTATAAAGGTTGGTTAAAAGGAAAACTTTTATATTGTTATGCCTCACCTGCTTTAAAAGATGAAGACCAAACACTTTTTGATGCGTGCCATGAAGCATTATATCAGTTTGCTTTTAAAAAAGGAATATCACGCATTGTTATTGGTTCTTATGATCAACAAATCCGGAATGGATGTAAATGCAGAAAATTCTATCTAACCAGCCGTTATGAATATGTTGTTCCATTAAACGAGAACAGTATAAACTTCAGTCAGAATCTGAAACGTAATATTAAGAAAGCAGAAACCAATAAGGGTGTTTTTTCTGAAAACACATCAGAAGACTCTCTAAATCAACTATTGAAATTAATAGAGATTACAAGAAGAAAAAGAAAAAGTCAATACCAACAGGATTATAACCCCTTTTATATGTTTAATATGAATCCTGATTCACTAAAAAAGGTTTTACATACAGGTATTGCCCATATATACAATATTAAAAAAGAAGAATCAGGTGAAATTCTTTGTACAATACTTAACATTGAGAAAGGCCAAAAGAGTTTTAACTTATTAGCCGGCTCAACCATGGAGAGTTATTCAAAGGGATTCTCGTCATACATTGACTACCGGGCTATTAAACTATATCAACAGAATGGTTTTTTATATTATAATCTGGGAGGTGGTACAGGCGATAATGGAACAGAGGGTCTTGAAAGGAGTAAATCTGGCAAAGGGGGAATACACAAAGAGTTACATGGTGCTACTACTAATTTTATTCATTATCCGGGAAAATTTTTAAATCCCTTTCTTAGAATTGGCAGAACTTTACCCAGAAATAACAAAGTGGTTGTGCTTTTTAAACAGTGTTTTTTGTACCAATAGTTTAGCAAAAAATGAATCAATCAATTAACATAATAGAGCTTAATCATGAATCATGGGAGATCCTTTATAACCAATCTGATATGGGATTGTTTTTATCTCCCGAATGGATAAAATCAATGGCCAATGGTAACAATAACGCGGTTTACCTAAAACTAATGCGAAATGATTCTATAGTGGGGTTGATTGCCGGAGTGTTACTTAACAATGGCAAAGGCAAAGGCCGGTCACTTTACTTTTATTCAGGCCCCTATCTTCACGAATGGTCGGTTATAACTTTTGAAGCATGTTTGAATGCTATATTATTATACTCTAAGAAGAAGCGATATGCCCGATTGTATATTAAGTCTTACGATTATCAGGTTTGTAGCGATATAAAGATTAAAGGGTACTACCGTTTAACCTCAAAAGAGTTTATAATAAATCTTCATGACAAGGATTTAAAATTAAGTTCCAATTTTACGCGGAATGTAAAAAAAGCAAGCAAATCAGGAGCTGTGTTTTATAAAAGTACCGACCCTGTTATTCTGGATAAAATGCTTTTACTGATTACCAATACATATAAAACAAGATTGGGCAAATATGGGTTGCAGTATAATCCGATGTATATGGCAAATTTGAATCGCCATACATTAAATGAATTGCTGCAATGCGGTTTGGGGAAGCTTAATTGTGTGGAATTAGATGGCGAAATCCAAAGCATCATGTTTACATTGAAGAAAAATAAAAAGATTTATTTTTTATTAATGGGATCAAGTCAGGCATCATACAACAATGGAATTCCGTCATTTTTAAGTTATACATTAACAGAGGAAGCTATTAAAAAAGGGTTCAAATATTACAATATGGGATTGATTCCTTCTAACGCACAAGGGGGAGAAGGTGTAAGAAGATTTAAAGAATCACAAGGAGCTACCGAATACAGCAGTTTTAGTTACTATACATTGTTCTTGTCATTTCCATGGTACCTTTTAAACCCATTTTTTAAACTAAGTAAATTGCTGCCTGAAAATAATTTATTAAAATATTTCCATCGGTTGATTAACTAAAAATCAAACCAAGGTTCACATATGATTTTTAGAGCTAAACATTATAAATATAAATAAACAATAAACCGATTTATTCTTTTAAAATATTTGTTCAGTTCTAGGCAAACAAAGACATTATTAATGTTGTAAAATAAACCTTGATACTTAACTCAACTTTTTGAAATGAAAAGTAATTCATTATATGGGGTACTGGCTGATGTAGAGCAATGGAACAGCGATTTAGAAAATTTTCAATATAGTTTATTTCATTTGCGCGAGTGGGTTGAGAGTGTTTCAACACCAACCCTCCAGCCAATTTACATCGACCTTTATGACGGCGAGATTAAAATAGGGAAGATAGCCGGTTTAAAAATTCTGAGAAATAAATGGCTAAACATGAAACAACTGTTTTTTTATGCCAGTCCCTCGCTCATTGAAGCCACAGAGTTAATTGCAGAAAAATGCTTGAAAGCCCTTGTTACCTTTGCAAAAGAAAACAGATATATAAACCTGCGATGTGCCCCACTTGATTCAAAAATGCATGCAACGTACAACACCTGCAATCTTCGAAAAATCACCTATAATGAGTATATAATCCGATTTGATAATAGTTTTAATGATTTTAAGCCAGGCCAGGGTTTAAAGAAAAAGCTGCATCTTGCCGCCAGGGTTGATACTCAGTTTTGTTCGAGCGCAAACCCTGTTAAAGATTTAGATTTAATGTTGCAATTAATGAATATTACCAAAAACAAAAGAACTGAAAATTCAAGATCCAACTATAACCCTTTCTCAATAAAATTTGTTACTGCTGAATCTTTATTAAAGCTAATAGAAACAGGCAAGGGGAAAATCTATCACTCATTAAATGATGGAGAAATACACTTTGTAACCTTGTCTTTAGAAAATGGCAAACAAGCATATGGCTTATACAATGGGACTAATGAATTCGGATATAAAAATGGTATACCGGGTTTTATGGCCTTTATGTTATCTCAATATTATAATAATAATGGTTTTGAGTACTTTAACCTTGGTGCCAGTTTAGATAATAAAGAAGATGACTTCCACTTGTCGAATTTTAAGAAACAGGTAGGATGTGTTCCTTATCCGGTTTTTACAATCAAGTCGGACTACCTTATTTATCCCTATAAAGCCTTAATAGCTGCCAGGAAATTAAAAAGGCTTTTTAAATAGCCTATGAAATCATTCCAATTTATTCAATAACATTTTATTGCTTTGAGCGGTGTATTATTCAATGGCTAATGAATCAGTCTTTTTAAAAATTTAACCAGAAAATTATTAGTTGGCAGCATTCTGCTTAAAGTTAACAATGGATTTAAAGCTTTTTGCGGAGCCACTAAAAAATTGGTTGTAGCACCATAAACATGTCGTTTTATGCCCCCCATCGACTTTTTATATTTCTGAAGATTATAACCCGAGCTATCGTCGGGGGCCCCTCCCACGTTGTAATAACTGAACCCACGATGTTTAAGTTGTTTTAGCATGGAATTGTCTAAAAACGATGGAATACCAAAATTATAGGCAGTCTTGCTGGTTCCCATGAGCAGCCCGTATGATTTCCCGTTAAATTCAAGGTTATAAACTACACATTGAGTATTCCCATCACTATCATTCATATAATGCATATTCCCTAAGCCAGTTTGGGTTAACCGCACAATTGATTCTTTATTTAAATTACTAAGATAAAATGGGTTATAATTGGCATTATATTTTTTGGCTTTTCTTTTTCGTGTGTTTTCAATAAGATTGAACAAATCGCTCAGCTTTTTATCCGAACTATCTTCGTAATATTCAAAAGAATAGCTCTCAGCTTTTTGGATATTCTTTTTAAAACCTTTACTGTAATTTGAGGTTAAGTCTTGAGTTAAATCAACAACATATTCGTTTCTGGGAGATGCAAAAAACTTCCTTGTTTTTACTTTTAATAAGTTTTGTTGATCATACGAACCTATAATAATCCGTGAAAGCCTTTTCTCCCGGGCATATTCAAGCAATTTTTCAAAACAGCCATCGTAAAGAGTTTGATTAATTTCTTTGAGAGCCGGTCCTGCATAACAATATAATTGTTTCCCCTTAAATTTGCCCCGATTACAAATTAACCCTGATAATTTAGCAACTGATTTTTTCTTAATTAAAAAGTCAAAAAATATAGGCGTGTCAATTTCATTACTCATCGAACAAATCCATTGTGGAGTAATAAACAAGCTATAGTTAAAATCCGGTAAATCGGCCATCCATTCCTCCGGATTAAAAACCTCAACAATTTCTATTCCCATATTATTGTAACCCATAACTCCCCGTTTTCAGGCAACTGAAACTTAATTAATCTTTCTTGCCACTGCGTTTCCATATTGAACATCATCAAACTGCAGAAGTTCAAATCCTGCATCTTTTAATTCGGCTTCAATTTCCTCATCTTTAAAAAACCTTGTAAACTCCGGAGTAAGTACATCTCCAAACTCAACTGGTTCATTTCGAAAGAGCCTGGCCGACCAGTTGCCTATTTTTTCTATTCGTTGCAAATCGAGCTGCTTAAAACGCTCGTTATAAAATCTCCACGACCAAAAAGAAATCAATATTACGCCATCCTTGTTCAGTAATTTGCCGGCATCTTTCAGAAGTTTAATACGCACTTCGCGCCCTCGCACATGCGTATAAGCTCCCCATCCAATTATAATTCCATCAAAGGTTCTATCAGTATCTGGCATGGAATTGCGCTCAACACCCTCAATTACCAAAGGAATTTGCTCGTGATTGAAAAACTCGTTACCAAACTCACGTAGTTTCTCATTCGATTCATACGGAAAAACCTTATAACCTGATTTGTACAATGAATAAGCTTCCCGACCTGCCCCTACTGCTATAATTAAAACAGAGCCATTGGCCTTAAAATACTTTTCAACAGCATTTTTCTCCCATAAGTGATATACCTTATTATAACTATAAGATAAATATTTGTTTCGCTTTCGGTATGCTTTGTCATCAATATCCTTTAACTGGTTACGGTTAAAAATCCCCAGAAACAGACCAATCCAAATATTATGGAGAAAATAAACCGGCTTTAATATCAATCCTAAAGTATTTTTCCGTAAACCGGGAATAAACCTTTGAATAAATAAGAAAAATGACACTAACATATTTTTAATAATTTATTATAAGCTAATTGCAGCAATTAATAGAAAAAAACAGTCTCCGGAAAACCTCCGAAATAGATTTTTGTAGCACAGACTAAGAAAAACAAGGCTGATAAGAATCCTTTAGAAATGGTAAAGTCTAAAAATATTTAACCTTACATGAAACGACAAATAAATTCCATTATCAGACCAAATTATTTGACTAAAGTACTACCTGAATAAAAATTATACATATTCAAGAGTAACTGGACTTAATTAAGGAAATAAGAATTATTTACGACGTATTAAAAAGTGGATAGAACTAACAGAACCCCTCAGGAAAAACACATAGCATATTAATATTAAATGATTTGAAAAAAATAAAATACCCCAGAGGGCACTCCAGGGTAGAAGAATAAAAGCTAAAAAATTGTGTTTTCAGGTCTACTTAGCCAATTTTATCCTGTAACTCACATCTACTTTACCCACAGTAATGGCATTGAGCTTGCCTTTAATTAGCCGTTTGCGCAAGGGGCCAAGATAATCAACAAATAGCTTTCCTTCAATATGGTCGTATTCGTGTTGAATAATGCGTGCTGCAAAGCCTTCATAAACTTCATCGCGCGGGTTAAAGTTCTCGTCAACATATTGAATTCTGATGCGCGAAGGGCGTGTTACTTCTTCTCTGATACCGGGCAAGCTCAGGCAGCCTTCATAGTCGGTCATGGTTAATCCGTTGGCTTCAACAATGCGGGCATTAATAAAGGTTTGTTTAAAGCCCATCAGCTCGGGATGATCGTTGGCCAAATCGCTGCCATCAATAACAAACAGGCGAACAGGAACGCCTACCTGTGGGGCGGCCAATCCCACTCCATCGGCATGATACATGGTTTCCCACATATCCTCAATGAATTTGGATAAATTATCATAATCTCTGTCAATATCTTCAGCCACCTTTCTTAAAACCGGGTGACCATAAACAACTACCGGTAATATCATCTTTTCTCTAAATACGATTGTAAAATAATAGTGGCGCTGATTTTATCCACCAGCTCCTTGTCGCGCCTGGCCATTTTCTTTAATCCTGCATCAATCATGGTTTGAAATGCCATTTGACTGGTAAATCGTTCGTCCATCCATTCAACAGGTATGTGCGGGAATTTGTTCTTTAAGCTCCTTACAAAAGGGTTAATGTAGGCCATGGATTCGGAATCGGCACCATTGGTTTGCCGGGCATAGCCCACCACAAACAAATCAACCGGTTCCTTTGCCAGGTATCTAACCAAAAAGGGCAGCACCTCCGATACCGACAATGTTGTTAGTCCATTGGCAATAATACGCAGCGGATCGGTTACGGCCAATCCAACACGTTTTTTACCCACATCAAAAGCAATAATTCTTCCCACTTCTCTGAAATTTGAGAGGGCGAAATTACTCAAAATATTTGGGAATAAACGAAAAATACTTTAGGTCAAACAACCGGCAACTTTAAACTTTTAATGGTAGCAATGGGGTCGGCCGATTTAAAAATATAACTCCCCGACACCAAAACATCCACTCCGGCCTTAACCAAGGTAGCAGCATTGCTGTTATCTACACCGCCATCAACTTCAATAAGAGCTTTGCTGTTCTTTTTCAGAATGAGATCTTTGAGTCTTTTAATTTTATCGATGCTGCCAGGTATAAACGATTGGCCTCCAAAGCCTGGGTTTACCGACATTATAAGCACCAAGTCGAGTATGGGAATGATTTCCTCAAGTACTGATACAGGTGTGTGTGGATTAAGCGTAACGCCGGCTTTCATGCCGTTGTTATGTATTGACTCGATGGTACGATGCAAATGCGCAGAGGCTTCGTAATGCACATTGAGCAAATCGGCTCCTGCATTTTTAAAAGTTTCGATATAACGCTCAGGCTGAACAATCATTAAATGCACATCGAGCGGTTTGCGCGCCATCTTTTTAACGGCTTCAATTACTGGCAAACCAAACGATATATTGGGTACAAAAACGCCATCCATTATATCGAGATGAAACCAATCGGCTTCGCTGTTATTTATCATTTCTATGTCGCGGCCCAGATTTGCAAAATTGGCCGCCAAAAGCGACGGAGCTATTAAATGCTGCATAAAAAATCTTCACCTGTTAGTGGGCAAAACCACTTTTATATTTTGAATAAATTATTCAGAAACTGTTTAAATTTAGATATAAGGTTTTTAGAAGCGAAGCATCGCGTTTCCGACAAATTGGAACTGCGCCTGCGGCTTGAGGTCCCTATACTCGGGATTCCGTAAACTTCAATTCTAATCATCTTAATAAAAATTTCAATATAGAATTAAACAGTTACTCAATCACCCAAATACGACCTTAAAATACGGCTACGATAGGTGTGTTTTAACCGTTTAATAGCCTTCTCTTTAATTTGGCGAACCCGCTCGCGGGTTAAATTAAACAGTTTCCCAATTTCTTCGAGCGAATAGGGAGGTTCCCCGTTTAATCCGTAGTAAAGTCGCACAATATCGGCTTCCCGCGCCGAGAGCGTTGATAATGACCGCTCTATTTCCCTTCGAAGCGAATCATCTAACAGATGAGCATCGGGGCTGGTAGAATCGGTAGATAAAAGTACATCGTACAAAGTATTCTCCTCGTCGGATTTTAAGGGCGCATCCATCGACACGTGGCGCGACGAAACTTTCAGCGCCTCCTTAACCTCTTTGGGCGCCATATCAAGAATATCAGCTATTTCGTATGACGTTGGTTCGCGCTGAAACTCCTGTTCCAATCGCGAAAAAGTATTATTAACTTTATTTATGCTTCCAATTTTATTAAGCGGCAACCTTACAATACGCGCCTGCTCGGCAAGGGCCTGCAGTATCGATTGCCGAATCCACCAAACCGCATAGGATATAAATTTGAAACCGCGTGTTTCATCGAAGCGTTGTGCAGCTTTAATCAGGCCCAGATTACCTTCGTTAATTAAGTCGGGTAAAGTTAAACCCTGATTCTGATATTGCTTGGCCACTGAAACAACGAAACGCAAATTGGCACTTATCAACCGCTCCAGAGCAGCCTCATCGCCCTGCCTGATACGTTTTGCCAGCGACACTTCCTCTTCGGCGCTAATTAGTTGAACTTTACCAATTTCGTGCAGATATTTATCCAGTGATGGAGCCTCCCGGTTGGTAACTTGTTTTGTAATTTTGAGTTGTCTCATATTACTCTAAGATGGTCTGGTTGGGTAAAAAGCTTTGTAATATTAACAAAAAAACGGTTGACTGAGTTTAAAATTGCCAAATATTTCCCAATTGTAAAAGATAAGTTCATAAGTTTTTAAGAATCAGTCATAAATTTTTTATTAAAATTTTGTTGGTTAAAATGTATTGTTTAAGTTTGCAGAGAAATTCATTCGGATTTCTTCACTTGTTATCCATTCGTTTAAGGCTGTACCCTGTTGCTTGTGGCAATTCCCTGAATCATAACTTCGATTACCATTTTGAGCAGCATTTGATGGGTTTTAACTGAGCGATTAATAGTTTTGAAACCGAAAAGTAATCTACAATAATCATTTAATCTTTCGTGATTTCTTTATTAAAAGTAATTTGAATTCGATGGTGGTGCGACAATAATTGCAGGGGCGATAAAAATGCTTTTACTTTTTCTCAATTTGAAATATTTACCCATATAGCTTTCATTAAAACCCTAACTTACCTTAACAGGACTCAATAGTTAAACAAAAAAATAAATTATTCCATTAAGTTTTACTTACCATTATGTATGATATTTTAGAGTTGAATAAAAAACTCCTGATTGACTTGCGTAACATCGCAAAAGAACTGGACATCAAAAAAGTTGAATCGTTTAAAAAGCAGGAATTGATTTATGCAATTCTTGATGCTCAAGCCATTAAAGCCTCAGAGCGCAAGAAAAAAGATGCAGGTTCTGCCGGTAAAGAACAGGATGCTCGCGGACGTAGAGGCCGGCCGGTAAAAAAGGAGAGAGATTCATCGGAAGAAAAGCCGGCTCAGGCAGCAGCACCTCAAAAAACTGAAGCTGCTAAAGAACCTGAAGCCGAGGTTAAAAAGCCCAGAGACATTGAAAAAAACGTTGTTCAGAAAGGAAAAGAAGTAATTCTTAAAGAGAAAGAAATTAAAGAGCCAACTCAAATGGCACCAAAGGCTGCCATCGAAGCTAAAGAACCAGCTTCAACTGCCGAAGCACAAGCCACAACAGCTGATACTGCTGAAACACATCAGCGACCCGAACGTCGAAAATTTGACGATACCCGTAAATGGAACCGTAACGAACGTGGCGAACGAAGTGAGCGCGGGGAGCGCACAGAACGTTTTAACAAACAGGACAACCAGCCATCCAAAAGGTATATCGATCGTCCTGAGCGCACCGAAAGACAACAGGACAGAACTGACACTACCGAAAGAACTGAAAGAATAGAGAGAACAGAAAGAGTTGAGCGAGTTGACAGACAAGAAAGACCCGAACGTACAGAGAGACAGGAGAGACCGCTTAGAATTGAAAGAAGCGACCGTAAAGAAGACAAAGCCTTTGAATTTGAAGGAATTATTTCGGCCTCAGGCGTTCTGGAAATCATGTCGGATGGATACGGCTTTTTAAGATCATCGGACTATAACTATTTGAACTCACCCGACGATATTTATGTATCGCAATCTCAAATAAAACTTTTCGGACTAAAAACCGGCGATTTGGTACTTGGAGCTATTCGTCCGCCAAAAGAAGGTGAAAAATATTTCCCGCTCATAAAAGTGGAGTCTATCAATGGCCGTACGCCCGATTATGTGCGCGACAGGGTTCCGTTCGATCACCTCACGCCCATCTTCCCCGACGAAAAATTTAATTTAACAGCCGGACCAAAATCCAATTTCTCAACCCGTGTGGTAGATATGTTTTCGCCCATTGGTAAAGGACAGCGGGGTTTAATTGTGGCACAGCCTAAAACCGGTAAAACAGTATTATTAAAAGATATTGCCAATGCCATAGCTTATAATCACCCGGAGGTTTATATGATGATTCTGCTCATTGATGAACGTCCGGAGGAGGTTACCGATATGGCCCGTAGCGTTAATGCCGAGGTTATTTCGTCAACCTTTGATGAGCCTGCCGAACGACATGTAAAAGTTGCCAACATAGTGCTCGAGAAAGCCAAAAGAATGGTTGAATGCGGCCACGATGTAGTTATTTTGCTCGACTCCATTACCAGGCTGGCACGGGCCTACAATACAGTTTCGCCTGCATCGGGTAAAGTGCTTTCGGGTGGTGTTGATGCCAATGCACTGCATAAACCCAAACGTTTTTTCGGTGCTGCCCGTAACATTGAAGGAGGCGGCTCCCTCACCATTTTAGCCACCGCTTTAACTGAAACCGGTTCGAAAATGGACGATGTAATTTTTGAAGAGTTTAAAGGAACCGGTAATATGGAATTACAACTCGACAGGAAACTTTCCAATAAGCGTGTATTCCCGGCTGTTGACATTACTGCTTCAAGCACTCGTCGCGAAGATTTACTACTCGACAAAGAGTTTATGAACCGTATCTGGATTTTGCGTAATTATCTGGCCGACATGAACTCGGTTGAAGCTATGGAATTCATTAAGGACAAAATGTCGAAAACCAATTCAAACGAAGAGTTTCTTATATCAATGAATTCTCAGTAATCAATATTATAATTACTGCTAAAACAAAGGCGTTGGGCGAATATCCCAACGCTTTTTTTATTTTTAATAGTTTTAAATAACAGCTAAACAGGAAAATTGCAATCTGGAAATTACAAAATAAGCTCAACAAATCTTAACTTTGCAACATAAAAAGAAACACTTTTTAATTATGATGCAGGCATTTTTTAAAACACACCGTTACCTGCTCGAGCATTTGGAAGTACCCGTTAACCGGGGATTAATGAGCAAAGTAAACTGGGATCACCGTTTAGTTGGTATCCTGGGTGCCCGTGGTGTGGGTAAAACAAATTTTCTGCTTCATTTTGTATCATTAAAATACGGCACCAACAAATTGTGCCTGTATGTCAACCTCAACAACCTCTATTTTTCGAACCGTACCATTGTTTCGTTTGCCGATGAGTTTCAGAAAACAGGAGGTGAAACGCTGGTGCTGGACCAATTGTTTAAATACCCCAACTGGTCGGAAGAACTGAAATATTGCTACGATAATTACCCGAATCTAAAAATAGTATTCAGCGGCTCTCCATTAATGCGTGCAGAGGAGGGTGAAACCGAACTCGAAGGTCGTGCCCATGTATATAATCTGGAAGGATTTACTTTCAGGGAATATTTGAACTATAAAACCGGCGAGAACTTTCAGGCTTACAGCCTGCAGGAGATATTGAGCAACCATGTTGAAATTGCCCATAATATTGTTGAAAAAGTAAAGCCATTGGCATTCTTTACCGATTACCTGCATCATGGTTATTATCCTTTTTTTCTGGAGAAGCGCAATTATCTCGAAAACCTCCTGAAAAACATTAATCTGGCTTTGGAAATTGACATCAGCTACCTGCAGCAAATTGAGCTGAAATACCTGCCCAAACTGAGAAAGCTGTTATACTTAATAGCCAGCAATGCTCCATTTCAGCCCAATATCAGCAAATTAAGCAGCGAAATAGAAACCAGTCGTGCCACGGTAATGAACTACCTGCAACACCTGAAACAAGCCGATTTAATTAATTTGTTGTACGAAGGAGACCCCGATCAGGTAAAAAAACCTGCAAGAGTTTATCTTCAAAATCCCAACCTGCTTTATTCTGTGGCCAGAGGCGAAATAAACTCTGATGTTTTGTACAAAACATTTTTTAATTGCCAGGTAGGCTACCAACACAAACTTTCCTATTGCAAGGAAGGCGACTTTTTAGTGGAAGATTACGGCATTTTTAAAATTGGTGGAAAACTTAAACAGAAAGAGGATGCTTCCGGAAAATTCTGGCAAACCCTCGATATGGCAGAAGTTGGAAAAGACCATCAGATACCGCTTTGGCTTTTCGGTTTTTTGTTTTAAACTATAATACAAAATATAAGAGAATCAATTAATTATTTAACTGTTTAGGAGAATTTACAAATGGCAAAAGCAAAGAAGTTCATTACCTGTGACGGAAACTATGCAGCCGCACACATCGCCTACATGTTCAGCGAAGTGGCCGCTATATACCCCATCACACCTTCTTCCAACATGGCTGAGTATGTTGACGAATGGGCAGCCAATGGAAGAAAAAACATCTTCGGCGAAACTGTTAAGTTGGAGGAGATGCAATCGGAAGCCGGAGCTGCCGGAGCTGTTCATGGTTCATTACAGGCAGGCGCACTAACCACCACTTTTACCGCATCGCAGGGATTATTGCTGATGATCCCAAATATGTATAAAATTGCTGGGGAATTGTTGCCCGGAGTATTTCATGTAAGCGCCCGAAGCCTTGCAGCACAGGCTCTTTCAATTTTTGGCGACCACAGCGACGTTATGTCAACACGCCAAACCGGTTTTGCCATGCTTGCTACCGGAAGTGTACAGGAAGTTATGGACCTGGCCGGTATAGCACACCTTGCAGCCATTAAATCAAGAGTTCCATTCCTGCATTTCTTCGACGGATTCCGCACCTCGCACGAAATTCAGAAAATTGAAATGATGGAACAAGACGATTTAGCTGCACTGCTCGACCGCGATGCGCTTCAGAAGTTCCGCGACAACTCATTAAATCCTGAGCGTCCGGTTACCAGAGGTACTGCACAAAACCCTGACATTTACTTCCAGTCGCGCGAAGCGGCTAATCCATTTTACAATGCCATCCCCGACATTGTGGCCAAATACATGGATGAAATTTCAAAAATTACAGGCCGTAAATACCGTCCGTTCGATTATTATGGTGCTGCTGATGCCGAAAACATCATTGTGGCCATGGGCTCTGTTACCGACACCATTAAGGAAGTAATTGACCACCTGATTGAAAAAGGAGAGAAAGTAGGATTAATTGCGGTACACCTTTACCGTCCTTTCTCAGCAAAATATTTCTTCGAGGCTTTCCCAAAAACGGTTAAGCGCATTGCCGTACTCGACCGTACCAAAGAACCCGGAGCCAATGGCGACCCACTGCATTTGGATATTTTGCAGTTATTCTATGGTAAAAAAGATGCACCTTTGGTAATTGGCGGCCGTTACGGATTGTCATCCAAAGACACCACTCCTGCTCATATTCTTTCAGTATTCGACAACCTGAGACTTCCCGAGCCAAAAGACAGGTTTACTTTGGGTATTGTTGACGATGTAACCTTTACATCGCTTCCATTGCGTCCGGAAATTGACCTGAGTGCAAAAGGCACATTTGCCGGTAAGTTTTATGGTTTGGGTTCGGATGGTACTGTTGGCGCCAACAAAAACAGCATTAAAATTATTGGCGACAATACCGATAAATACGCCCAAGCTTATTTTGCTTACGACTCTAAAAAATCGGGTGGTATCACCATTTCGCACCTGCGCTTTGGCGACACCCCAATTCGTTCGCCATATCTGGTTAACACCCCTGACTTTGTGGCTTGTCATGTACCCGCCTATTTGGGCCGTTACGATATGCTCAAAGGATTGAAAAAAGGTGGAACATTCCTATTAAACAGCACCTGGGATGTGGAAGAAACCAAAAGCAAACTTCCAAATGATGTAAAAAGGTATATGGCGCAAAACGATATTCAGTTTTATATTATCAACGCCACAGCCATGGCCGAGGAAATTGGACTGGGTAACCGTACCAACACCATAATGCAATCGGCTTTCTTCAAAATTGCCAACGTAATTCCTTATGACCTGGCCGTTTCTCAAATGAAAAAATTTGTAGAGAAATCATTTGGCCGAAAAGGTGAAGATGTGGTTAAAATGAACAATTTAGCTGTTGATCGTGGTGGCGATGTTACCAAAGTTGAAGTTCCTGCCGAGTGGGCTAAACTCGGCGACGAACCTGCTACCAATGGAAAAGCCATTCCCGATTTCATCAAAAACATGGTATTCCCCATCAATGCTCAGAAAGGTGATGATTTGCCTGTAAGTGCATTCCTTGGACGTGAAGACGGTACTTTCCCGGCTGGTACTACAGCTTACGAAAAACGTGGTATTGCTGTTAATGTACCTGAATGGCAACCGGAAAACTGTATTCAGTGTAACCAGTGTTCTTATGTTTGTCCTCACGCTGCCATTCGTCCATTCCTGCTCAATGAGAAAGAACTGGCCGGCGCTCCTGCAGGTACAGTAACCATTAAGCCAAATGGCAAAAGTTTTGAAGGACTTCAATATAAAATTCAGGTAAGCGTACTCGACTGTACCGGTTGCGGTAACTGCGCCGAAGTTTGCCCATCGAAAACCAAAGCCCTGGTAATGAAGCCTCTTGAAAGCCAAATGGTTGAAACCGACCGTTGGGACTATATGGCCGAAAAGGTAACCATTAAGGATACCATTATGGCTAAGGATATGAATGTAAAAGCCTCTCAGTTTGCTCAGCCTTTGTTCGAATTCTCGGGCGCTTGTGCCGGCTGTGGTGAAACGCCTTACATCAAACTGATTACCCAATTGTTTGGCGATAGAATGATGGTTGCCAATGCTACCGGTTGTTCATCTATTTACGGAGGTTCGGCTCCTGCCACACCTTATTGTACCGATAAAAACGGACGTGGACCATCATGGGCAAACTCATTATTCGAAGACAATGCCGAATATGGTATGGGTATGGCTACCGCTGTTGATAAATTGCGCGACCGTATTGAATTGCGTATGAATGCAGCCATTAACGAAGTAGCTCCCACC
>CAZFTD010000074.1:9090-15679 GCA_964521525.1 uncultured Marinilabiliaceae bacterium | reverse complement strand
AATATCAGGAAAGAACTTCTTAGTCCTAATGGTTTTAAAGGTGGATTGATTCCTTTCATTTTTTAGTTTTTATCAAATGATAAAGCAACCTACTGCTATATCTCACTCAAACGTATGTTGAGTTACTTAATTATTACATTCGCAACATTTTCGGTAACCAGCCATTTGCGGGCATCTGATTTTTCTGAGTTAATTTTACAGTTAACAAAACTAACCTGATCAGTATGCCGCACGAAAAACGCCATGGCGTTGGTATTCCCAAACTTACTGCCTTCAGGGTATGTTCCATCGTATTCAGGAACTTTTTGGTCTCTCATAATCACTCCACCTTTCATGGTGAATAACATATCTTCAAATACCACGTTTTGAATATGATGTCCTTTAATACCAGTTATGATGGATGGGTATTGTTGCGTAAAGCCATTACCGGTAATGTTTTTAAAGTAGATATTTGAGATGGTTCCTATGCGTGTTTTCCTTCCGGGAACTGTTCTTCTTCGATCGGCCAGGAGTATGAAAACTGCCTGACCACAGTTGGTAATATCACAATCGGTTATGGTTAAATTATCAATAACAGCGCCATCCATCGATTCAATGGCTATGGCTGAGTTCTGGAAAGCATTCTTCAGTGTTAATCCAGATATTTCAAAATCCCTGAAAAAGCCAAGTCCGTCGGTTCCAAGCTTAAAGCAGTTTCCGGCTTTAACATTGAGTTTATCGATGACACAATTTCTAACCACAATATTTTTACATCCGAATTCGCTGCCACTCTTAAAACAAATGCCATCATCTTCCGATTTAATATCGCAGTTTTCAATAAGCACATTATGGCAGTCAACAATATCAATGCCATCGCGGTTGGGAGTTAAATTTCCAG
This sequence comes from uncultured Marinilabiliaceae bacterium, assembly GCA_964521525.1. GTDB lineage: Bacteria > Bacteroidota > Bacteroidia > Bacteroidales > Marinilabiliaceae > CALEUX01. Next base: position 14,802 of record CAZFTD010000074.1, on the reverse strand, counting down.
TATCTACAGTTAATCCACTTATTTTAACAGTATCGCACTCAATGTAGACTTGTGTCCAACAAGCAGGAAAAAGTAAAGTAAGGTCAGAAACAGTGATATTGGTAGATGCAACAAAAGCCAAAATAGAAGGTCTGTCTTTTTCCGTACCAAGCTCCTTTACATTCATCCAAGGGGTGTAATTACCCTGCCCGTTTATGGTTCCTGAGCCTTTAATGGTAATATTTTTAACTCCATTTCCATAAATCAAACGCCGTTGGCAATCTTCCAACATTCGGTTTGGATAAACAGTTTCGATAAGGTGGTGAGGATAATGTTTCTCAGCGTCTGATTGGATTCCTAATAGTGTAGCCGTACTATCGATGAATAGAGTCATATTGCTGCCAAGCTCAATTTGGCCAGTAAGGAAAGTACCGTTGTGTATATACACGGTGCCTCCGGTTCCCTTGCAGGCATTAATAGCTTTTTGCAGGGCCTGCTGGTCGTTTGTTTTACCATCGCCAACAGCACCATATTTAAAAACATCAAAAACGGGATTTGGCATCTGGGCTGCCAAAATAGTTGTAATGGTTCCCAGAAAAATGGTGATGAGGTTTTTTTTCATACTGTTTCTAATTTGTTTTAATGGCCAGATTGCCAATAATTCCCAATAAATTGGGACAAGCTATGCTCCTGTGTGAGCAAGGCTTGCTCATAGCTCATTTCATGTTACAAGCTTAGAATGGGTTAAAGGGTTTTAATCTCAAAATTAAGGGTTTTTATTAATTAATGGTATTACAATTACTTTTTGCTGATGTTTGAGACGTTTCTTATGTGATATTTTAAATACTCTCCATGTCATTTCAGTACTTGTTTTGTCCGGTTGACTCTTAAAAATCAATTGGAAGGATAAATAAGGTGCTATTTTCGTCCAAGTAGTTAATAGAAATATGAAGGGTCGAGTCTCCTTTTATAATAAAATTCTTGAATTGGTTTTCAAACGGACACTAGGTTTTGGCTCATTTGAATAAAAAACAAACTATGAAACACTCATGTTTGGTATACACAAACACAATGATATCAAAATCAATTACATGAGGGTTTTATCATCCCTTATAAAATAGTTATGTTATGATGAAAACGAAAAAAGCAATCAACCCATCATTCTACCTCGCTTTTCCTGAAATAATGGCAACTATAGCCAAGTTCGACCAAATTCGGTCAACTATAAAAGACGACCGCAATGTTGTTAAAGTCACTAACATTAAAGGGATTCCCGTAGTGATAAAATATTTTAAGCGAATAACTCTGATAAACAGGATTATTTATGGTTTCTTCAGGAAATCAAAAGCACAGAGGGCTTATGAGAATGCAGGATTTCTGGAATACCACCGGATAACCACACCCATGCCGGTAGCTTATGTTGATTTTTACCGGTTCAATATGCTTCAGGAAAGTTATTTTATCAGCTTGTATGTTAATTGTAAATCTTCCGAAGAGTTGTTTTATAAACCGATTGATGAAAGCCAAAGGGCTCTGAAAGAGTTTGCCAGGTTTACATATCAGCTTCACAAATCAGGGATTTTTCATGCCGATTACTCTCCTGGTAATGTTTTGTACTCTGAAACCCCGGAAGGTTATGAGTTCTGCCTGATTGACAACAATCGTATGAGAATTAGACAGTATTCTCGTAAAAGAGCTATTCGTAATTTAAGACGTATTAATCTCCCTCTCGACAAGTATGCTGTTTTTGCGATGGAGTATTCCCGTTTGGAGCAATCAGATGCTCATGATACTGCTCAAAAAATGTTGTTTTATATGCAGACTAGAAAAGTCTGGATGAGTTTTAAAAGAAAAATAAAATCGCAACTCAGAAAGCTAACCAGTTTTACTAGCTATTCAAAAGCAACAGCTATTCCATAATGCATTTTTTTAATAAAAAGTTGATAGTGTATTCCAACATAGTGGAAATTGAATTAAACAATCGAGTTGATATATTCATCGTTTATGAAAAAATCATCGCTTAAGCGTTTATTATTTATTGTTATTATTATTGTCTCCAACCAGGTTTTGAAATCTCAAATAAATAATCAATATGTAAGTAGGGAAACTACATTTAGCATGTTCCGTGAACCGAGCTACATCTCAATAGCCGGAGGTTTTGGAAATATTGACAATTTGGTTTTTGAGGCTGACATTATTCCTTATTATCAGGTTAGTTTGAGTAATGCTAATAAATGGGGAATAGAGTTGTCGCCCCAGGTTATTTTGCGCATGTACAACCAGGAGTCTTTTCCCGTTCGAACGCCTTCTTTTATGCCTCGGGTTACAGCTTATTATCATATTCAGGAAACGGTTAATAAACCTATCGATCTTTTTGGTTATTTTTCATGGTGTCACCATTCCAACGGTCAGGAGAATTCATTTTATAAGGAAGATAGTTTAACCATCAACATTTTATCAGGAAATTTTGCTACCAATATGGTTGAAACAGGAGTTTTTATGTCCCGACCAGATCATCGCAATCCTTATGCTGTACGTTACACAAAACTATCAGTGGTATATCATTATTATCACATTCATGAGTTAGATAACCGATATGGAGATCTGCGTTTTTTTGTAGATTTTCAAACTTCTGCCAACCTTTCCAAATCGTTAAGATATTTTAATCTTGTAAAAAGAGATTTGCCCCATAGAACCTCAACGCTAAATATTGCAACCAAAGTGGGATGGATAGCCGGTAATATGGCGGATATAAAATCATTTGATATAAAACGTCTTATCTTAAAAAGCACTATATCATTTAAGCCTGGTATTTTTAAGGATGTTACACTATTTGCACAGTATTACTACGGGCAGGATTACTATAATATACACTTTGAAAGAACCCTAAAGGTTTTACGATTTGGAATATCTGCCAAACCTAATTTCTCAGGTTGATCAGTCAGTTATGTAGTGAGAGCCATTTATAAATAGTATCATTTGACAATGTAAAACAATAATTAAATAGTGTCTGGATTCGGCATGAATAAATAAGGTTTGTAACCAAAGTAATCTGTCAGTGCACAGAACTTATTGGGTATTAAGCGTGATACGTGCAAAATTCGCTACAGACAAATGATTTAAAGGTAAGAGGTGCTCGCATGAGGTAAAATTGCTTGCACAAGCAGATGTGTATATCGCATTAACCTCCATGTGACCAATAACAGAAATAAATTGTATAAGATGAAGTATATTTTCAAAACATATGAAGAGTTTTAAACAATCTGTATATGGAATAGAAGCAGTTTTGATAGGGCTCTTTTGTCTCACGCTTTTTTCTTGCGAGAATATTATTGAATACAGCCCTTATCAGGTAAAGAGTTCTGTAACTGGGAAAAACCGGAATCAGAAAGCCATAATTAGAATCAAGGCAAGCAGTTCTCTTGATTTTCAACCATTCAAGATTGCACTGATAGGCGATAGCCATACTTATTATGATGATTTTAAAGATCAGGTTAAAGTTCTTAATTCGCTTGATAGTATTGATTTTATTGTACATATGGGAGATATAACGCTAAGTGGCATTTATCGTGAATTTATTTGGTTTGGAGATATTATTGACAAATTAAACAAGCCAATTATTACAATTATAGGCAATCATGATTGCCTTGCGAATGGGGAGGCAATGTATTATGAGATGTTTGGAGATTTTAATTTTGAGATGGAATACAACAATTGTAAGCTTGTTTTCTTTGACGATATTATCTGGGAAAGAAATGTACAAGATCCGGATTTTGAATGGCTCAATAAATCATTGTCAAATAGGCGGGAGTATACGCACCAATTTGTTTTTGCACATATTCCTCCCTGGAGCCAACCCTTTAGCATTGGGAATACCTACTTGTATAACTATTTGATGGAAAGGCATAATGTTACACTGTCTGTTCATGGGCATATGCATAAGTTCTCTTACACGAATCCTTTTGGACAAATTCCCTACCTGGTAACGGGTGATAGTAAAGATCGGGAAATAGTTGTACTTGAAGTTTTAAAGGATACTGTTCTGGTTAACAGAAAGTTTTATTGAAAGGTATTGGTTGAAGCAATTAATTAGATTATGATAAAAAAATGGCGTGTTTTAATTCTAATTTTTCTGACTTTAATTCAACCATTGGTTTTATTGGCAAGCGATTACCTCAAAAATGATTTAGCAAATGGAGGAATGGAGTTCAAACCAATCAGATTTCGCAATGATACAGTCTTGATTAAACCCCGTTGGTTTATTCCTGATCATTATACCTTGCAATATGCCGGTGGTATAGGTTTTTTATCTTTTGGAGCAGGTTATAATGTTAGGGACAAATATGAACCAAGCCTTTATATTGGCTTTGTCAATAAAACTTTTGGAAACAGCACGCGTGCAGTAACAACTATTTCATTTAAAAATAGCTTTAATCTTTTTTCCAGACATACTCCCGACAACATAAGGTTGAAAGGAGGGATTGCTGTTAATATGGGCTATACAAACAATACTTTCAGAAAGCTTCCTCCACATTATCCCGAAAAATATTATTTCCAAAATATGGTATTCCTTTCTCCATTCATTGGGGGTGAATGGCTTTTTAATATTGAAAGTAAACGACTAAAATGCGGAGGGTTGTATTTTGAATTCACAACGCGCGATGCATACCTTCTGGAGTGCATCCGTACCAGATATGTCAGGTTTAACGAAATCTGGAATCTTGCAATAGGGCTAACGCTTTACATTCTTTAATTAGTCGTAGTCCTTTAATAAACTTTTGACTGTTAAAATGAATGCCATTACCATTAAATATACCTGTTTATTTTCCTTAATTGTTCTCCTGTTTTGGCATAATAATCATCTTAAAGCAGATGATTTGATCAACAGTAAAGGTGCGATGGCTATGGATGATGTAAATCAGGATGAAAAGCATGTGCTAAAACCTGATCATTACAAGATTCAAATTCAGCCGGGAGCCGGTTATTTAAGTGTTGGTGCTGGTTATAACATCCGAAATCTTTATGAGCCAACCTTTAAGTTTGGGTATATATATCAAAAAATCAATAACAACTCAGTAAAATCATCGGTCTTTGAATTAAAAAACAGCCTGATTCTTCTTGGTGACTACATGCCTGAGTACGTAAAATTCAGTTTAGGATACTCGTTTTTTTACACTCCAGCCATTGTTAAATACCCCAAATTGCCAGATTATAATATCCTAAGAGGTTATTTCCGCGACAGATTAAATACCGGGCCATTTATGGGATTAGAATGGAAATTGAATATTAAAAAGCCAAATATTTTAAGTAGCGGGATTTACATCGAATTATCAACTTTAACTCCTTTAATCAACGATGCTTTTCAAAGCAGGTTAATTTCATTCGATGAAATCTGGGCTATAACTATCGGTTTTTCAGTTTATCCCTTTTAGTAGAAAATATTTTGTCCGTATGATAAGATTAAAGACAGTTTTAAAATTGTTATTTCTGATACTACAAGATTCAATCTTTATGTTTGATGCATTTCATTTGCATTATATTACTCTTTAAACCTGATGTTTTTCACTTCAGCCAACAATATCTACAAGCAGTTACCCTTTGATATACTTTTGACATGAATTCTCGACAGAATCAAATACATCCAATTTTAAATAAACTTAATAAGATAACGAAACAAAGATGAAACGAATGAAGCATTTAGCTTTTGCTATGGGCATAATCGTGCTTATGGCG
>CAZFTD010000074.1:0-8990 GCA_964521525.1 uncultured Marinilabiliaceae bacterium | reverse complement strand
GATGAAACGAATGAAGCATTTAGCTTTTGCTATGGGCATAATCGTGCTTATGGCGAATTGCAGCAGGCCCGGTCAATCAGTTAGCTCAGAACCGCGTGTTGTAAAAGCAATTACACCTGTTGCCAGTAAAAGCAATTTTCAATTGGAATTTAATGGAACACTAGTAGAATCGCGCAAAGCTGATATTGCATTCAGAGTGGGAGGTCCTATAAGTGCCATATTTGCGGAAGAAGGAGATTTTGTAAAAACCGGCGATCTTTTAGCCTCAATCGATCCACGCGATTATCAGATTCGACTGATTGCAGCTGAGGCTCAGTTTAATCAGGCTAAAGCCGAGTACGAAAGATACAGCGAATTACATAATCAGAATAAGCTTCCTGCTAATACTTATGAAAAGCTTAAAACGGCTTACCTTGCGGCAAAGAGCAATTGGGAAAATGCTATAAATGCGCATATTGATACCCGGTTATACGCCCCATTCTCTGGATATATATTTAAAAGGAATATAAATCGACATGAAACCATTGTACCGGGCATAAGTGCTTTTACAATTATCGATTTAAGCGATTTGGAAGTAGTTTTTGGAATTCCCGAAACAATGGTTCCGAAAATGGGTAAGCCTGTAATAGCAAGTGTTGAGGCAGGAGGAATGGAAATCCAGGCAAATTTAAAATCGGTAGCAGGCAAATCGGGCGATAACAACCTTTATGAAGTTCGCCTGTCGCTAAATAATCCTGATGTTACTAAAATAAAGCCGGGGATGAGTGCCAGAATTATTATGACTATTAACACCGATGTCAATAGTCAAAGTTTTCTAATACCCATAGAAGCGGTTTTTTACAAGCAACAAACTCCATATGTATGGATATTTAATGAGGCTTCCGGGTCTGTTTCTGCACGCCAGATAAAAACTGGCAGTTTGAATGGGAATGGACAAATTGATGTTGTTACAGGGCTTTCAGGTTCCGAAAAAATTATTGCAGCAGGAGTTAATTCCTTGTTCGAAGATCAAAAGGTAAGATTGTCGGCCCAGAATATTTCACTGTAATTATATACAAGATGCTTGATAAAATATTAAATCAGAAAACTTTACTAATAGCTTTTTTAATAATTCTGGTAGTTGGCGGCATTGGTTCTTTTTCAGGTCTCAGTAAACTCGAAGATCCAGAGATTGCTGTTAAGGCGGCTGTTGTAATAACGCCATACCCAGGTGCTTCGGCCGAAGAGGTTGATTTGGAAGTTACAGATGTGATGGAAAAAGCTATACAACGCCTGGAAAATATTGATTATATTGAATCGCGTTCAATGCCGGGAATGTCTCAAGTTACAGTTTACATCAAGGGGCATGTCAATACTGATGAGTTACCTCAAATATGGGATCATTTGCGGCGTAAGGTTAGCGATACTCGCTCGGCTTTGCCCCAAGGAGCCTCAGACCCAATTGTTAACGACGATTTTGGCGATGTGTACGGAATATTCATGGCGGTTACCAGCGATGGGTTTACCTATAAGGAATTGGATGAATACACCGATTACCTAAAAAGCCAATTGCTTTTGGTCAATGGTGTTAAACGCATTGAAGTAATTGGAAAGCAAACTGAAACCGTTGATCTTATTTTTTCACCCGAACGTTTTGCCGAACTGGGCGTAAATCCAATGTCAATCGTTCAGATTCTGAACGATCAGGGCGATGTTGTTGATGCTGGGTCCATCATCTCAGGCTCAGAAAGGATTAGATTAAACATTGGCAGAAAGTTTCAAACGCTGGATGAGATACGCAATTTAAACATTCCTGCCACCAATGGGAAAAGCTTCAGATTGGGAGATATTACTGAGATTTCACGTGGTTATTTAACTCCCAAACGGGCAGGTGTCAGGTATAACAATCTCGATGCCCTGGGATTGGCCATTGCCATGGAATCGGGTGACAATATTATTAAACTTGGAGAAAGAATTGATTTCGCATTGGAACAGTTGAAAAAGGACGTTCCCGTGGGTATTGAAGTACATAAAATTTACGACCAACCTTCTATAGTTAAAAGTGCCATCAACGATTTTACCATTAACCTGGCCGAGTCAGTCGCCATTGTAGTCGTAGTGTTGCTCTTTGCTATGGGCCTTAAAGCTGGTTTGCTTATTGCAAGTAGTCTGGTATTTACCATACTGGGAACTTTTATCGTAATGGGGTTTATGGGAATGACGCTTGATAAAATTTCTCTCGGAGCCATTGTTATTGCCATGGGTATGCTGGTTGATAACGCTATTGTAATAGTTGATGGAATTTTAGCTGACTTGCAAAAAGGTGTTAAGCGAAGTAAAGCTTTTGTAGTTTCTGCCAAGCAAAATGCCATTCCGCTAATTGGCGCAACACTGGTAGCCATTTTGGCATTTATGCCTTTGGCATTTAATACTACGGCTGCCGGAGAATTTCTAAAACCTTTATTTTTCGTTTTAGCCATATCGCTTAGTATGAGCTGGATATTAGCAATCACACAGGTTCCTTTTATGGCTGCTTTCTTCTATAAAAAGAAGAAAGCTACCGAGAAAAAGAAAAGCCAATCCAAAGATCTATATACAGGCCCGGTTTATAAATTCTTTGGTGGAATAATCAGGTATGCATTGTGGCATAAAATGTTGTTTACAATTGCAACACTTGTTGTGTTGGTTCTCTCCTTTAGTGCTTTTAACTTGTTAAACAAGGATTTCTTTCCCAGATCGAATTATAACCAGTTTATGGTTGAATACCGTTTGCCTCAGGGAAGTGATATAGCGCAGGTTGAAAAGGATTTGTTTGATATTAAAGCGGATCTTCTGACATGGAAAGAAGTGCGAAGTATAACCAGCAATTTGGGAAGTTCTCCGGTGCGGTACACGCTATCCCGACCAATGAACAGTTTCAATCCTGCTTATGGCGAGTTAATTATTGATACTGAAGATTACAAAGCTGTTGATGAATTAATTGCTAAAATTGAATCCTATCTACCAGAGAAATATCCAAATGCTGAAATCAGAGGCAGACGATATTCTGCCATAGGCGGTGAGTATAAAATCCAAGCTGTATTTTCCGGACCTGATACAGAGGTATTGCTCGATTTGGCAACTAAAGCTAAATCAATAATGCAGCAGGAGCCTGGCGCTGTTTTTGTAAACGATGATTGGGGTAATGAAATAAAAACGCTTTTACCTGTTTATTCTCCGGTTAAGGCTCAGCGTTTGAATATTTCGAAAGGAGCAGTGGCATCGGCTTTGTCGATTGCTACCAACGGGATGCCGGTTGGAGTGTTTTATGAGAACAACACTCAAATGCCTGTTATGCTCAAAATGAATTCAGGTTTACATAAAAATCCGTCAGTAATAGAAACCATTCCTGTTTGGGGAAACTATTCCCAATCGAGTACACCGTTGGCTCAGGTAATTGATTCAATGGCCATGCAGAGCGAATTTTATTTAATTAAAAGATACAACGGTGAACGAGCCATTAAAGTGCAATGCGACCCCGCTCATGGTTTAACAGCTCCTGCTGTTCTTGATAGGTTTAAAAAGCAAATTGAAGAAATTTCTCTCCCCAGCGGTTATAAATTGGCATGGCATGGGGAAATAAAAGACAGTAATACAGCCAATAAGGCACTTCTGGAGAACCTGCCTTTGGCATTGCTCTTAATGGCCCTAATTGCAATCGGGTTATTCAACAATTTCAGACAACCAGTTATTGTATTCCTTATTGTTCCCCTTGCATTTATTGGAATTATTGTTGGATTTCTGGTTACGAGAATGAATTTTGGATATATTGCTATAGTTGGAGGTCTTGGATTAATAGGGATGATGATTAAGAATTCGGTTGTTTTGATGGATCAAATTAATCTGGAAATTAAATCCGGGAAAACTCCCGTTATTGCAATAATACGGGCTGCTATATCAAGGGTTCGTCCGGTGTCAATGGCCTCACTTACAACAATTTTAGGAATGTTTCCATTGCTGTTTGACCCTATTTTTCAGGGGATGGCGGTAGCCATTATGTTTGGGTTACTTTTTGGAACAATTATTACATTACTGGTAGTACCTGTTCTTTACGCTTTGTTTTACCGAATCGACACCAGTAAATTGGCTATAATAGGCAAGAATAAATAAAAAACCACTTTTTTTCATGCGTTAGGTTTAGGTTGGGGTATGGGAAGGCATTAGGTTTTAAAACGTTAAAACTGCTTTCCCTATCTTTTAACTCATTAAATTTTTTCGACTTGATCAGAAATTTTAAAGAGATGCTTATTATTCTGCACGTTTGGTAAAACAAAGGTGCTTCTGGAAGTCTGGTCGATAATTTTACGAGAACCGGTTCTCCATAAAATCAACATAGTTTTTAATTCTTATCATATGTTCAGAATATCACTTTTTATATCATTATTGTTTCTACAGACGTTGTTTGCATCATCTCAAGTTCCGGTTAATCTGGAGGAATGCAGAACTGAAGCTTTGGAATACAACAAGTCGCTCGATGCCGCCCGAATGGATGTCAAATATGCTGAAGCAGCAATTAAGGCTGCCCGTACTTCTTATCTCCCAAAAATTGAAGGTTCCGGATCAATGATGTATATGCCCGATTTAGATGGCTTTTCCATGCCTGGCTTTTTTCTTCCAACTGCCGAAAGTGCTGAAGCCGCCGCATTAGGAAATTATGCAGGTACTAGTGATGTTTATTTTCCAGGTTTTAAGATGAATATGGATGATCTGAAACTTTACATGGCCGAAATTTCTGCTGAGCAACCCGTTTATGCAGGTGGAAGAATCCGGCTTGCTAACAAAAAAGCTCAGTTGGGAACCGATCTGGCGAAACAAGCATTAAATTTAACCCGGTCGGAAGTTGTTTTTGGAGTCGATCAAGCTTTCTGGAGCCTCGTGGCTGTGCAGGAACAAGTTGAAGTTATGAAACGTTATTTAACTGCTCTGGATTCATTGGAATCTGAATTAACCATTCATTACAATCTCGGATTGTTGGCCAGAAGTGAGTTGTTAAAGGTTACTGTTCAGAGAAATGAAACCAGATTGAAATTGGTTGAAGTAAATAATATGCTTCATCTTACCAGCATGAATTTAGCCTTATTGACTGGCCGTCCGTTGGATGTTTTACTAATGGCCATGCCTCGTGAGAATGATAAGCTAGATGTTTCAGGTATCTCAAATCCGCTGAATTTTTCTTTGCGCCCCGAATTAAGGATTCTGGAATATCAGAGAGAAATTGCGTATCTTGACCAGAAATCAGTTGAAGGGGAGTATTTGCCACAAATAGGATTGAGCCTTGGATATCGTTATATAAAAGTTCCTGATCTGGTTTCCGGAAAATGGAACCTGAGTGCCGGAGCTGGAATCTCAATACCAATAGTGCATTGGCGCGAAAAAAAACATCGTACTGATATGGCACGTATTAAGTGGATGAAATCAGAAACAGAACTTAAAGATGCTCAAAATAAAATGAGCGTTGAGGTGCAGCAAAGCAGGTTTAATCTCGATAGTGGGTTCGAAAAGGTAAACATTGCCGCTAAAAATCTTGAGCAAGCTGAAGAAACGCTTGCCGAAGTAACCATTAGTTATAATGTTGGCATTAACTCTATTACTGATTTATTAAATGCTCAGGCTGCTCATCAAAGGGCTGTAGCAAGTTTTACGGAGTCAAAGGCTAATTTAGAAATACTTAAATCAGCCTATCTGAAGTCGTTAGGTGTTTTATAAAAATATTCCATTTGAAATTAATATGACCAGAAAGAAATTGTGTGTTGGAACCAGTGAGAGCAGACTTCGGATTTTTGATATTCGCCGGATTGCTATAGAGTTGGCTGCATCTGTTTTGGTTTCCTGGTTTTTAGTTACATTACTGAAAAATACAGGCAACCATGCTGAATTGTCATTTCGGGGTATTTCTTTCACCGCTTTAATGCTTGTTTTTTTGAGTGAAGGAATCTTTATTTTCGACTCAATCATATCAAAAAGGTATCCCTGGCATCTGGCCATCAGAAAACGCGTTATTGCGCTTTTTGTTTTTGCCCCTTTATGGTTGTTTATTATTGGAATTTCTGTTAATAAAATTAGGGCGCTTTTCTTTGGGCCTGTTCAACCTCCTGATAAGCAGGCTATTTATATCAGCCTAACGTTGTTTATTCTGTTTAGCGTTATTTATGTGATTTCTTTAATAGGCTATAACTTTCATAATGCATTAAATAGCTTCATATTAGAGAATGAGCGACTAAAAAGGGATAAACTCGAAATGGACTATTTTGCCCTCCAGGATCAGTTAAATCCACATTTTCTGTTTAACAACCTGAGCACATTAATGGTATTAATTCAGCAGAATCCAATTAAGGCCCAGAAATTTACAGGCGATTTTACTGATGTTTACCGCTATGTACTCTTGAGTTCACGCCATAAATTGATTTCATTGGAGCAGGAGTTTCGATTTATACAGTCCTATATTAGTATTCATCAGCACCGTTTGGGGAATGGGTTAAAGGTTGACATTGAAATACCTGAAGAGTATTTCTCCAAACAAATACCTCCTTTGAGCCTACAATACCTGGTTGAGAATGCCCTTAAGCATAATATTGCCACCGAACAGAAACCATTAACCATTTATATAGGAATAGTGGGAGAAAAACTGTTCGTTAAAAATAACCTTCAGCATAAAAGCTCAACTTATTCAACCAACACAGGGTTAGGGAACTTATCGCGCCGGTACAAGCTTCTAACAGGAGAAAAGGTAGTGCATGTCGATGTTGATGATGAGTTTTTTACAGTAACCATTCCATTATTGTGAATACTCCTGAAAAGCGAGGAGCAAACAGACATATACAATGAAACTAAATGCAGTAATTATTGAGGATGAGCCGCTTTTGGCAAGTGCGCTTCGTAAGTTAATTGAAACAGTATATCCACACTGCTCTATTATTGCCGAATTGGCAACCGTAGAAGATTCTGTGATATGGCTCAACAATCATACTGAACCATGTCTGATTTTTATGGATATTCAGTTGGCTGACGGGATTTGTTTTTCCATTTTTGATAAGGTTGATGTTAGTAATAAAGGCATAATTTTTACCACGGCCTATGATGAGTACGTAATGAATGCCTTCGAATACAATAGTCTTGCTTATTTACTAAAGCCTATTAAAGAGGACGATTTGAAAAAGGTATTTGAAAAAATGGAGAAAATAATCAGCACTTTTGGGCAATTTCAGGAGGAAGATGTTTTAGGGAAATATAAACAACTGGCAAAAACTATTGAGAATATTAACCCACGCTATCGGCAGCGACTTTTAGTAACCAAAATTGATGGATATATCCAGGTGCATGTTAATCAAATCGCATGCATATGTGTTGAGGAGAGGGTTGCTCTGGCTTATACATTCTCGGGACAAGCGCATACTCTTGATGCAACGCTCGAAAAATTGGAAGAAGAACTGGATCCGGATGTTTTTTTTAGGGCTAACAGACAGGTCATTGTTAATATAGAGGCGATTGAACGCATCGAAAACTATTTTAACGGAAAGTTAATTCTGATTTTGCGTAAAGATATTCCTGAAAACAAGGTGGTCGTTAGTCGAAAAAAGGCTGGTTTGCTAAAAATGTGGGTTGATAGATAAATTTTATGAATTAAAAAGCCTCATGAACTCATCGAATTCATGAGGCTTAAACTTTGCAACTGCTTGTCGGGATGGCGCGACTCGAACGCGCGACCACACGCCCCCCAGACGTGTACTCTACCTGGCTGAGCTACATCCCGCTGTCAGCCTTTTTTAAAAGACGGTGCAAAGATAGCTTTTTTGTTTTTCCAACCAACCCCGTATAATGAAAAAAATCATAAAAAAATTACTACGGCCGATTGGTCTTAGCTAAATTATTAAAATATTGCATCTTGCCTGAACCAACATGTTTAATCAAATGCTTACCATTAGCCGATGGGATATAACTAACTCAAATGGAAATTTAAAAAATCATAATTTTCGGGGTCGGCTTATTAAAATCCTTTATTTTTGCATTGTTGTCATGATTATTTGAAGGGTTCAAATATAAATTAGTCTCATGTCATTAGATACATTTTGTTTGTTATCCTTGCTTCATTGTGAGTCATCTGACACAAATCATTAAAGCTTACTGATATTAGAAACATTGCTTTTACATGTCTGAAAATACCACCAATCATGAAGAACGATTTTTGCTTTCCGGATTAAAAGCCGGAGAAGAAGCAGTTTTCCGACTTCTTTTTGATAAATACTATAAACCTTTGGTGGTGTTTGCCAATCGCTTGTTAAGCGATCCTGATTTGTCGCGCAGTGTGGTACAGGATGTGTTTGTTATGCTTTACGATAAACGCGAAGATTTAAACATACATACCAACTTACGCTCGCATCTTTTTCAAACCGTTCGCAACAGGTGTCTCAATATTATTAAGCACGACAAGATGAAAAGGGAGCACCACCAGCGTATTTTCGACAGTAGTTCCGAAACCGAGGAGCCTCAACAAATGCTTGAATATGCCGAACTGGAAAAATGCATTGATGTTGCTGTGAATGATTTGCCTGACCAATGTCGGAAGATTTTTAAAATGAGCCGTTACGAAGGGGTTACAAACCAGGAAATAGCCGAGCAACTCAATATCTCAAAACGTACCGTTGAAACCCAGATAAGTAAAGCTTTAAAGCGTATTCGTGAGGAGCTTGCCAACAGCGGATTACTTGAAAATGCCTGGGTATTGGTTTTTCTTTTGTTGATTATTTAGATTGATTCTAAAATAAGTTTTTTTTCAAAATTTGAATACGTGCACTATGGTTTTGGGTTGTCATACAAAAAGATGAGAATAATAGTGGCCATGCCACCAAAAAATATTAACCATGGAATTTTTACTTCAATTAATGGCTGAACTTTTCACCGGTGAACCAATAGCCGATGAAATTGAAAAAGTTACTGAAATAAATCCAAACGAAGTGATGGAAGCGGTTTCAACA
>CAZFTD010000073.1:0-15805 GCA_964521525.1 uncultured Marinilabiliaceae bacterium | reverse complement strand
CACAAAAATACAATGAAACGGGCAAAAGGTCAAAACCGAAATTTTATTTGTAATCCCAATGCTCCGCCGGTATCAGGGTTGGGCTGTAAAAAGGTTGGTTCTACTCTGAACGAAAGGTCGTCGCTGATATCGAAATTATAAAAGTGTGCGTCGATACTGGCATCTATAATGTTAATAAAGTAAAGTGCAGCCATGCCAATATAACTTAAATCGCGATATCTTTTATAATAACGTTTCTTGTTTTCCAAGGCCCTTTGAAACCATTGGGCGTAAACTGTATGCACATCATCAACGGAAAGTCCGGGAGGAATGAGCTCAACATAACTCATATTTCCCGGGTCGCGGATAAGAAAATCGCGGTAGGCGCTACGGTAAATATTGTAATATTTACTGTTGAAATGAATGGCATATCCCAGTCCGCCAATTCCTCCATAGAGTAATGGTAATTTCCAGTATTTACGGTTGTAAATTTGCCCCAACCCCGGAAATACTGCTGAATAAATACTGGCTTTATGCGGCGAGTGGTATCTTATTTCTTCAGTAATTTCAGGCACTTCAACAGGTGTAAAAACCGGAATAGTATCTTTTGTTTGAGCCTTAATTATAAAGTTCAAACCAAGCAATATGGCCACAAGGCACAGTCTGATTTTTTTTTCTCCCACCTGCAGATTGTATGCGTTTCAAACAAATATTCAGGATTTGGCTTTATCAAGAATATTGATTATTTTCTCAAGCTCCTCATCAGAACGGAAAGGGATGATGATTTTTCCTTTGCCATTGTCGTCTCTCGAAAATTGAATGTTGGTTTTAAAGAAACTTGAAAGCTGATTTTTCAATTGTTCGTATTCGGGCGAAGCCGGGGTTGGTGATTTAGGCTCTTTAGCATCTGGTTGTTCAGCCAACTTTCGAACCACCTCTTCCACTTTACGTACTGAGAAATCGTGCTTTATGGTTTGTTCAAAAATCATGAGTTGCAGTGCCGGGTCTTCTACATTAATAATGGCTCTGGCATGCCCCATGGATATTTGTTTCTCGCGCAGTCCTAGCTGAATTTCGGCAGGCAATTTTAATAGACGCAGGTAATTGGCAATGGTAGATCGTTTTTTTCCAACCCTCTCCGACATGCTTTCCTGAGTAAGGTTGCACTCATCCATTAAGCGTTGGTAGCTAATGGCAATTTCAATTGGGTCGAGGTCTTCGCGCTGAATATTCTCAACCAGAGCCATTTCAAGCATTATATCGTCTTCGGCTGAGCGAACATAAGCGGGAACCTTTTCAAGCCCGGCTAGTTTGGCGGCACGAAAACGACGTTCGCCGGCAATAATCTGGTACCGGTCGTTATCAATTTTTCTAAGTGTGAGTGGTTGAATAATACCCAATTCTTTTATGGATATTGCCAACTCGCTTAATTTTTCTTCATCAAATCTGGTACGTGGTTGCCAGGGATTCCCCTCAATTTTACTAACCTCAATTTCTGTAATTGAAGCAGATGGTCTGGTTCTGGTAACCTCTTCAGTATTGTCTATTAACGCCCCAAGGCCACGTCCCAATACACTTTTTTTTGTCATCACTTATTATAAAAAGGTAATTATTTCTTCAGAATTTTATCCTTATTGTCAATTTTTGTCATGTTGTTTTTTTGTAACAATTCTCTTGCCAAATTCAGGTAGTTGAGAGCTCCTTTGGAGGCGGCATCGTACATAACAACGGCTTTTCCGTAACTTGGAGCTTCGCTGAGTTTAATATTACGTGTAACCAGTGTTTCAAAAACCATATCCTGAAAATGCGACTGCACTTCTTCCACTACCTGGTTTGAGAGGCGTAAGCGTGAATCGTACATGGTGAGTAAAAATCCTTCTATTTCCAAATCAGGATTAAGCCTGTTTTGAATAATTTTAATGGTATTCAGAAGCTTGCCGAGTCCCTCAAGAGCAAAATACTCGCATTGTACCGGAATCATAACCGAATCGGCAGCTGTTAGTGCGTTTACTGTAATAAGTCCTAACGATGGCGAGCAATCGATGAGGATAAAATCATAATCGGCACGAATTTTTTCAAGAACTTCTTTCAGCACATATTCGCGGTTGGGCATGTTCAGCATTTCAATCTCGGCTCCAACCAAATCAATATGGGAAGGAAGCACATACAGGTGGTCAATCTCTCCTTTAAGTACAGCTGTTTTGGGGTCAACTTTATCGATGATACATTCGTAAATGCTGTTTTCGATTTCTTTTAGATCAAAGCCCAGGCCCGACGTGGCATTTGCCTGCGGGTCGGCGTCAACCACAAGCACGTTGTACTCTAAAACTGCCAGACTGGCTGCCAGATTAATGGCGGTGGTGGTTTTTCCTACTCCCCCTTTTTGATTTGCTAAAGCAATAATTTTTGCCATAAACATAATGATTTAAAATCCAGGCCAAAAATGAGAAAACACAATTTTTGACGAAAGCCAAAGTTAATCTTTTATTAAAAAAAAACAGATATTAGGAGCATTAATTTATACTTAGCTCAGATTAACAGATTGTTATGAAAGATTTTTGGATTAACAAACTTTTGGGATAAAATGGTTAGGAATTTAAGGCTTTTATTATATCATATGCAACATATCGCAAGGTGTTATTATACATACTCTTGGCGATACTTTT
Organism: uncultured Marinilabiliaceae bacterium; assembly: GCA_964521525.1. GTDB lineage: Bacteria > Bacteroidota > Bacteroidia > Bacteroidales > Marinilabiliaceae > CALEUX01. Next base: position 13,160 of record CAZFTD010000073.1, on the reverse strand, counting down.
CGAACTCTGACCATCAATATTGATCTTCTATGAAGCTTTATTTTAACGGTTCAGGGGAAATTTATTTTGTAATTGGCTATCGCTTAATAAAGTAATCGAGTTTATTATCGAAATTCAGGTAGTATCGACCCTTTTCTAAGGAGCCAATGCGTACTCTTTCGCCAAAACCCTTAAATAAAATACGGCCGTAGCCATCGTAAACTTCGTACATGGTTGGTTGTGAAAAAACAATTTCGTTTCCACCAACCGAAATGGTGTAATTAACAGGGGGATTTGAACTACGGTGGGTTACTTCGGATGAATATTTAATCTTTTTCTGAACATCGGTTTGTCGTATTCGAAAACGATTTTCGCCCGAATGAAACCTTAATGGTACGGTGTAGCGGTGAGCGCCAGGGGTTCCTTTTCCGGCAACTTCACCAATGGTAACCCACTTATTCCATCTGAATTGCTCAACGTAATAAGGCAGCGGGCCCGATTCGTTGCGGGCTGTCCACACCAGTTTGCCATCTTCAATATTGATTTCCAGAACTTCAAATGTAGCTCTGGGGCTCAGAACATCAGGGTTTAAAACTCTTGGGGTGCAACCATCTTTATAATTGATGGCAACGGTAATTTGCTCGCCAATACGGAACCCAAATATCGACAAATCAATTTCAAAGGCACTTGAATTGATTTCATCGGTGGTAGTCATGCCGTTAACAGTAACTTCATAAACACAAAAGCCAACGCCTGAGGCTGCGAATGGATTTTTAACATACAGGTTTTCGCCCTGATAGGTGCCTTTAATTTCCAGACTTTCTGCCAGAGAAACAAATGGCAGCGCAACAATCAACAATAGTAGGAGTTGCTTCATTTTTTTGTTTATTGAAGGTTCAAAACAATAGTGCAATTTATAAAATCCTTTGCGTCAATGCAAAATTAGCACTTACGAAATCAATTATTTTGTTCTAATTGTTTGATAAAAATAGTTCAATTTCTGTATCAACCAAAACGATTCATGGTTCCATCCAGTGGCCACCTTCTTTTATCAGGTTAATTAAATGCTCTACAGCCTCCGAATCGGGCAGGTTTTTCATTACCAGTTCACGGTTTTTAAACAATGATATTTTTCCCGGTCCAGCACCCACATAACCATAATCTGCATCAGCCATTTCGCCAATTCCGTTAACAATACAACCCATTATGGCAATTTTAAGCCCTTTAAGGTGCGAGGTGCGCTCTCTTATTTTTGCAGTAGTAGTTTGTAAATCAAATAAAGTTCTACCACATCCGGGACAGGATATAAATTCGGTTTTTGAAAACCGCACCCTGGCCGCTTGTAAAATACCAAAGTGAGTTTCAATATTTGTATTTAAATCGATGTTGGGAGCCGAAAGGGAAAGACCATCGCCAAAACCATCCAAAAAAAGAAGCCCGGTGTCGGCAGCGGCATCAATTTGAAATGCTGATTGATTGCTATGCTGATAGGAGCGATGAATAATAACCGGATGAGTGAGATTGTTTTCGAGCAGCCATAAAAAGAATGCCCGCTGTTCGGCAGTGCCGTTTACATGCCGGGAGTCCAACAGAATGATAACATCAGGATGGCTTTTAAAAAATGCCAAAATATCATTGGTTAAATCCTCATAGGTTATTTGCAGCACCAACGTTTTTAAATTATCATTTTGTGGTAAACTATTCACACTATAAAGCGGAAGAAATTGGCTACCAGTGGAAGCATTATAAAAATCGACAGGAATAATCTTAAAAACATTTGAGTATTCGGCAGGCAAACTAACGTTTACATTATCAATGATAATTGCATCGGGAATCATAGTTGATGGAGGAATAACATGGTGTCCTCTTACATCTATTACCACACAAGGCAATTGGTTCCCTCCAAAACCGGCCACATTATGCGATTGGCGCTTGTGGTATTCGTATGGGTAATAACCTTTGGCTGAAACCGGATTTATGGGTGGATGATTAATAAATGCATCAAAATGTTCTTTTAGCTGACGGGCAACCGGAATTTCAAATTCCGGGTCTTCGGTTAATGAAACACGTATGGTATCGCCCAATCCATCTGCCAGTAAAGCGCCAATTCCAACAGCCGATTTAATTCTGCCATCTTCGCCACTACCTGCTTCGGTAACGCCCAAATGTAGCGGGAAATTCATACCCTCGGCTTTCATGGTAGCATTTAAAAGCCTGACGGTATGAACCATAACGCGTGTGTTGCTTGATTTAATGCTCAATACCACCCGGTTAAAGTTTTCATCGCGGCAAATGCGCAGGTACTCCATGCACGATTCCACCATCCCCAGAGGTGTGTCGCCGTAACGGGCCATAATACGGTCGGAGAGGCTTCCATGGTTAACACCAATGCGCAAAGCGGTTCCATACTCTTTGCATAGTTTTAGGAAAGGCAGAAATTTTTCCCGAATTTCTTCAACTTCCTGGTTATAGGACTCATCAGAATAGTCAATTTCACGGAACTTTTTGGCACCATCGGCAAAATTCCCTGGATTGATGCGCACTTTTTCAACCAAGGTGGCAGCTACGGCAGCGGCACTCGGGTTGAAATGAATGTCGGCCACCAGAGGGAAATTATAACCGCGTTGGCGTAACTCTTGCTTAATAGGCCCAAGATTAGATGCTTCTCTGCGCCCTTGGGTGGTTATCCGAACCAGTTCGCCACCGGCTTCAAAAATACGGATGCATTGGCTGGCAGTAGCAGCAGTGTCAAGCGTGTTGGTTGTGGTCATCGATTGCAGACGCACAGGATGATTTCCGCCAAGTTTAACATTTCCAATTTCAACTTCAATGGACGGATTGCGCTGATACCGGAAAAGATTCTGGCAAAACAACAGGTTGGTTATTTTATTGGGCATATATTGTGATACTTTAAAAGCATTTGTTGAGAGTGCTAAATTATCCTCTCTTTTAATAAAATTAATAACTTTAGGGCAAAAAAAAGCAATATGTCCATATCTGTTTCAGAAGTTTCCCGTTTTTATGGAGCACAACAAGCACTTAAAAATGTGTCGTTCAACATTAAAAGTGGCGAAGTTGTTGGGTTTCTGGGCCCCAATGGTGCAGGCAAGTCAACCATGATGAAAATTCTCACCGGTTTTTTACCTGCTTCGTCGGGCAAGGTTACTGTTTGTGGATTGGATGTAACAGAACAGGATATTTCTTTCCGACACAAAATTGGCTATTTGCCCGAACACAACCCGCTTTACTTAGACATGTATGTTTCAGAATATCTTCACTTTATAGGTGCGGTTTATAAGATTAAAAACATTCGCAAGCGTGTTGACGAAATGATTGTGAGTACAGGGCTAGAACCCGAGCGCCATAAGAAAATAGGGGCGCTTTCTAAAGGTTATCGTCAACGGGTGGGTTTAGCTCAGGCGCTGCTTCCCGACCCGGAGGTGCTTATTTTAGATGAGCCCACCACAGGTTTAGACCCAAACCAAATATCGGGGGTTCGCAATTTGATTAAAGATGTGGGTCAATCGAAAACAGTTTTGTTATCGACCCATATTATGCAGGAAGTAAAAGCCATTTGCGAAAGAGTTATAATCATTCACAACGGGCAAATTGTTGCTGATGCCCGGCCCGATGAGCTTGAAAACTTAAACTTAAAAGACGAACAAATAGTTGAGGTAGAATTTGACCGTAAAATTGCACCTGAACTTTTGCTATCGATTGCCGGAATAGAAAACATAAACGAAACAGCAAAAGGATGGAGAATCTCTTCGCGGCAGAGAACCGATTTGCGGCCTGAGTTATTCAGATTGGCTGTTAATAACAATCTGGTAATTCTTGAAATGATGCAGAAACAACAGTCTCTTGAGGATGTATTCCATGCGTTAACAAAGGGTTGATTCAGGGCGCTAACTGTTCAATCATCCATTTATTTTCATTGCGCCGATAGCAAAGCCGATGGTGCATGCGCCCCGGTTGTCCCTGCCAGAATTCAAAATAATCGGGCTTTATGGCATAACCTCCCCAATGCAGCGGACGCGGAATCTCGCAGTCTTTAAACCGATTTTCGATTTCATTATAACGCTGTTCCAATTCAACCGGCGAGTTCACAACCGCGCTTTGAGGCGAAGCCCAGGCACCAATCTGGCTTTCGCGTGGCCGTGAGGCAAAGTATATATCAGACTGCTCACTTGAAACTTTACTGGCAGTGCCTTCAACACGCACCTGACGTTCAAGCAAAGGCCAAAAAAAAAGTATGGCTACTTTTGAGTTCTGCTCCAAATCTTTGCCCTTATGGCTGTGGTAGTTGGTATAAAACAGTAAATTCTGAGCTTCTATTCCTTTTAGCAACACCACACGCGAATGAGGGCGCCCATCAGTATCAACGGTCGACAACTGCATGGCCGAAGGTTCGGGGTGCTCCGCAGAAATAGCATCATTAATCCAAATTTCCAATTGTTTAATGGGATCCGGGTTTAGTTCCTGTTTGTTTAAAAAACCTTTTGTATAGTTCTGGCGTATATCCGACAATTTTTTAGAGCTCATATTCTGAAATGCAAGATCTTTGATAGCACAACATCTTTTAACGATAAATGTTTAATAACATACGCTATTTAACTGAAAAGGTGATATTAAACAGATTGGATTGTAGTGCTAAATGGTTATTAAATTGTAATTTTGCACCGTTTTTCAAGGATAATATAAAATAAACATAAAACAGTATCAAATGGGTTACAAGTCAGTTACAGCCGAGGAGGCAGTAAAAGTCATCAAATCGGGCGACCGGATACACTTAAGCAGTGTGGCTGTTACTCCACACGCACTCATCAGAGCCATGGTTGCGCGTGGTCGCAACAAAGAATTTACCGATGTAAAAATTCAGCACATTCATACCGAGGGGCCGTGTCCTTATGCTGATGCTGAATTTGAAGGCATTTTTCAGTTGGAGTCTTTCTTTGTGGGTGGAAACGTTCGCAAAGCCACTCAGGCTGGTTACGCCGATTACATTCCTGTTTTTCTGAGTGAAACACAAAAATTAATTCGTCAGGGTTACCTGAAAGTTAATATTGCCATGGTGCAGGTTTCGCCTCCCGACAAACACGGATTTGTTTCACTTGGAACTTCTGTTGATGCATCTTTGGCTGCCATTGAAAATGCAGATATTGTAATTGCCCAGGTTAACAAGTACGTTCCACGTGCATGGGGTGACGCTATGATTAGCACCAAAGAGATTGATATATTTGTTGAACACGATGAGCCTTTGTACATTCACCACAATGCGCCACTTTCAGACATTGAAAAGGCTATTGGTCGCAATGTGGCTGCGTTGGTTGAGGATGGTGCCTGCCTACAGATGGGTATTGGTGGTATTCCCAATGCAGTTTTGGCCGAATTGGGCAACCATAAGGATTTAGGTATTCATACCGAAATGTTTTCGGATGGTTTATTACCGCTTATTGAAAAGGGCGTTGTTACAGGTAAAAGAAAACAAATTGACAAAGGGAAAATTGTTGCCTCATTCCTGATGGGTTCACAAGACCTTTACGATTTTATTGATGACAACCCTTTGGTGGCCATGATGGATGTTGCTCATACCAACGGTATTCATGTAATTCGTAAAAACCACAAAGTAACAGCTATTAACTCGGCTTTATCTATCGACCTTACCGGTCAGGTTTGTGCCGATTCCATTGGAACAACACACTATTCTGGTGTAGGTGGTCAGATTGATTTTATTCGTGGTGCAGGACACTCCGAAGGAGGAAAGCCAATTATTGCCATGCCTTCGGTAACATCAAAAGGTGTATCCAAAATAACACCCACCTTAATGGAAGGTGCCGGTGTGGTAACAACCCGCTCAAATATGCATTGGTTAGTAACTGAATTTGGTGCTGTTAACCTGTATGGAAAAACCCTTCAGGAGCGTTCACGCCTTATAATTTCAGTTGCCCACCCCGACCACAGAGAAATGCTCGACAGGGCTGCATTTGAAAGATTTGGCCCTCATTACCGTTATGTACCTCAGGTAAAGTAACAAGGGTAATTGAATAATTCTTCTAATAAAAAACGGAGCTAAGATTTTTTCTTAAGCTCCGTTTTCATTATCAAACAAACTGTTTTTAAGATAGAAAATAGAGAAATAAGGAAGATAACAGAAGAAGCTTCAGTTTATATCGTCCTTTCTGTTATTCAGAACTTCACATTATTACTAAGCCGTTCTCCATTCTCTATTCATCCTACTTCTGTTTCCTTGCCTACCTGTATTTTTGGCTGCCCGAAGCAGTAACCCCTGAAACCTTAACAGGTCCGGTGCCTACCATCAAGCGCTTGGATGCACTAACTCCTGCAGCTTCCAAACTACCCGACCCTGAGCGTAAATCGAAGCTCAGGGCTTGTTGGTCGTTCACAAGGGCTATATCCACGCCACCTGAAGTATTATTAAACGAACTCATTCCAGTTAGCATGATTCCTGTTCCCCGGATGCTACCACTGGTTGAAGAGGCATTAATTTCACCAACCACCTCTGCAAGCGATATTGAACCCGATGTGGTGTTAGCAGTAATATTCCCTCTAACATCTGAAATTTTTACTGCCCCTGAAACTGACTTTCCCTTAATGTTTGAGAATATTTCGGCCAGATTTACCGAGCCGGAAACAGAAGAAGCATCTACCTCTTTCATAATACTTTTGGCAGTTATGCTTCCCGAAACCGAATTCAGGTCGGCACTTCCTTTAATGTCTGATACATTTAAAGAACCGCTAACAGTTTTGGCAACTAAATCGCCATCTATAACCGTTGCTTTAATAGAGCCTGAAACTGTTTTAAGGCTGGCTTTGCATGGAATATTGGTTGCAGCTATACTGCCTGAAACGGCATCAAGTCTCAGTTCATCCTTCCCAACGCCTGTTACTTTTACGCTTCCCGAAACATTCTCAACCTTTACTAAGGTTGAAACAGGAACCGTTAGGTTGAGAAAACCTTTTACCTGACCAATAATGTTTTTGGGTTGTTCGACCCATACTTCCAAATTGGTTCCTTTTTTTGAGAATTTAATACGCAGGTCTTCGTATTTTCTGGTAGCTCTAATTTCTCCCTCAAGTGTAACAGCTGAGCCATTCCCCGGCTCAATTTCCACGTTGCAGAAAATTCCTTTAACAGTTACTGATGTTACATCGGTAAACGACTCTCTAACCAGGTCAACCAGATCTTGCCCGTTTGCCAATCCCGGTAATAACCATAGTACCAAACTTAATAAAATTGATAATCTTATCATAGTTAATAGTTTTATGTTGACAATCTAATTTTGAAGGTATGACGCCGGGATGATTAGATTCGTTACAATAAAAGGACAAAAAAATGAAAATAATTTATTTTACTCACGCAACACACAATCAGTGAGCGCCTTAATATTTATTCCTGCAAAATTGCCTGATGTCATAATCAGTAAATTGCCATGGTTTAGGCGTATTTTTTCAAGTTCAGCTTTTAGGTTTTCAGGATTGGTAAAAACAGCCTCAACCGGTAAATTAAAAGCTGTTGCTACTTCCTGGGCTGTAATCTCTTCAAGCTTTTTATGCTTAACTACATGGGGGTCGAAAAAAACAATGGCCCGGTCGGCAGCAGCCATAGTGTTACGGTAATGAGGTAAAAAGTTCCTGTTTAAGCTGCTAAAGGTATGCAACTCAACACAGGCGGTTAAAAGCCTGTTTGGATAATGTTCTTTTACGGCTTCAAGAGTTGCTTTTACTTTTGAAGGAGCATGGGCAAAATCGTAATAAACTGCCGAGTGTTCATTGTGCCCCAGTACCTGAAGCCGTCGCGAAGCGCCTTTAAAGGTTTGCATAGCCATCAGAAATTTATCTGGCAACACACCCAGTTCAGAGCAAATCATCATGGCGCCTGCCATATTTTGTAAATTGTGCTGGCCAAATAAAGGCACCTCATACATTTTTCCATTATACTGAATATGGGTTTTATCATTTTTAACTACCGCCGGGAGCGCTTCGTAAGGTTTTAATTGGCATTTAGCATTTGCTTGTTTAACAACTTTGTTTAGCTCAGCATCGCCTAAGAAATAGGTTAACATTCCATTGTCATCAATAGTGTTTATGAATTCAATAAACTGCTGGTTATACAAATCTATGGTAGGAAAAACATTAATATGGTCCCAGGCAATTCCGGTGATTAAAGCCAGATGTGGCTTGTACCATAAAAATTTTGGGCGCGGGTCGATAGGAGAAGAGAGATACTCATCGCCTTCAAAAACGGCAATTTCTGCCTTATCCGAAAGCTGCACCATGGTGTCAAAACCTTCAAGCTGGGCCCCAACCATATAATCAAAGGCAATGCGCTCAAATCGTAAAGCATGCATTATCATCGATGTAACGGTGGTTTTCCCATGGCTGCCACCAATAACAACCCGTTTTTTATTTTTGCATTGTTCATATAAGTATTCCGGATAGCTGTAAACCTTTAATCCCATTTCCTGTGCCTTCAGCAATTCAGGATTATCTTTGCGGGCATGCATACCAAGGATAATGGCATCCATGCTGTTGTTTATTTTTTCGGGGAACCAACCCATTTTTTCCGGAAGCAGTCCGTGCCGGGCAAGTCGGGAACTGCTGGGTTCAAATATTTCATCATCGGAACCGCTCACCAATGCTCCGTTTTCCTTTAATGCAATAGCTAAATTGTGCATAGCGCTGCCACCAATGGCAATAAAATGGACTCTCATAATCTGACTTTTTATCATCTCAAATTAAGCAAGAATATTTCGTAACACATAATGTAACGAATATTTGAAATTATATTCATACCTGCTCTTGATAATATTTTGCCAAACAGGTAATTTGTGGCATTAAACTCTGAATAATGAAAACCCTTATCCAAAATCTGCAAAGCTATTTATCGGGCTTTTTATCGCTGGCCTATCCCAATATTTGTAATGGTTGTACCAATACACTTCGTGGAGTGGAAGAGATTCTATGCCGCAAATGTACAGCCAACTTACCGCGTACGGGTTTCGAGTGGAGTAAAAACAATCCGGCCTATCAATCGTTTTGGGGCAGAGTTCCTGTGGCCTTTGCTGCATCTGCGTTTTACTATCGCAAAGGCGAACTGCTTCCCAAGCTCATTCATCAGTTAAAATATAAGCGTCGAAAGGACATTGGAGTTTTTCTGGGCACAATTACAGGCAAATTACTTATCGATTCACCATTTTTTCACAAGCCCGATATTATTGTACCAGTGCCCCTGCATCCACGAAAACTTCGCTCCAGAGGTTATAATCAGTGCGATATTTTGTCGCAAGGAATTTCTGAAGTTTTAAAAGCACCCGTTTTATCAGACTCGCTCATACGCCAGGTGTACAATGTGTCACAAACACGTAAAACGCGTTTTGAACGATGGGAAAATGTTGAAGGTATTTTTAAAATTGTCAACCCCCAAGTTTTTGAAAACAAGCATATATTATTGGTCGACGATGTTATTACAACCGGTTCTACTTTAGAGGCCTGTTGTTTTCCACTCATCAGCATACCAGGAACAAACGTTAGTGTGGTTACTGTGGGTTATTCGGTACGCTGAAAATTTAGAGTCCAAACAAAACACTTATTCAAAGCATGAAATGCGCTGATTATTAATGAAAGGCTTTTATCTGACTTCTAACGTTCTAAAAATCTAGCACTCTTTCTCTCTATTGCAATGTAAGCAACTCCTTTAATTTCATTAGTCCGGTTGATGCTTTTTCGGTTATGTAAGTAACATTGCTATTGTTGCCCAACAAAGGCTTTGCCGGGTCAACCACAAACACGGGGACTCCTTTGCGGACATAATGCACCAATCCGGCAGCAGGATAGACATTTAGAGAAGTCCCCACCACCACAAGAATATCGGCTGTTGATACCATCGTTTGTGCCTGACCAATGGCTTCAACGGCTTCGCCAAACCAAACAATATGAGGGCGAAGTTGATAACCCTTTTCGCAAACATCGCCCAGTTTTAGCTCCCAGTGATTTAATTCATAAACAAGGTTGGGGTATGCTGTGCTTCGGGCCTTTTTTAATTCTCCGTGCAAATGTAAAATTTGGGTACTTCCGGCTCTTTCGTGGAGGTCGTCAACATTTTGAGTAATTATTTGTACATTATACCATTGTTCCAACTCAGCCAATATTAAATGACCATTGTTAGGCTCCGATTCGAACAGTTTCTTCCTTCGCTGGTTATAAAATTCAAGCACCAGCTCAGGGTTTACTCTCCAGGCTTCGGGTGAAGCCACCTGAGTTACATCGTATTGCTCCCAAATACCGCCCATGTCGCGGAAGGTTGGAATGCCACTTTCGGCGCTCATTCCGGCACCGGATAAAACAACAAGGTTTTGCATGGAAGTCCAGTTAATAATATTTACCTTTAAAACTAAAACAAAAACTTAAAACGCGGTTGAGAAATGTGCTTATTTTCTTATTTTTGCGACTACGCAATGAAAAAAATCAATGAACACACAAAAAAAAATAAAATCAGCTTTAATTTCCGTTTATTATAAAGACGGTCTCGATGAAATTGTCCGAACGCTTAACGCGCTGGGTGTCAGTATCTACTCAACCGGTGGAACGCAGTCTTTTATTGAAGGCCTTGGAGTAAAAGTAACCAGTATTGAATCGCTTACCGGATATCCTTCCATTTTGGGCGGACGTGTAAAAACTTTACATCCTAAGGTTTTTGGAGGTATTCTGACCCGACGCGATGATGCTTCGCACCAAAAACAAATTGAAGAATTTGAGATACCCGAAATCGACCTTGTTATTGTTGATTTGTATCCGTTTGAAGCAACGGTGGCTTCAGGTGCCTCTCATTCCGATATTATTGAGAAAATTGACATTGGTGGTATTTCGCTCATTCGGGCTGCTGCCAAAAACCACAATGATGTTGTGATTGTAGCATCTCAGGAGCAGTATCCTAAACTTCAGGAACTTTTAATTGCCAATAAAGGTATTACTTCGCTTGAAGACCGGGTTTGGTTTGCTACTGCTGCTTTTGCCGTATCATCGGGGTACGATACCGCAATCTTTAATTATTTCAGCCAATCTGAGTTTCCTGCCTATCGCGAAAGTGCCAATAATTGCAAAGTTCTTCGATATGGAGAGAATCCTCATCAGAAGGGATCCTTTTATGGCGATTTCGAAAAAATATTTGACCAACTGCATGGCAAAGAAATATCGTACAATAACTTGCTCGATATTGATGCTGCTGTAGCCCTCATTTCTGAGTTTAGCGATACCACAGTGGCTATTTTAAAGCATAATAATGCCTGTGGTTTGGCATCGCGCCATACGCTTACCCAGGCCTGGATTGATGCATTGGCTGGTGATCCGGTTTCAGCTTTTGGTGGCATCATCATTACCAATGTTAAAGTGGATGTGGAAACTGCCAAAGAAATGGATAAAATCTTTTTTGAAGTGGTGATTGCCCCAGCATACGAGCAGGAAGCATTAACCATTTTGCAACAAAAGAAAAACCGGATTATTCTGATTCAAAAAGAGGCTGTTCTTCCGACTGTTATGTCGCGCACTCTGCTGAATGGCGTACTTGTTCAGGATAAGGATTTAAAAACCGAGACCAAAGACGACCTTAAAGTAGTAACCACCCTGGCGCCATCCGAAAGAGAGATTGAAGACCTGTTGTTTGCTAACAAAATTGTGAAGCACTCAAAATCGAATGCCATTGTTCTGGCAAAAAATAAACAATTGGTTGCCAGTGGCGTTGGACAAACATCGAGGGTTGATGCATTAAAACACGCCATTTCAAAAGCAGGCTCGTTTGAGTTCGACCTTAACGGTGCAGTAATGGCATCTGATGCGTTCTTCCCTTTTGCCGATTCTGTTGAAATTGCTCATCAGGCTGGCATCACCTCTGTGATTCAACCCGGAGGTTCTATACGCGATAATGAAACTATTGAGTTTTGCAATACGAATAAAGTGTCAATGGTATTAACAGGCATCCGTCATTTTAAACATTAAAAAAAAGTTAGATGGGATTGTTTTCTTTTTTATCACAGGAATTGGCTATTGACTTAGGAACAGCCAATACCATCATCATCCATAACGATAAAATTGTTGTTGATGAGCCCAGTATTGTGGCTCTCGACCGTCGCTCCGATAAATTAGTAGCTATTGGCGAAAAGGCGCGGCAGATGCATGGTAAAACGCATGATAATATTTATACCATCAGACCACTTCGCGATGGCGTTATTGCCGATTTTAATGCCGCCGAGCAAATGATTCGCGGTATGATAAGCATGATTGACACAAAAAAGCGGCTCTTTACACCATCGCTGACCATTGTTATTTGTATCCCATCGGGCAGCACCGAAGTTGAACTAAGGGCGGTTCGCGATTCTGCCGAACATGCCGGAGGCCGCGAGGTTTATATGATTTATGAACCAATGGCTGCCGCTTTGGGTATAGGCCTTGATGTGGAAGCTCCCGAAGGAAACATGGTGGTAGATATAGGTGGAGGTTCAACCGAAATTGCGGTTATTTCACTTGGCGGTATTGTTACCAACAAATCTATTCGTATTGCCGGCGACGATTTAACATCCGACATTATGGAATATATGCGTCGGCAGCACAACATTAAAATTGGGGAGCGCACAGCAGAAGAAATCAAAATTCGTGTAGGGTCGGCCCTGCCTGAGTTGGAAAATCCACCCGCCGATTTTATTGTTCAGGGGCCCAATCAAATGACGGCTTTACCTATTGAAGTATCGGTATCGTATCAGGAAATCTCGCATTGCCTCGAAAAATCCATCAGTAAAATGGAAACCGCTATTTTAAATGCGCTGGAGCAAACACCACCCGAGTTGTATGCCGATATTGTTAACAATGGCATTTATTTGGCTGGTGGGGGCGCTTTACTGAGAGGCCTTGACAAGCGATTGTCGGGGAAATTGAACATTCCATTCCATATTGCCGAAAATCCGCTTCATGCAGTGGCAAGGGGAACAGGAATTGCATTGAAAAATCGACACAGATTTTCGTTCCTGATGAGGTAGGTTTTTTTGATACCTATGGAAAATAGTGCAACAGGATAAATTGTTTAGCTTTTTTGTTTTCGAATTATGAGAAATTTTTTCCGGTTTATCGAGAAACATCATTTTTTTTTGCTGTTTCTGGCTTTCGAAACACTG
>CAZFTD010000072.1:0-16183 GCA_964521525.1 uncultured Marinilabiliaceae bacterium | reverse complement strand
TAATCAGTACTTCAGTATCGGTCATAACCCCCTCAAAAACAATGGAAACACTCTTGTTCCTCCACGAATCTGGAACCGTGAACGTATGCCTGTAAATTCCGGTTTCTTTTGATGGCTGAGCACCGCGGGTAATATACCAGCGACCGTAGGTATATTCACCAAATCCCTGTAATTCCCATTGCGAGGGTACCTCAATCCTGCTCCATTTACCATTGTTCATTCCGCCGGAACAATAAAAGTCCCAGGTTACTGTATTTCCTAAACCGGTTCCTGAAAGATAGATTTGTTCGGTATTCTGAGCCATGGTTAACATTGAAATGCTCACGAGTATTCCTGATAAAAGACTTCTCATCATTATTTAAAAATTAGGTTCTGTTGTTTGTTAATGCAACCTATTGAATCAGGTGCTTATATCTCAACCAATTATTTTACAGGGATTTCAACCTGGCGATTATTTTTCAAATCAGGTTTATCCGGGGCTATAATCCGAAAATTTTCAAATATCCAGTTTTTTGCATGATGAATGCGCCCGGCTTTTTCGCCTTGAAGTGTCACATTTTTAAAATGAAAACTGTCGACCGAACTGGATTCAATGCCTGCCACATTGATGCAGGTTTTGGCATTAACAGCCGATATTCCTGAAAAATAAATATTTCTAAACTTTGGAGTCCCCTGTTTTGGGTCGACAGGTTGCAGCATTTTTTTCCAATGCACAGGAACCTCATCGATGTTGTAACCTTTGGGCAAAACAGAGGTGCTGTAGGCCGGATGCCAGTTTAAATCGAGCACAACAGGATTGGCAACATTCACCAGTTCAATATTATACAGATAAATATTTTCAATAACGCCACCTCTCTGACTCGTACTTTTAAACCTTAATCCATTATTGGTGCCATTTCCTTTTAAATTGTAGGCCACCACGTTTCTGATACCGCCCGAAGTTTCACTGCCACAGGTAATTAAACCATGGCCATGACCTGCGGTACAATTTCTGATAACAATAAATTCACAAGGCCGGTTAACTCTTAGTCCATCGCTATCGCGCCCGGCTTTCAGACAAAAATTATCATCGTTGCAATTAATGGTGCTGTTTTGAACCAGTATAAAAGATGAGGAGTCGATGTCCACACCATCGGTGCTTGGTCCTTGTCCTTCAATATTATTGCTGATAATAACATCATCCACCGTAACATATTTACTGTATAAAATATGCAAACTCCAGAATCCCGGCTGATAAAGCACCACTTCTTTAACGGTAACGTGCTCACAGTCTGATATAAGAATACCACGAGGACGCTCACAGTCATAATCCACAATCCAGCGCAAACCTTTTGGGTCGTAGTCTTTGCGCATGGCATAATATTTATCCCAAAATACTTTGCCCCTGCCATGAATAACGCCATCTCCTGTTATGGCAACATTTTTCTTTCCAATTACATTGATTAAGGCAGAAGGCCAGTTCATTTCAACACCGGCAACACGCGTATCAATTCGTTTATAATCGTTGATATCCAGACTGCCTATCAGCATGGTTCCCTTAGGAATGTTAAAATTGATATTATTACCAACAAACAGAGAGCCGGTTAGATAAACACCCGGATTAAAAGTAACCATGCCACCGCCATTGGCTTCAGCCGCATCAATGGCTTTTTGAATGGCCTCGGTGTTGAGTTTTAAAGCATCTCCCGCGGCACCATAATCGGCAACATTATAAACCGTTTGTAACGAAGGGAATGTATGGGCACCCACTTCCTTCATCCAAGGAAAATCGGGTACATTGGACGTCCATTGCCCATACACCAATATAAAATGAGCCAAAAATGAAATCGTTATTATTGTTGTCTTCATCATGTATCCTTTTCTTTATTATTCGTACATAACAGGAATCAATTTCACTTCACTGTTTAAACCGGCCGGCATGGTTTTCCAATGACCGTAACCCGTTGTTTTATAATTCAAATCCACAAAATTGATTTCTTTAAAATTTCGCCACTCAACCCCTTGTCTGTCCAAATGGGCAATATGGTTGGCCGGCAATGAAGTAACCTCAATTTCAATGGTGTTAAGACCATTTATAAGGTACTTTCCAACCTTGGTTTGGTAAGGAACCGACCAGAGGGTGCCAACGAGGTTTCCATTAATTCTTACCCTTGCCGTTTCACGAACATCGCCCAAATCGAGTATCCAATCATCAGCTCCGGTTTTATTAAAATTGAATGTTTTTCGATAAACACCCGTTCCCATGTTAATTTTAGCCAGTGAATCGTTTAAATTGGTCCAGGGTTCTACCTGTTTTAAAACAAAGTTGTAAGCAATGGGTGGGGTGCTTTCTGGAAAGTGCAAAACCCAGTCATTATTAAGTGCGAATATATTATCTTCTATATTATAATACTGCCAATCGCCATAATCAATATCTTCATTTTCAAATGTTTTTAAAATTATTGATTCGCCAGACTTAATTTGCAATTTCACCTGGGATAAACCATTCAATTGCCGTATTTTGGCCTTACCTTTTTCACCGTTTAACGGATTAAAAAGCATTGCCGATTTGGCTTTAACCCCTATGGTTATCCATTCGTCGGTATCTTTATCGTTTAAAGCTGCAATAAAGTAATGATGACCTGAATCATTTTTTCTTCGGATGGATTGCAGATTAAATTCCGATTTCATCAGTTCGGGTAATACCCCTGTGGCCTTTAAATTGGCTGTATAATCGCTGCCTGTAATAATTCTGCCTTTACCAAAGTTGTTTACAACTGTTTTGTTAAAACCCGCAACCGGTAAACTCGTCCGGATATCATTAAAAACCTTACGATGGCTATTCAGCAAAGCAAAACCCGGAACATCAGAAGGATAAAAATCCATGAATACTATGGTAGCCCCATCTTTAGCCATTTCAACCAATTTTGCAAGCACATCGGCAGGCATACGCTTGACTCCGGGAACAATTAAAGCTTTGTAAGATTGACCACTATTTGTTTTTATTTTACCATCAATACAACCAGCCGATTTAATAAAACTATCAGATATATAATCCACATCGTAACCGGCATTACTAATCTGATGAACCGCATCGATAAACTCAGGAGCCCGCTGTGCCATTTTATGAATATCAAACATCAGCAAGCGTCCCTCCTGCTCGTGCCACATATCATAAATTGGCAGATAGAGTAAAAAATCATTGTCGGGCTCCCCCAACTGTAAAAACGACTGTGCTCTGGATATATAATCGTTAAAAGCAACAACATCGCGCCAAAGTGGGTTGGTAGGACTCATATCAACCGAAGCATAAAACTTCCAGCCCGGCCAGGCTGCATCGGCAGGACTATACGTAGTTCCATGAAAAAAAACACGGTTAACCCCCGAAACAAACATCAGGTCTAAATCGGGCTTACATTGTGCCAATGAAGTGCGAAAGTGCTCGGTTAACCAGGTAAAGGTTTCGGATGATGTAAATCGCTTACCTGAAATATGGGCCGCCGATGACGCATATTTAAGCATCGACAAATCGGAATCGTTATGCCGTGTGAGTGAATCCTTTCGTAATCCCCGAATATTGAATTCAGATAAACCAAATCCTTCACATTCAGGTATATCGACCGCTGCATACAAATCAATTAAATTACCAGGAGAACCATGCGCCTGACTGCGTGTTTTACTCCCCAGAGAATGCGACCAAGCAGTCCATTGCCGGGTAAAATTTTCCAGAAGCAATTCTGATAATGTTTCGCGATAATCAGAAATAATGCGAGCAGTAGTTTCATTAGGGTTGTTATCTAAAAATTGCGGCAAGTAGTGATCAAGTTTATAACCACGACGGGCTTCAAATTCTTCAAACAACCGTGGCGTCCAGTCGGCGCCATAAACTTCGTACGAATCGTTAAAAAAGCTATTGGGTAATATGGCACTTGACTGATTAAAAGCATTTGAGAACCGATTCAGATAACTATCAACAGCTTTGGATGAAAAATGGTCTGCCACCAATCCTTCACCACCGGGGGCAGCTCTTTTAACCTGTTGGAATGTATTACCCGAAAATGCTGCAATCAGTCGCCATTTACCTTTGGGGGCTTTCCAATTTAATTGATTATTGGTTACCAGATGCGTTAAGTCGATTGGGTTTCCCTTATCAGGAAAAGCCATTAACCGCAGCAGTTTAGCATTGTTTTTCTGGCGTTCATCGGGAACAATTAAAGGTGTTGAAAGCGATTCTCCCTTCTTTAACCTGTACTCGGTAATAAGCAATTTTGCAGCAGCATTTTCCGGAGTTATTTGTGGCCCACCAAAGGGCCATCCGGTACCTGTATTCATATCAATTTTAATTCCAAGTCGTTGAGCTTCCTTCTGGCAATGTTGATAAAGTTGCATCCATCTCTCCGATAGAAAAGCAACGTCATTGGCATCATTTCCCTGAACACCATAAATGGGCGTAATTTCAAGAGTACCAATACCCGCTTTGGCATATTGTTCCAGATTATGCGTTAAATTGGCTTCATCAACAGCGCTGCCCAACCACCACCAACGTGAGCCCGGCTTTGTTTCAACAGTTTGAATGGGCCAATGGGTTGTTTGAGCCAACATGGAACTCACCATTAAAAACAACCAGCAAATAATCATTAAACTCCTATCCATCCATTTCATTCTAACATGTTTTATTTGTTATAGTCTGATTATTAAGGTACGAGTAATTCTCAGTCTTCTTTCTTCTGTTTTCCTTCTCCTGCCTTCTGCCTTCTGCCTTAATCTTTACTCCATATAAAATACCTCTTGCAGCGCAACCGATACAGGCGAATTATCAGGATTGACCTCCATAATATCGGCCATATAATCCCACCACTTTTTAACAATGGGGTTCATACCCAAATCCTGAGAGCCGCTTTCACCTTCCACTTTTTGAACGGCAAATAACAAGTTAGTTTCCCTATCCCAGAAAATAGAATAATCGTAAACGCCTGCATCTTTCAGTAATTTTTTAAGCTCTGGCCAAATGGCATTATGACGGCGTTCGTATTCAGATTCATAGCCGGGTTTCAGGTACATTTTAAAGGCATATCTTTTCATACTAAAGATTGTTAGATGTTAGAATTTTAGATGTTATAAAAACAATCATGTTTTATTATACGGCCTACATATTTTACAATCAATTCAGTCTTTTCACTACAAAACTGTTAATAAATTGTAATAAGCTTATCACTTCAAATTGATGAATACGGGTTTATCACGGTTACAAACAATTTCGCCATTAATAAATTCAAGTTCAGCAACCTGAATGGTTGATCGGCGGGTTTCGTAATTATCTTCTTTGGCAGCCTCTCCTTTGCGGCCGGGATGAGTAAAATAAAACACATAAGCGCGGTTATTATTAATCACCACATCGGCATGGAGGCCGTTGGTCTGGTCGTCGGGGCCACTTCCCCCTTTTTGAAGGATATTGTTTTGCTGGCGAACCCAGTTTTGCATATCATCCGATGAAAACAAGGCTAAACCATTCCAGGTATCCATCATCATAAAGTACTTTCCTTTCCAGAAAAACAATTTTGGGCCCTCTCCCCTTACAGCAACCGCTTTCCCCTTATCTGTCCATGTGTATAAATCGCTACTTTCGGCATACCAGATGGTTTTACCATCGCGCTCGTTATTGTAATACAAACGCCACATTCCATTAGGAGCCTTTATAACACTGGCATCTATAACTTTATCGGTAGCCAATGGTAATTTTGACTGATATTCCCAATCGGTTAAATTTTTACTGGTTAGATGGATAATTTCGCGGGGATGTTGCCAATTTGAAAAAATGCCGGGCACCACAGTTAAAAACATATGATAAACGCCGTTTTGCTCAATAACATCGGGCGCCCAGAAAGTTAAATCGCCATTGCCATAGTTTATATTGGCTATACCACGATATTGCCACGTGGCGCCGGCATCAACCGATTCGGCAATGCCGATGTGTGTGCCATGAACCCATTCCACACCATTGGCAGCTTCTATGTTGGCACGCCGGTTGGTATAAAACATGAACCAGCGCTGTTCGCCTTTATTCCAGATAACAACCGGGTCGGCAGCCCCATCGAAAACCGGATCGCGAAAAAGCGGCTTGGCAGCAACGTTAATCTCTTTGGTTAATGCATTTGGAACAATATAATTAACCAACGAATGATTATTTAATGCCAGAACCCCTTCAACCACGCATCGAGCGTGCAAAATTGCGCCTTTGGCCGATGTATGAACATTATCCATAAAATAATCTTTGGTGACCTCCGGCCCCAATGCCTCGTACTTTAAGGCAGCCAAATGGTTTAAATCAATGTATTGCACGTCCTCTTGCTGTGCAACTTCCTGCGACCACTTTCCATAGGTCTGGTCGCATCGGGTAACCCTCCCCTCGTTCCACCAATTGCCTGGCGTGTGCGACATAACAATAACATTCACACCTTTGGCCTTAGCCTGACGAATATAAAACCTCAGATATCTTCCAAAAGTAAAAACCTCTTCGGGGCCGCCATGACGTTCCATAATTAATGTTTCCGACTCATTTCCTGTTCCAGGAAGTGAAGCCCGTGCACGCCCTGTATTAAGCGGTCCGCCATCGTTGTGACCAAATTGAACAAACAGATAATCGCCTTTTTGTAAACCATTATAAACCTGTTCCCACAGGCCCTCGGTGTAAAAAGTACGGCTGCTGCGACCACCACGCGCGTGGTTTTCGATGGAAATACGCGTAGTATCAAAAAAACATTCAAAAAAACTTCCCCATCCCCATTGACCATTCTCACCTTTTCCGCCTCCTGTTTTGCCAGTTGAATCGCCAATGATAAAAACTACAGGATTTTTGCCTTTTCGCTTACTTCCGGCTACCAATGGCAAATTTGCCCAGTTTTGTTCAGAAAATATTGGGCTGGATGTCTTTTGGGGTTCAGAATAAAACAGCAAAGCACTGTCGTTCATTTTAGGATGCATCCGTTGCGATAATTCAATCATTTCGGCCCCTGCCAATAAAACAGGCCCATAACCATGTGCGGCATAAACGCTTACAGGTCGGTAAAAATAAAATGCTGCATCGAACCCCATTCCTGTGCCAACACAGGTTCCTTCAATCTGCCCCAAAGTATTTACTTTCTGTGCAATAGCTGCCCATCCCAAACTGGCAATAGGTCCGTAAACTTTGGCATCAACCCAGCCCTTATTAATAGCATGAGCCATTCCATACACAAAAATGGCCGATGCGGAAGTTTCTAAATAACTATCGTTGCGATTGAGTAATTGATGCCATAAGCCATGCCCCGATTGCAAAGTTGACAATCCTTGCAGGTGACTGCGAAGCAAATCAAGTATTTCATTGTACAGAGGGTGCTCATTGGGTAATACATCCAAAACTTCACATAAAGTTAGCAAAGCCCATCCATTGGCCCTTGCCCAGAAAAATGAAGGATGAATTTCCATAGATTCAATCCAGCCATGCCTGAAAAGATTCATTTCAGGAATCCACATACGGTTTTTAAACAGAATAACCTGCCGGGCAGCTTCATCAAAGTATTTTAACTCACCTGTAAGTTTTCCCATATAAACAATGGCCGGAATACTCATATACATATCGTCGAGCCATACACTGTTTTTTTGTGGTCGATTGCGGGCAAAAGTGCCATCACTCAGGCGAAACTCGTGATATAAAATGTAATTGATATAATTATCGATTAGTGGCTTTAATTTGACATTTTTATTTAGCAATGAAGCTTTTATCATAGATGCACACATGGCTCCGGCATCGTCCAAAGCATGTGGCTTAAGCATTTGCTTCATTAAAGGGTCGGTATTTCCAGTGTCGTCGAGCACTTTTTTAAAAAAGGGAGCACTTTTGCTCAATAAATTAAAGCGGGTAGTTACGTAATTGGCATAACGGCTATCATTTGTAACCTCGGCCAGACGTAACATTCCTGAATAAGTAACGCCCCATTCGTACGAAGTAAGTCGGAAATCGCCATTACGAATACGGGCATTATGGTCGATATCTTGGTAGTTTGAAATTTCTGATTTAGTTTCCTGATGCTCAATAATAGCTGGCGTTACTCTATCGAGATAAGTCAGAATCCGGTCGGTAATCATTTTTACCGAAGCTGCATCCTGAACACCATAATTAAATTCGTAATTGGGTTTTAACAGATGCAAGGGCGTGTTTGAATCATTCTGCTTTTCGGGCACCGCCATTTCTGTTTTTGTCTGTGTCTTTCTTTCTTTGCGTTTTTTTAAAAACTCAACCAATGTCTCGGGCTCCTGTGCTGTAATGGCTGTCAGTACCGAAGTTACCAACATAAAGACAAAAAAATACTTACGCATGTAGTTCATTTTTAAATTTTTATATATCAAGAAAACAACCTGATTACTTGATATTATGAGCAGTTCTTAATTGCTTACATTTAGCATTAAAAGTTGTAAAGGAGGAGCAATTTACATCATTTTAATCATAGTAAAGTCTAAATTTAACGGTATGTTGGAACTACCGTTTTGGGATTAATAACTTTTAAATTTGATATTGAAATTATAATTAAGATGATTAGAATTGAAGTTTACGAAATCCCGGGAATCGGGATAAGATTATTAGACAAATAAATCATTCTGGAAAGATGTTAAAACATCTATAAAAACTTACAAATCTTCTCTATCTATCTTGCATCTAAATATCGTATATCTAAATTTAAACGGTTACTTATTATTTCTTTGTTTTGTGTTTGTCAGTAAAAGTGTGTTTCAATAAAAAATGCCAGTCAATATCTGATAAATTTAAAGCCCCTCCTTCCCTCCATGATGAAGTTAAGGAGAGGCTTTTTGTGTGAAAAGTAAGGCCAAATAAAAAGCAGGGATTAATTTTGCCTTCAATAATTTATTACCAACCCGGGTTTTGCATGGCTTGCTTTTCTTCGGCGGTTAGGGGTTTACCATTCTTCTCAACGGTATCAAGGAACGATTGCGGAATAGGTCGATAATAGTGTTTTGAAGGATTAAAAGTGCTTCCTCCAAAAATAGAACCATCGTTAAATGTTTTCCAACGTTTTTCCAAAGTTTTTGTGCGGGCCAAATCTTCCCAACGCATAAGTTCACCAATTAATTCGCGTGAACGCTCATTTAAAACAAAGCAAAGAAACTTTTCAGCATTGGTCGATGCACCAAGTACATCATAAAATTCGCGCGTAGAATTAAAAATGTCGTCCACACTGTTAATTAACATGGCGTCTTTGGTACTTGTTGATGTTGCAGTTAGGTTATTTGATTCCCAATAGGTATTTGTAGGAGAATAGGCTGCAAATCCGGTAGCTGCACCACCATCACCCGCCATCGTAATGGCTGGATTGTTTTTATAAGA
Source organism: uncultured Marinilabiliaceae bacterium (assembly GCA_964521525.1). Classification (GTDB taxonomy): domain Bacteria; phylum Bacteroidota; class Bacteroidia; order Bacteroidales; family Marinilabiliaceae; genus CALEUX01. Next base: position 6,825 of record CAZFTD010000072.1, on the reverse strand, counting down.
CTGGCCACCGTCAACATGCTTACCTCTATCTTCACCATCGGCATAGCCGGCTCTTCTTCTTAAATCATTAATGTAAGGTAGTGCTTCTGCATATTTACCTTGCCTTCCTAATGCTTCAGCTACCATTAAATATGCTTCGGCTGAACGAGCCAAAATACCATCGCGTTGACCAAACTGGCTGGCAACGGTAGTGCGTGATCCATCTCTAAATTTACTTAAAGCAACATAGCGGGATTTAGTATTATAATGAGAATAATTACCATGTTCGTTAAGATAAGACTGAGTCTGGCCAGCAAAATATCTAACAAACATATGAGGAGCACGATATTTGATATTCTCTGCATCATAACGGTCGTCGCCAGCATCATTAACAATATAGAGAATTGATTCTTCGCCACCTGCAAACTTCCGGTCGGTAGGTAATTTCCCTACGGGAGCATAAGCACCCCAGGTAGGAGCATTAGCTGGTCTGTTACATCTGTAGCTGGTAATAAAGCTCTTCCAGAAACGGGAATCATTAACCCTGTCGAAAACATCCAATCCATAGTTGGTAGTACGCATGCGGCTAAATTCCCTTCCCCCAGCTATATCCCGTATCATACCAGCCATATTCTGGTATACTGACGGATAATATAAATGCACCTGATTACCGTAGCGGCCCTGAGTTGAAGTATTATTTGAAAATTGAGCAGCCAATACAATTTCAGAAACAGTTTCGTTTGGACCATCGGGTTTGGTATAGTCCCACAACTGAACAAAATCAGTGCATAAAGGATGTGCGACAATAACCTCTTTTGAATAGTCAACGGTTTTCTGCAAATCACCTTCACGATATGAGGCATTCCAACCATTATATAGCTCACTGGCTCTGAAAAGATGTGCTTTAGCTAAAAAGAATGCAGCAGCCCATTTTGTTATACGACCAGTTTGGCCAGCAGAGGTTGGCAATAATTTATAAGCTTCCTCAAAGTCAGAAATAATTAGTTTATAACAATCCTCCTCAGAGCTTCTTGTAAACTCAGTTTCAGGTACATTGGAAGGTGTTAGTTTTAAAGGAACACCACCGTACTGTCTTACCAGCTTAAAGTAATTAAAAGCCCTGATAAAATAACCCTCACCTAAACGGGTGCTGTAATTGGCATTGGCAGAACCATAATATTTAGGAACATTGGCAATAACCGTGTTAGCAGACGCAATTCCACCATACATGTTGTTCCACAATTCACGCACTCCATCGCCCGATTCTGAGTTAAAAACCGAGGTATAATCATTGTAATGCCCCCGGCTGGCATCGTTTGCAACGGCCATTTCATCGGTGCCATAATTGGTCATGGTAAATGCCCACTCGTAATTGAAATGGAACTTCAGAGTTTGGTACATACCGGTAACCAAAGCATCAAGACCTTCTTTTGTTTCAAAACTTTGGGTACTTTTTGAGGTAATCAAATCTTCTTCCAGAAAATCTTCTTTGCAGGAATAAAGATTAAAAAGGGCTGCTGTTGCCAGCAAACCAAAAAATATCTTTTTATATCTATTCATAACAGTCATTTTAAAATGTTATCAGAAACCAATATTTAGACCAAATACCAAACTACGGTTGAAAGTAGAGCCGCCTAAATCAGGATCAATCCAGTCAACTTTTGAATAAAGTAAACCTGGATTCATTAATTGGGTATAAAGTTTAAGACTACCAATGCCATATCTTTCAATCATATTCTTAGGGAAGGTATAGCCCAGTGATATATTTCTAACTTTTATAAATGAGCCATCCTGGTAATTCATGGTACTTTTATAAGTATCACCTGATTCGCCATTTATCCCAGGTTTATAGTACTTGGCATCCTGATTGGTTGGGGTCCAGTAATCCAGTTTTCTTTGAGCAAATCTACCTGACAATGTTTCCTGTCCTGATAAAAGAGTGAAACCCCATCGGGAATAAATAAAACAGGATAGTTCCCAATTTTTGTAATTAACAGTGTTAAGTAAACCAGCATTCCATTTAGGTCTTCTGTTACCCACAATGCGACGGTCGTTGTTGGCATCAATTACATCATCATTGTTTAAATCCTTAACCCTGATTTTTCCGGCTGGATCAACACCATAAACGCCATATTTGGCAGCATCAGCAACTTCGGTTGTTTTCCAGATACCATCGTATACATAATCGTAATAAATACCAAAAGGTTTACCAACAAACCAAAGGTTCGCCACATCTTCCTTTTTGCCATTTGGCAATGCAGTAACTTTATTTCTATCGGCCGAAAATGTAAAGTTGGTTGTCCAGGTAATATCGTTACTTCTAACGTTTATAGTGTTTAAGGTTAAGTCAATACCTTTATTTTCAGTTGAGCCAACGTTAGCAATCGTTGATATATAACCTGTAACTGCATTAATTGACATTGCCATTAAAAGGTCGGTTGTTTTTGATTGGTACAAGTCAACTCCACCAGAAATTCGATTATTCAGAATTGAAAAATCGATACCAAGATTATATTGTGTTGTTTTTTCCCAACCCATAGCTTTGTTGGCCATTGGTATTGGACTAGCCAATGAAGGATCGGAAGCAACCTGACCAAGTTCTATAATAGATCCCCATGTGTAATACAATGGAGTAATTCTACCTTTGGTGTCATATGGATTAACACCAGCATTACCGGTTGTACCCACACCAAATCTGATTTTCAGTTGGTCGAGCCATGAAAAATCCTGCATAAATTCTTCCTGTTCCACTCTCCAGGCTAATGCAGCAGATGGAAAGAAGTCCCATTTGTGTCCTTCTGCAAGCTGTGAGGCACCGTCCCACCGGCCCGATAATGTTAAAAGGTATCTATCGTTAAAACCATAGTTTAAGCGAGCCATATAGGATTGTAGCTGAGTTTCAGTCAGGCCAGTTCCAAATCTTGATAAACTTCCGGCAGAATAAAGGTTGTACCATTTTTCAATACTGGTATCAACTCCCTGTGCAGTCATATTACTGTTCTCAGTTTTATAGGCTGAAGCACTATGAAGTAAGGTAATTCCTACATCATGCAAATCGTTGAATCGTTTGTCGAAGTAAATCAAGTTATCAAAAGTCCATGATTTTCTCTGCTGAGTATTGTATTGGGCTGTATGTTTACCATCACCGTTAATTGATTTGGCATCATCAAAAATACCATTGCGATAGTAATAGAAATCTGGACCAAAGTTCATTCGGTATTTTAAACCTTTTAGAATTGATATTTCGGTATAAAAGCTACCAAAAGCACGCAGGGATTCTCGCTCATTTACACATAAATCGGCTTCGCGAATTGGGTTAATAATATTAACATCGCCACCAGGCAGGTAAATATATTCTCCCTCATCAGTATAAGGCACAGCGTATGGCAACATACCTTGTAATGCAAAATAAAGGTTTGATGCACCAGTTGTACTTTTTCTGAAATTATACCCATAATTCTGAACACCAAATGTTGTGGTAATAGTTCCTCCCAGTTTTAACCATTTGGTAGGTGTTATATCAATACTGGTTCGGGCAGTATATCTTTCAAAATCCTGACCAGGTTGGGTACCTTGCTGGTCAAGATAACCAAACGACAAATAAGCCTGCATATTTTCAGTACCCCCACTACCACTTATGGTATGTTCATGTGTGTAAGCAGTTTGTAATCCGTGTCTTGTCCAATCGTATGTTGGAACCTTACTTGCATCCCAGGTGCCACCTGCCCAACCTTTAGCAACATTTGCCCAGGCATAGGGATCGTTTCCAAAAATAGCCTGATCGGCGGCCATACTAACCGCATCCACATTTCCTGTACGGGCATAGCGACTGTAATTAAGCCATTCGCCTGCGTTCATCATCTCCAACCGATCGTACATTTTCTCAATAGACAATGAACTTGAATAATTCAGTGATATTTTACCTGATTTTCCGCGTTTGGTTGTTACTATAATTACACCATTAGCACCTCGCGAACCATAAATTGCTGTTGCAGAGGCATCCTTTAAAATATCGATTGATTCTATATCGGCAGGGTTAAGATTTTCAATGCCCATTCCCTGCAGGGGAATTCCATCAACAACATATAATGGTGCATTGGTTGCAGTTAATGACCTTTCTCCCCTGATTCTTATGGAACCAACTTCTCCAGGACGCTCATTGGAAGTAATATCTACACCGGCAGCCTTTCCCTGAATACCTTGCAGTGGGTTTTTAATGGGCATAGCAGTCATTTCAGCACTACCTACACTAACCATAGCACCAGTTACATCGCTCTTTTTCCTTGTTCCATACCCAACCACCACCATCTCACCCAGCATAGTAACTTCATCGTTTAGCACCACATTAATGGTTCTGCGGCCATCCACTGCCACTACCTGAGTTTCAAATCCAATAAAGCGGATTTGAAGTGAACCGTTGGCTGGTACATCCGATAAAATAAAATTACCCGATGCATCACTAATTGTTCCATTGGTGGTTCCAACTACCAGAACCGTTGCTCCGGCAACAGGCATTCCTGTTTGATCCACAACCGAACCATTAACAGTTAATGATTGTTGCGCATACATGTTTCCTCCACAAAACAGAAGGAAACACCATGTTAAAAGCGTTGGAAACAACACGTTTAACAGCTTTTTCATTGAATTGGTTTGTTTCATACTGATTTTGATATAAATAATAAAATTTGCAACGTTTATAAGCTGCGTTAAATTAAACACACAATAATTTACAGATTCTTCAGAGCAGGCCTTTGCTCAAATTAAACTGAAGTAAAAGTAGAACCCCGCAGGTTGTTAAAAAATGGAAATTTGTACAAAAACATGTAAAAATTGGCGGGTGTCGTAATTGGTACAATTTTCCAGTCTTTTGGAAAATTCTCCATTTTATTCAGGAAAAACAACCTTAACTTCGATTGTTGATTTTTTATTAATTAATATAATTTGATTTTAGGTCATGGTTAGAGTTTTATCTTTATTAGCAATTCTGTTTTTTTCATGCACTGCTGCTGAAAAACCAAAACAGCAACATCATTTACCCTCGCAAGAGAAAACCCTAAAAACATTGGTTTTGGTAAATGATTATTTTATGGAGAAGTATGCTGATTATACACAGCCTTCCTATGTGGGTCGTTACCGACCAAGTAATATATGGACACGCGGTGTTTATTACGAAGGATTAATGGCATTGTATTCAATTCTACCCCGTGAAACCTATTATGAATATACCTTTAATTGGGCCGATTTCCATAAATGGGATTACAGAAACGGCCCATCCACACGCAATGCAGATGATTATTGCGCCGGACAAACATATATAGATATGTACCGTCTCTCACCTGATCCGGAGCGCATCAGAAAGGTTAAAGCCAACCTTGATATGTTGGTTAATACTCCTCAAAATGATGATTGGTGGTGGATTGACGCCATTCAAATGGGGATGCCCGTTTTTGCCAAATTGGGTAAAACATTAAACGAACCAAAATATTACGATAAAATGTGGGATTTATATGAGTATTGCCGTAATAAAATGGCAGGCAATGGCTTATATAACCCGGAAGACGGTCTTTGGTGGCGCGATGGCGATTTTATACCGCCTTACAAAGAACCAAATGGCGAAGATTGTTACTGGTCGCGTGGCAATGGATGGGTTTATGCCGCTCTGGTGCGTGTTTTAGAAGAGATTCCTGCCAACGAAAAGCATCGCAACGATTACATCAGCGATTTTCTGGCCATGACTAAAGCTTTGGTTAAATGTCAACGCGAAGATGGATTCTGGAATGTTAGCCTGCACGATGAAAGCAACTTTGGTGGAAAAGAGGTGACAGGAACAGCATTATTTGTTTACGGAATGGCATGGGGCGTGAACAACGGACTGCTCAACAGAGATGAATATCTGCCCATTATAATTAAGTCGTGGAATGCAATGGTTAACGATGCCGTTCATCCCAACGGATTTTTAGGTTACGTGCAGGGAACCGGAAAAGAGCCAAAAGATGGACAACCTGTGACATACGATTCAATGCCTGATTTTGAAGATTATGGAATTGGATGTTTTCTGTTAGCCGGTGTGGAAGTTTACAAGTTGAAATAGGCTTTTTCGGAAAGCGGTAATTTGAAAATAATGAAGGAAACAGTGCAGAAATCTGATAGTTGTTTTAAATGCTTTAGGTGTTTATTTGGCCTTATTATTTCTCTGAATGCCTTTTCCCAAGTCCTTCCACAAACGTATAAATTCAACAACCCTTTGGATATAGCCAATAACGGAGTTATAACAATCAGAGATATTCCTGATGGTAACTATCATGTAACAATTGTGGTTGGTTCTTCCACCGAAAAAGGTCACACCGTTATTCGCGGCGAATCCAGAAGGTTGTTTTTTAACGCTATTGAAACCAAAAAAGGAGAGTTTAAAAAAGTTTCATTCACCATCAACAAACGAAATACTTTAATTTCTGGCAATGAGACGGTTAAAATTAAAGAGCGTGAAAGAAATAAACTAAACTGGGACAATCACTTAACGCTTGAATTTGCAGGATTAAACCCCAGGGTTTCTGAAATGGAGGTGCGCCTGGTAACCGATGTTATTACTATTTTTCTGTGCGGAAATTCAACTGTAGTCGACCAGGATAATGAACCCTGGGCCAGCTGGGGACAAATTATTCCGGCTTATTTTAACGAGCAGGTGAGTTTTGCCAATTATGCCGAATCGGGTGAGTCGGCTAATACTTTTGTTGCATCATTGCGGTTTAAAAAAATTATGTCGGTAATTAAGGCCGGCGATTACGTATTTATTGAGTTTGGTCATAACGACCAAAAACAAGCCGGCGAAGGCAAAGGCCCTTATTT
>CAZFTD010000071.1:0-16243 GCA_964521525.1 uncultured Marinilabiliaceae bacterium | reverse complement strand
ACATTTACCGGCAGTTCCAACCGGATAAATACGTTGTGAATTGCTTTCAAAATGTATCTTTGACATATTGCTAACAGCATTGAAAGTTTTTTGCTCCGAAGTCGCTAAGTTGTGAATTGCTTTCAAAATGTATCTTTGACATATTGCTAACAGCAGACCAGGGTGTTTTAATTTGATTGTTAGCAATTTAAGTCGAAAAATAGAATTGAAAAATGCTGTTGGTAATTTAAAAAACAGAACCATTTAGGCACTGTTTTTTAATTGAGGGTTTCGCTTAAAGTGAAGCCCTCAATTGTTATAGGGCTAAAACAACTCGAGCTGCATATAGGGGGTTTCGGTTTTCTTGGGCGCTTTGCCAATAAACAGTTCCATTTCGCCAAACTGTTTGTCGGTAACCCTAATAATGCCTATATGGCCCTTTTCGGGAAGATTGTTCTTAACGCGCTTTATATGCACGTCGGCATTTTCGCGGCTTGGGCAATGGCGTATATAAATCGAAAACTGGAACATAACAAAGCCGTCTTTCAGCATTTTCTTTCTAAAATCGCTGTATATTTTGCGTTCCTTTTTGGTTTCGGTTGGCAAATCAAAAAACACCATTACCCACATAACTCTGTATTCGTTTAAGCGTTCCATGTATCAGGAAATTGAGGATAGGCAATTTTTCGGCTGCTCCCTTCAAAGCAACTGTAAACCGATGCGGTGGTTTGCGAAATGGCCACCATTAAGGGGCTGCGTTTATCGTTAATAATTACATCGAGCTGCGGTATGCTTAGTAGTTTCCATTTAACTTCTTTGGTAAGTTCATTATATGGCAACTGTGCATTTACTATTTCAAGAACCGTTTTATCAACAAATGGCCGGTAGGGTTCCATTATATCATCGGCCAAACAATAAGCATTATACCTGTTTTGATGATGGATGCCCAGTGTTGGCAATAGTCCCGATGCAACCAGGCCGCGTGCCACTATGGCTCTTAAAATAGCATATCCGTAGTTTAACAGGTTGTTGGGAGGGGCTTCGTCGCGGCCTCGCCTGAAACCCTCAATGGGAAACAAATTGCCCCAAAAATAAGCGGCTGCCCGGGCTTCGTGATTATCGCCATCGCCCGAGGTAACACTCGAGGCCCAATGCAGCATATTGTCGATAGCTATATTGCGTGCATTCTTCAGCAGTTGTGCCTGATTTTCAATTTTGGCTTTTATGGTTTGTTGCCACATTTGCTTTTTAAGCGGAACCGATGCCGATAGCTGGTGGCGGTAACGTTCTGATTGAATGCTGTTACCATCCAGTGGCAATAATAATCCATGCGGATGATGTGAACTGTTGCAGGTAATAACAGCACAATTATTGGCCATTAATTTTTCTAACAGCCCATGGGTAATAGTTATTTGCTGATGGTCGGTTATTAACACGCCAATATCTTCAATGGGGATGGTGTTTGAACCGCTTTGATTGTCGAGCCCCTGGGCATCAGGCAGGTTTATAACCAGTTGGTCGTTACGGGTACTCAGGTACGCCGGGTTACCAAAGTAGAGCGTTTTTTTTATCATGATACGAACATTCATCAAACGACTTTGAGCCATCCGATGAAAAATTACCGGAGTAATCTCAAAATCATCAGTTGTTTAACATGTGTAACGGTGCAATTATCACTTGCTAAAAACGTGCAGAAAATAATCTTATATATAATACGAGTTAAATTTGAAAATGGTTATGTTTTTAAGTGCGCATTTTTAATTACGAATTGCAGTTGCATTAAATCAATCATAATTGTAGCGTCACGTCAATCATGATAAGGGAAGAAGTTAGTTGTTAGCGGCTATTGTTGAGTCAACCATAAAACAACGGGTGAACCTGTTGCGATTACCGGTTCCACCGAGTTTTGGGGTGGGCGAGTGACAGAACCTATTCGATATCATTCAATTTTCTAAAGCCAATTATATTTGCCTGATGTTGTTCTTTAAATGATTGCAAGCCACCAAACATCTTCAAAAGTTTTTCTACCTGTACCAACGAATCATCCCCGTTAACAAAATCAAAATACGAACTATAGCTCCATTCGTTAAACCCATTACAAAAGCCATGATGAATGGGATTGCGGTGTGTGTATATTACTGTATTCATGTATTCAAAAAGTGTTGTTTATTCTCAATTGGCTGTCGTTTAAAATTTTTAATAAACAGCGACCCCATTCGTTTATATATCTTATTAAACGACTGCGTATAGCAACTAAAAAACCTAGCAAATTGCTTCGACAAGTATTTTTCAATATCGCTATCGCTAATAATTTCACCTTTCCCAAAGTTTTGAACTTTGGGAAAGGTCGATATCGAAGTATTCGATTTCGAATTAAAAATTAGTTCTTCTATGGTATCGCGTTTACGTATCCGTATTACAAAATGGAAATGGTTTGGCATGAGACACCAGGCATACGTTTCGGCAATTGGGTTAATGTATAGCCGGTATTTTTCCATAAAATAACGGTAGTTCTCTGTTTCGCAAAATACATTCTCAAACCCGTTGGCATGGTTAAAAATATGATAAACGGTATTGGGTTGTAGGGGATGAATTTAGTTTTGTTTGAAAAGAAATTAATACTCACCTACTGAAACTATTTGGCCGATATGGTTTATTCGGACTTTTATAATTCCATTTATTCCATTAATACCAAGTCGATGCCAAGTAATACCCTTTAATTCAGGCTTACTCTCTACGTTGGTCTCCAAATGGTGCCTAAAAAAGTAATCCTTTGTAGCAATTTTCTGCACCCTAAACAAATTCGGACTAATCAGCGCATAATTATCTGGGTTCATCAGGTCAATCTCTTTGGGGTTAAAGCCGGTTTTTTCGTTGGGAAAAACAAAGTACTCGTTTTGTTTCATGCTGAAGAGGAACTCCCAACCCTCATCTTTACGGTAATCTTTATCAATAATTGGCACCCCTAACGAGGCCCGTGTGGTGGCTTCGAAGAATGACACCACGTTTTCCTGCAAGTCGCCTTTTTCATCGCGATATACAGCCACATGATGGTTATTGCCGGTATTTACAAAGTCAACAGGGATTGTTTTTCCTTCGGCATCGGTAATCAGGTTGCCATCTTTATCCTTTTTATCGTGCAACGCCTGAGCATTGGCAACTCCGGTAATGGTAACCCTTTTAATGGCAATGCCCTTTTGTGGATTGAGCCAAATGGGATTTTCTTCCAGGTTTGAAAAGGCTTGCTTAGGGTTGTCATCAAATTCTCTTAACCGCTCTTCCAGTTTTCGACGCACGTTTTTATCCACAACCTTATCAACTTTCAAGTCGGGTACCACATCTTTTCTAATGGTGTAGATGGTTTCCATCTCAACGGTTTTCACCTTTTCAGGCACCACAATGGTTTTGGCAGCATCCACATAAACCGGATTGTTCAATACACTGTTTTTTCCGGTGAATGCTTTCTTGGGGTCGTTGCCAAATTCGTGAAGCCTTTTTAAAAGAGCTTCGCGGTAACTCTTTTTAGCCACTTTGGCAATTAATGCTTCGGTAAATGAAGCACCAATTTTCACTTCTTTTGTTGCGTAAACCTGGTTGCTACCATAAATGGTTTCGTTATGCAACTGTCCGCGAGGCGTAAGCTGAACTTTTTTATTGGTGCCGCCTTTCTTCTTAGTGGTATTAATATTTTTGGTTACCACTTTATTCTTTGCCTTAATAGAGACAAGCGTATTATCGAGATGCACCTTTGCCGATGCCCGAAACTCACCAATGGGCATTGGTGGCTTAAATTTCAGTTTGCCTTTGTCGTCTCTATATAACTCTTTTGTTTCAATACCATAAATACTACCGGCCTTGTCGCTGCGGGCATTCAGATTGTTGAGGTATTGAATGTGGCTGCGTTTGGTAAAAGCTATGGTGAGGGCATCCATAGCATGGTGTCGGTGGTCGTTGCGTTTGGTCCAATCTTTTATGCGTTTGATGCGCTGCCCCTCACGTCCTTCGATGATTTCTGTCAGACCAAGCCGGTCATATTTGTCCCAATTCAGTTCCTGCATTACGTCCACAAGCTGCCAGTCATCGCGCAGACGTTCGGTTATAGATCCGGTGGTAGTGACAACACTTTTAGCAATTTTCTCCAACATGCCTTTTGCTTCGCGGGCAATATACTGAGAGTCGCGCAAGTCACGCTCAATAAAATCGTCAGGAATATCGGCACCTTTCATTTTTAACTTTTTGCTTTTAGTGGGACTTATTTTTCCAGCTTTTAATAAGTCATCCACTCTTAGCAAATACTCTGAAAGTTTATCAGAACCAAATTTATTTAAGATATAATCGTATGCCGTTTCGTTGCCTTTTTCAATGTTTACATCTCGTTTTTCAAGCGTTTTGTTCGAGAACGAATCGTCAAAAAGTCTCGATTGTGGTATGATGTGCTCGATGTCGAACTCGTTGGTAAAAAGTTTTTCTTTGGGAATGTAAGTATCGGAATAAAGGGTTTTATACCCTCTGTGTTCAAGTTCTTTATAAAGTTTGTATCGAATCAGGTCGTTTCGGCTCACATGGCTCAATCCAAACTCTTTTTTCAAAATCTGGCGAATTTGTTCATGCTCGGCAGTGGTTTTGTTAATGGCCGTGGTCATATCGGCACGTTCTTGGGCGCTCTTTTTTAACTCTCTGGCCATTTCGAGCCTTATTTCATCTGGCTTGCCGTAGGCATCGATTACACCATTAACCACATTTATGAGCTGATTTAATATTTTCTCAACCACAGGGTTGCGTAGGCTGTTTTTCTTGATTACATCAAGCCGTTCTTGTAACGTTTTATTCTCGATTTCCTCTTTGTTGAGTGAATTTTTCGAGTGTCGGTAGCCGGCATATTCGCAGGCACTGGGTTCTTCAGGTCTTTCTTTTCTTCCACCATAGGCAAACCCCTCTTTTAAATGTGGTAGAATTTTACGCATGGCTTTGGTACTTAAACTTCCATAGTCATCCTGTAGTGAGATATTAGCCATAATGGCAGCATACTCTTTGGGGAATCCCGTAAGTTCCATGATTTTAGTAATGAGTGATTCTGTCCCTGTTTTTGAGTTATCACCTTCATAGGAGTACAAAAGATGCCAAAGTTTGAACAGGGGTTGTTGCTCAATGTTGGCACCTACAATTAAAGCGTCAAATTGTAATATGTCAGTATTATATCCTAAAGCTGAGAATACGTTGTGAACCAGCTCCGAAATTTTTTCTGCACTCATTTTTGAAAAATCATGCTCCCCATGTCCACTCAAAGAAATGATGGTCTGGTAAGCATTATAGAATTCTGAAATGGTTCTGTTACCCTCAATTTTCTTGAAATTAAGCTCCAGGTCTTTGTGATTTTTAAAGAGGACTTTTAAAGCATCGGTATTGTTTAACTCTTTTTTGATGAACAACTCCTTTGCAAGCATTTCCATTTCGTCCTGATTCAAAAATCGGGAAGTTCCATTCGTTTTATCTGAAACTTTTGTATTGTTAAGGTTTTGCCAAATTTTGAACTCCTGAAAAATGGGTGATGACTTGGGGCAAACGCGCAATCCGGTTGTTTTTCGGGTAGTTTTTCCATTTGTAACAGACTCAATCTCGCGGCTTTCAAATTCGCAAAAACTAATAAGTCCTTTCTGACTTTTAAGCCTACGTTGGTAAAAGATGATAATATCCCGGATTTCGGATTTTAATTCAGGTGTTAATTCTTTATGATACTTGGCCTGAGTTTCCCAAATTCGTTCAAACTCATCCAAATAATCCTGCCGATAGAAAACTTTATTGCGCAAACTGTAATGTGGGTCGGAATCTAATTTTTCCATCAAATACTGGCCAACCGTTTGTTTATTAAAATAGAGTTCTTTGCTTCGGTCGCTTATATCACCTAAGTAGCCGCTGGAGTTAGAAATAGAACCGTTTACATCACAAATAACAAAGGCCATTTCTTCTTTCGACAGTTGATTTGAGATGGCATCCACACGCCATTGAAGTGCCTGTAGCTTTCTGTCGGAACCTTTGTTGTCAGCGGTGTAAATACCGTATCTTGCCAGAAAAATCTTTGTGGCATTCATTTTTCCTTTGCCTACTAACTGCAACTTGAATTCATCGGTTAATATTTCAGGGTAAAACTGTTTCTGTTTTTCCCAAATCTTATCCAATTCATTTTGCAAATCGGAGCGATAGAAGTCGGGCGTTGATTTTTTGCCTTCCTTATGTAATGATAAAAGCAATTGACCAGGAGTAATATTTTCATCGTAAAGCTTCTTAGCGATACCCATGCCATCAATCAACTGTCCTTCGTCTTGCGATTTGGCTTTGCGACTGCTTTTATATCCGCGCTTTTTGTTTATCATCAACAACACTTTAGCCAATTGCTCTAAAGAAATTTCTTCATTGGCAGCTTTGGCTCGCAATCTATATGTCTCGAAAGTTGAATGGTTGCCATTTTCTGAGAGTAGGGTTCCTTCATTTATAAACCCTGAGTTTTTAAGCACGTTGATTAAATTTTCACGACGTAGTTTATATCGTTGCAGGTTTCGGCGCATGCTGCGCTTTAATGTACGCTCAGCATTGGTGGTTATGCTCTTGCCTTTTTCGAAATTGGTTATCTCATCAATAGTTAATGGGTTCACTCTAACTCCAAGCTTTATAATTGATGATTTTTCATCATTATTCTCAGCTTCGTTAACCAATGCCCAACCAATAGAGGTGGTTCCCAAATCAAGTCCTAAAATCTTTTTCATAATATCAAGGGTCATATTCACCGGATAACCATTACGTTGTTGTAGACGTTATCCGGCAAAGGGGTTCATAATACTTATCTGATTTTGCTTTAACAATTAGGAAAACAAACAGGTGTTCGAATTCCCAAATATTTCATTAAAACATTTGAAAATTAATAAAAATTATTGTAAAATTGTTCTACATTTTGAAGCAATTCACAATAAGGATTATTCCGTTGTGAAAACATTAAAGGCGGGACAGGGCAACTTGTCTCGCCTTCTGTTTATAATTGATTATTTTAGACATCAGACACGAGACTCGAAGAGCAACGGGGGCCCGAGAATCGGGATTAGACTTAAGAAATAAACTCATTTGTCAACAAATTTAAACAATTATTTAGGGTATTAGCTTTGCCTGCTGCGGGCAATGGCAAATCTATATTATCTGTTTTTGTCTAATCCCGATAAACCGGGACACGTCTATCTGTCTAATATCTAAACTTCTCATAGTCTTTAATATTAGCTATCCACGTTTCCTAAGTTCAGCTATTACCATCTTAATATCTCCAAAGCTGAATTTGGGGCCAAGCCCGTTTTTGGCTTCGGCAAGGGTTTGACCGGGGTTGTTTTTAAGGTAGGTTTGTATAGTTTTAATATGGGTATGGTCTAAAACCGTTGTAATGTCTATTTCGCCCTGTTCAATGGCTTTGGCCAAATGTCCCTCAATGGTACTTTTAACAAGGTTTTGTTTTTTGGCAATGGCTTCAATACTCAGTCCCAAACGGTAAAGTGTAACCGTGTTTTTCCAGGTGGGTACTTTAGCCGGTTTTTGGGGCTCAGGCTCAGGAATTAAGCTTACAGCCTGTTGTTCAATGCCTTTATCGGTACAATAATCCTTTATTATTTTCAGTATCTCCTCTCCAAACTGCTGAGTTTTTTGTTTGCCAAATCCTTTTACTTTCAATAACGCCTTTTCCGAAGCAGGCATTTTTTCTGCCACTTCAATTAATGCTTTGGTTGGTACAACCATATACACGGGTAGGTTCAATTCATTGGCACGGTTGTTTCTCCAGGTTCGCAATTGTTGGTACAATTCGGTGTTCGATGAGGTGGCTAAAGGCTTTGTGTCTTTTAAAAATTTAGGTTTCTGTATTTCTTTTTCAATAAGGCTTACCGATTTGGCTGCCAGATAACCGGCAATAGTAAAACCCGCAGCACCGGCTCTAAGACAATGTTTGTGTGTGGTATAGCTTCTGGCAATTTGGTCCAAAGCTTCTGTAATGCTTTTCCGAACAGCTTTATTATCAGTTTCCAAATCAACTCCGGTGGTTAACGGCTCTATAATTTCAATGATTTTGCTCAAAAAGTAATCACATCCTTTGCAAATACGCTCCTGAAGCTGTGGGTCGTCGCTTACCGTAACGCCACGGCTAAACAATTGTTGCAGCTGCAGCTTAAATTTTGTTGAAACATCAGAAACTGTTGTCTCATAAATATCCAGAATGGAGTCTGTTTTTTCGGGTAAGTTTCCAAAAACAATATTCCGGTTTTCGTCAATCTCTTTTTTCAGGCTCTTGAGTAGTCGATGAAGCCTCGAAAAATCGAAAAGTTCAGTTACCAGTTCCTGCTCATATTCCATTTGGAAACTGCGTATGCGTTCGTGAGTTGGTATATTATTGACTGCCTTCTCAATAAAGCTGTTAACCGATTGGCTGCTGATAATGCTACGCTCGTCAATGGGCGACGATAAAATCAAACCTTCCAGCGTACGGCAACGGCTTAGCGCCACGTATACCTGCCCGTGAGCAAAGGCTGCATTGGCATCGATAATGGCTTTCTCGAAAGTAAGGCCTTGACTTTTATGAATGGTTATTGCCCATGCCAATTTTAATGGAAACTGTGTAAAGGTGCCGGTTATTGTTTCCTCAATCTCGTTGGTGATAGGGTTGAGGGTGTATTTAAAATTTTGCCATTGGGCGGCACCAACTTCAATGGAATGGTTGTCGCCATCGCACCGCACCCGAATTATGTTGTTGTTAATAGATTCAACAACACCTATTTTACCATTGTAATAAAGCTTTTCGCGCGACGAATCGTTTTTGATAAACATCACCTGTGCTCCCTTTTTCAGTACCAGCTCGGTATCGTTTGGATAGGCGTATTCGGGGAAATCGCCTTCAATTTCAGCTTTAAAAATAAAGTGATTAAACGGTATGGCCTGAAGCTTTTGTTCGTTTATATATTGTGCCTGGCGGTTGTGCGATGTCAGCGTAATATACCCCGGCAACTGCTGCATGGCTGGCTGGTAGCGGCTGTTCAGCATTTGTAGGCCTTCGGTGGTTAACCGGTTTTCACGAATCTGGTTCAGCAGGTCGATAAACAACTGGTCTTTTTGCCTGAAAATGGTTTTCAGTTCAATGGTTTCTGCCGGATATTTCTCCAAAACCTTACTCTGAAAAAAGAAGGGGCCCGAGTAGTAGTTTTTTAAAATAGCCCAATCGTCGTCTTTTATAACCGGTGCTAATTGTTGCAAATCGCCAATCATCAGCACCTGAACACCGCCAAAAGGAAGTTGCCGCCTGCGCACCCGCCGTAAAACGCCATCAATGGCATCCAGTAAATCGGCCCTCACCATACTTATTTCGTCAATAACCAACAAATCCAAACTGCGTATAATGTTGAGTTTTTCGCGGTTAAGATGTATGCTCAACTCCCCTTTTTTATCTTTTTCGGCTAAATAGTGATTGGGAATTTGCGGCCCAAATGGCAACTGAAAAAACGAGTGAATGGTAACACCTCCGGCATTAATGGCAGCCACACCCGTAGGAGCAACTACAACCATGCGTTTGGGTGAATTGTGGCGAAGGTTTTTCAAAAAAGTTGTTTTACCGGTTCCGGCTTTGCCTGTTAAAAACAGGTTTTTCCCCGTAGTTTCGATAAACAAGCGGGCCAAATCGAGTTGAGTATTATTGGAGGTGGTTAACATAAATTATCTTTTCCTCTTAAAAAACGATTTTACCAACTGGCTGCACTCTTCCTCCATTATGCCCCCAATAACTTCGGTTTTTGGATGCAGGGGCGATGGTTCAAAGTTTGAATAACCCCGTTTTTCATCTTTGGCACCATAAACCAACCTGCCAAGTTGCGCCCAGCTTAAAGCACCGCCACACATAAAACAAGGCTCCAGAGTTACGTACAAGGTGCAGTTAATTAAATATTTGCCACCCAGACATTCGGCTGCCGCTGTTATGGCCAGCATTTCGGCATGGGCTGTTACATCATTCAGTGTTTCGGTTAGGTTATGCGCTTTGGCAATTATACGGTTATTACTCACAATAACAGCGCCCACAGGCACTTCATCCTTTTTTAAAGCTTCGCGGGCTTCATTCAATGCTTGCTGCATAAAATACTTATCCGAAAAATCTATTGTATCCATTCAATGAAGAATAAAATTCTTATGACTTTGGTCGCTGATTAATTCTTTTTTTCTTCCTATTTTCGCAAAGATAATTTTTAACCTGATAGAAATTGACCAGATTGAGTAGAAATGGGTTACAAATTTGCTCCTAACTGGTAATAAATCCTGAAAAAAACAACAAACCATGTACAGAACTCATACAAATGGTGAATTAAGAATAAGCGATGTTAACCAACAGGTAACACTGTGTGGATGGGTGCAACGCATCCGTAATCTGGGTGGAATGACTTTTGTTGATTTGCGCGATCGATATGGAATTACCCAACTGGTTTTTGATACCGATAAAGATAAGAATCTGGCTCAGGATGCCCGAGCCTTGGGGCGTGAATATGTTATTCAGGTAATTGGCACTGTTGCCGAGCGAAGCAATAAAAACAGTAAAATGCCTACGGGCGATATTGAAATAATTGTTCAGAAATTAAATTTATTAAATCCGTCTGATTTACCGCCATTTACCATCGAGGACGATACCGATGGTGGTGATGAGTTGCGGATGAAGTACCGTTATCTCGATTTGCGCCGCAGCTCAGTTCGTCGTAATTTGGAGTTGAGGCACCGCATGGCTCTCGAAGTTAGAAGTTACATGAGTGCTCAAAATTTTATCGAGGTTGAAACACCTGTGCTCATGAAATCAACGCCCGAAGGGGCCCGCGATTTTGTGGTCCCTTCGCGTATGAATCCCGGGCAGTTTTATGCACTGCCCCAGTCGCCCCAGTTGTTTAAGCAGCTTTTAATGGTTGCCGGGTTCGATAGGTATATGCAAATTGTTAAGTGCTTCCGCGATGAAGACTTACGAGCCGACCGTCAGCCCGAATTTACCCAAATCGACTGTGAAATGGCTTTTGTTGATCAGGACGACGTGCTCAATACCTTTGAAGGAATGACCAAACATCTGTTCAAAGTTCTTAAAGGTGTTGAAATTGATTATGCTTTCCCGCGTTTGCCCTATGCCGAAGCTATGGAACAGTATGGCTCCGACAAGCCCGATATTCGCTTTGATATGAAATTTGTAAATCTTACCGGCAAATTAAACGGCAAAGGGTTTAAAGTTTTCGATGAGGCCGAATATGTTGGCGGCATTTGTGCTAAAGGCTGTTCAGAATATACACGTAAGGAACTCGACCAACTTACCGATTTTGTTAAAAAACCACAGATTGGAGCGCAAGGCCTGGTTTACATTAAATGTGGCACCGATGGCACTTTCAAATCGTCGGTTGACAAGTTTTATTCCGAAGCCGATTTAAAGCAAATAGCCTCCATGTTTGGAGCAGTAAATGGCGACTTAATACTCATTCTGGCCGGTACCCGCAAAAAAACTTTAACCGCTCTTTGCGAATTGCGCCTCGAAATGGGCAATCGTTTAGGTTTGCGCGATAAAAACAAATTTGCACCGCTTTGGGTGGTCGATTTTCCGCTTTTGGAGTGGGACGAAGAAACCCAACGTTTTTACGCTATGCACCACCCGTTTACTTCACCCAAAAAAGAAGATGTGCCCTTACTCGATACCGATCCGGGAAGCATCCGCGCCAACGCTTACGATTTGGTTATTAATGGTGTTGAAATTGGCGGTGGTTCAATCAGGATTCATAACGACGACTTACAACAAAAAATGTTCAAAATTCTTGGGTTTACCGAGCAGGAAGCCGAAGATCAATTTGGATTTCTGATGAATGCCTTTAAGTACGGAGCACCACCACATGGTGGTATTGCATTTGGCTTCGACCGCTGGGTGTCGCTTTTTGCCGGCCTCGATTCTATTCGCGATGTTATTGCTTTCCCAAAAAACAACTCCGGTCGCGATGTTATGAACGATTCACCTTCAACCATTCACGAAAATCAATTGAAGGAACTTAATATTAAATTGGATTTGGGTGAGAAAAGATAACAATATTTAAAAGCACAAAAAAGCCGGCAGCGTTTTACAGTTGTCGGCTTTTTTAATTTTTACAATGTAATTATCAGACCTTCACTTCATACGATTTCTTGTTAACCAGCGGGTTGGCATACATTTCCAGCAAGCTGGTGCGAATAAATTCATTGTCCACCTTCGCCCGTTGAATATGGTCGTTTAAATATTCAATAAATACAGCTTTTTCGGCCTCTGAGTAATGGCTGTTATGCTCAGTGCTATTGTTCAGCAAATCCCAGGCAATGTAGTTTCCCGGCCAAAGATGGTAATTCTGATGTACATGCTGGTCAATCATTTCTGCTAAAGCTGTAAACTGATCGTTTTTCACCGTCAACGCTTCAATTATGTTCAGCTCATCGATAATGGGGTCGCCAAACGAAAAATGAACACGTCCTTTACGTCCCCGCAAACCTGTTCCCATGTGCCGCAGGTCATCGTTCTGGGTTTTCTGGTATTCGGGATTTACTTTTTTATTATAAAACTCTACGGCTTTTAAATAATCGCAGGGATCGTACTCGTACGAAATGGAAACCGGAACAAGGCGTAATTCTTTAAAATTTTCGGGCAGTGTTTTTTCTCCGCTTATGTTCAGCATTTTCAGCAAACTAACCTGTGTACGATCGTTTCCGTCCTTCGATCTTCCTTCACGCTGGGCTATCCAAATGCTGTGTTTTTTTGTATTCAGCGTATAACGGATGTAGGATGATAGCCGACGCGAACTCTCCATCATTTGCTTAACCGGCAGGTTTCGGTTTACAATAAAAGTGCGGTTCAATTTTACCAGGTCGGTAATCCATGGAAAAATCAGCAAATTGTCTCCAATGGCAATCTCGGTGGTGTTAAACCCGTTGTCGAACAACAAAACGTTTAAAATGGCCGGGTCTAAAATAATATCCCGATGATTGGAAATAAACAGGTACGATTCCTCCGGATTTAAACGGTCGAGCCCTTCAACCGTAACCCCTTTCGTAGTACTTTCCATAACCCCTTTTACGTAGGCCGATATTATTTCAGTTTGAAACTGACGAATGGAAGTGATATGCATCACCTTGTCCATGATGGCAGAAGGTGGAATATGAGGGTACAAAAAACCCAATAAATTAAGGAATGATTGTTCTCCTTTAAGACGATTGAATACCATTTGAATCTCGTGGTCCTCGTAAGGACGAATGGATTCGAAATCCAATTGTTGATCGTTTGTCATTTCTTTTGCTTATGGATTTAAGTACAAAATTAAACAAACTAACAAGTTTATGAAATTTCTCTGCCGCGATTATTTTTTTGTCGAAATTTCATTTTTGGTAACGCATGTTAGTGGTCAGCATGTTGCTGACTCAGGAATATTTAATTGTAAATGAAAATATTATTTTGTTGATATTAAAAACTGAATGCCTTTAATTCTTTGCAATTTAATAGGCATCAATAATTCGGTAAATTGAGTGGCTGTTTAAATTTAGTTGTAAGAAAGATAGAGAAGATTTATATGTTTTTTAGATGCCTCAGTATCTTTTCAGGCTTATCTATCCATCTAATAATCTTACATCTAACCATCTTGAATAATTTCAATATAAATTTTAACAGTAACTTAGTTTTGGCTCTTTTTGTTTATCGTTGTTTTGTTGGTATCCTTCTAAATAATTCTTTCTGAATAAACCGTCTTCTCAACAGAGGATTTAATTTATTTAGCAATCCATAATATGGAATATATTCCAAAAATAAGAATTACTAACTATGGAAACATGATTATTTTATCAGATATTCAATGCGTTATAAATTATGGCATTTGTGTTGATGACACTTGAAAAACGAAAATGATATGCTGAAGGCAAGAGTTCATAAGAATACCGTTTTATTTAGTTTTGAAGAGGAGCATAGAGGCGATTTTAACATAGCTCCAAGGCTGAGAAAGGAATTGCTGAATTATCTGCGGTTGCCTTATACCAATTTACTCATTGATTTTAGAAACTTCCGTGCATTTAATGAAGAAACGCTTCATGTTTTGGAAGTGGGCCAACGTTTATCTGAAATTAACCATTGCCAGGTAACTTTATTCAACGTTGGATATGATGCGCTTCAATTAATGAGAAATAAAAATGCCGATCACCATTTCTTTTTTGGCGACCGGCCCAAGCCGTTCTCAGAGAAATTGTTATTGGTTTAGCTGTTTTCGAGCGCATCCCAATATTCCATGGCTCTGCGTGTATGCGGTATAACAATGGTTCCTCCCACAATGTTGGCCACTGCAAATATTTCTAATATTTCGGCAGTGGTAACACCTTGCTCTTTACATTTTTCGAGGTGATATTTAATGCAATCGTCGCAACGCAAAACCATGGAGCTTACCAGCCCTAGCATTTCTTTAATTTTAGTCGAAAGTGCCCCTTCGGCATAGGTGTTGGTGTCGAGGTTAAACAATCGTTTTATTACCAGATTATCCTGCGACAGAATGCGTTCGTTCATTTTGGAACGGTATTCTCTGAATTCCTTTACTTTTTCGTCCATATTATTTTCTCTTTGTTGAATTGTTAAACTGAATCAAACACTCCCAAACAAAGGTAATCTATTGTATTGGGTCTGTTATCAATAAATGGTTAGAAGCTGTTTAAAATTTATATTGAAAATTTTAAAATATCATTAGAATCAAGATATTTAAGGGGATAGAGGAGGAGATGATTAGATTATCCGGATATCTTCAAAATTTTATATACCTCATCTTTCTAATGGTCTTTAATAAAAAAAAGAAAACTAAATTTAAACAGTTTCTAAGTAATAGATAATAAGGCATATATAAATTGATGTATATGTTTATTGCAGCATTTATAACTTTTTAAAAAAGAGCTACGTATATACCATTAAGCAAAAAGTTTGTAACTTCTGTTCCAGAAGAATAAAAATTGCTTAAATTCAATGCCATATTCAGGTTGGAGCGGAAAGGAGATTGGCTGGAACTGAACAGTTGTATTCGTTTAACCATCTAATTAAGCCCAAATATCTATGAAACGGATTCTTGTACCTATTGATTTTTCTGAGGACTCAGTTTTTGCGGTCGATGTTGCCATTATGCTGGCAAATTTTATCCAAGCCGATCTTCGATTAATGCACGTTCGAACCGGCCGACGGTATCATCCTCAATTTGCTCAGAACAATCCACATTTATTGCTGGCCGATATGGATACCTCCTTTATGGAGTATCTTATTAACAGAGCAAAAGAAAAATATAAGGTGCAAAATGGTGAACTCGATTTCAAAATCAGGGAAGGAAACGTTGTGCGCGAAATTTCCAACCAGGCTCATTACGATGATACTAATCTTATAGTAGTTGGTACTCACGGAGTTTCAGGTTTCGAAGATCGATGGGTGGGAAGTAATGCCTACCGACTGGTTGCCAATGCGCCTTGTCCGGTATTAACCGTTCGTTCCGAAATGAAAATGAAAAAGGAACAAAAGGTGTTAATGGTAATCGATTCTGACAAAGTTAGCCGTCGCATTGTGCCACAAGTAGCAGGCTTTGCAAAACTGCTGAATGCCAAAGTGTTAATAGCAGGTGTAAACACTAAGTCAAAGTGGCTTATTCCCGGACGTATCAACTCATATGTGCACCAGGTTGAACGGTTTCTCAGGAAAAATACCGATTTGGAATTTGATGTAATGTTTTTGGAGAAATCTAAAAATGCCCGCGATTTGCTTGAGTATGCCCATCAACACCATGTTACCTTTATTGCATTACCGGTTCGGAAAACTATCAATCCGTTCGAATCTTTATTTTTCCCCTATGCTAATGAACTGCTGAACCTTTCAGATTTACCTGTGTTGGTTGTGCCCGAAAGAGAATAAAGCGTATATTTGCAAAAAAAAGGTAATGAGAAAGACGCTTTATTTCTTTGCAGCTTTATTTTTCCTGATTGATGGAGTGCTGGCGCAACAGGAGTCTTCCAGAGCCTCTGTTAATCCGTTTGTAGCTGTTCAAAATCGTACCGATGGACAAGGGCTCGTAACTATTAAGCAATCACAAGCCATTGAGCAGATGATGTTGCTTCACATTCAGGTTAATCAGAACTCACCGGGTGTTGAAGGATTTCGTATTCAGCTTTATTCAGGAACCGGAGCCAAAGCACGCCAGGAAGCTCAAAATGTTAG
>CAZFTD010000070.1:0-16292 GCA_964521525.1 uncultured Marinilabiliaceae bacterium | reverse complement strand
GGGTTCACATTAACAAATTCCCGATTAACGATTATACCCATACCTGAAGGAGCCAATTTAAAAATTTGTTTTAGTTTTTCTTCACTTGATTTTAAGGCTAATTGAGTTGTTTTTTTTTCAGTTACATCATGAATAATTGAGTAAAGGTATTGTTCCTTACCAAATTTAACAGGGCCGGTGTAAACCTCAACATTCTTTACCTCGCCCGATGCCAATCTATGTTCAAAATTAAAGAAGTGCAGATTATTTTCCCGGGAATTCTTCATGGCGTTTTGAATCTCAGGTAGTGACAATGTATTGATATCAGATATGTGCATTTTCAATAGTTGCTCCTTCCTGTACCCATAAAAATTGATGGCCGCGGGGTTTGCATCAACAATTTGGCCCGATTCGGGGTCGACAATTAACATTATGGCATGGTTATTATGAAATATATCGCGGTAACGCGATTCGCTTTGCATGATTTTTTCTTTGGCTTTTTTTATCTCGAATTGGAGAAATACAACAAAAAACAGCAAGGATCCTATTAATAATAAAATCAGAATAAATTGGCTTTTGTGTTTTTTTATAATGGAATAATCTTCATAAACACCAAACCATTTGTTATACAACTCATCGTAAATACCCTTTTCTTTTAACTGGTACAAGCCCATATTGAGCAACCATAGTAATTCATCGTTATTTAGACTAACTGCCATGGCATATTTCTCAGGTTCAATATCAGCTGCCACCGAGTGAACATTTTTCAGTTTATATTTTCGTATTAAATATCCCCCCTGAAAGTATCCAATTAAGGCGGCATCATGTTTGCCATTATTTAATAATTTCAAAGCTTCAAGTTGTGTCGAAACAGCAATAATATTATTGGTGAGTCCGGTTTCTATCAGAAAATCGTGCATTCTGTCGCCATCCTGAACAATAATCTCTTTATCCTTTAAATCTTCAACCTTATTTATTACACCTGATTTTCTGGTAAAAATGGCGTGAGTCATTATACTGTGCGGCGTACCAAATTTCATTTTCTCGGCTCTTGAACTCGAAACCATCATGCCTGTAATAACATCAATCTGACCAGTTTCAAGTTCTTTACGAATTTTACTCCATTGGTCAAGTTCGAGGTGAAAATTCAGGTTTAACTCTTTGGCAAGGGCCCTAAACAATTCAATATTAAACCCATCAGGCTCTCCCTTTTCGTTAATAAACTCAAAAGGAGGATAATAATGGTCACCCTTTACTTTAATAGTATCGGGAAATGCGAGTTGACCAGCCAAAACTGCAAATCCAACTAAAGTAAAGTTTATCAAAAGAATATATTTCAAGAACTTAGAAAGCATACTCAATTGTTATCCCTAAATTTCAACATATTATCGGTTAATCCGATAATTTTAAATTCTGTACGACGGTTAATTTCTCTTCCTTTTGGGTTATCCGAACCATCTTCATGCTGATTAGGTGCCAAAGGCAAAGATTCGCCATAGCCTTTGGCTGTTAACCTGGTTTTTGATATTCCTTTAGAAACCAGATATTGCAATACTCCTAGTGCCCTACGTTCCGAAAGTCTCTGATTATACTTTTCATCGCCAACATTATCGGTATGGGAAGCAATTTCAACTTTAATAGCCGGATACCTTTGCATTAATAACACCAATGTTGAGTCAAGAATTGTTTTAGCTTCGGCAGAAAGATCTGTCTGATTAAACTGATAATAAATATTATCAATTACCACTGCCTTCTCGGTAACTGTGGTTAAAGCAATGGTGCTTACATCAATAAGCTGATCCTTTTCAACATTTTTGGTAGAAAAAGAGAACTGATTATTTATTAATCCGGGATCGTTCACCGTTAGTTGAAAATCCATTCCCGGATCTACCCAAATTTCAAATTCTCCCTTTGAATTGGTTTGAATTTCCTGTAATAAAACAGAAGAGAGGGAGTCTTTAACCATTTGAACCATTACAGTTCGATTACCAATAACAACTGGTTCTACTATAGCTTTATGGTGGTCAGGCTCTTGAGTTCTAAATAACCCCGACTCCTTTATAATGTCTTCCTTAACAAGTCGTCCTGTTACCAACACACGTGGCGATTCGGTTTCATGGAATGCATACAAATCGTCGCAGCACGATTGATGATGAAATGACAAGCTGCCTGGTCGGTTGGATGCAAACAATCCAAACTTCCCTGAGTGGTTTTGAACAAAATTTAAGTCATCGTAAGAAGAGTTAACTGGTCGTCGCACATTAACAGAAGATTCCCATGTGGCCATATCTCCTTTGGCATAAAAAACATCAAACCCACCAATGGTTGGCCATCCGTTTGAGCTAAAATAAAGCCTGTGCGATGGCAAATCGAAATATGGCGTAATCTCATCCTGTGGGGTATTTATAAAAACGCCGGCATTCTCGGCTTTATTATGCCTACCTGTTTTTTTATCGTACACCGAATACCAAATATCATAGCCACCGGCACCTCCTTTACGGTCACTAACAAAATAGAGAACTTCAAGCGAAGGGCTAAAACAAGTGCCAACAGTTGGGTGGGTTGAGTTATAACGGGGATGATTAACGCTCTTATCCAGTTTTTGCGGCGTGGACCAACTATCCCCTTCCAAATGAGACACATAAATATGACAAATATTTCTGCCATCAGGATTCATGGTACAATGAACCGAATAGAAACGCTTCCGGTCGGCCGAGAAAGCTCCCCTACCCGTGTCATAATTATCAAAATTGTAAAAAGGTGCTGATGTTTCATAGCCACCCTTCCAGTTATCTTCATGTTTGCGGGCTTCGTAGAAATGCCTTGAGGCGTTAAATGGCAGTTCTGTTGAAATTAAAACAGTTGAATTGAGTTTGGTTGAGCCATAAACAAAGGTTGATTCGTCCAATAACAGGGGGCCAAACTCAATATGCGGTGTATTTATAGTCTCATCAAGCCTGATAACTTCAGTTTTAACCATTGAGTCTCTTGAAGCTATACCTATCTGGCACCCGATAATTTCATTATCAATACGTGAACGGGTTATGCCTGTTCCGGTTAATTTACGATATCGCCGCCTAAGCACCTGTAAAACATCAAGAGCCTCTTCGTACCTTGTTTCAATCTTTAATAATTGGGCATAATAAAACCGGGCATCCGGATATTGATCAGGATAATCAGTAGAAATTTTTTTAAAGATGGCCTGTGCTTTTTCATAATCGCGTGCTTTTAAATGGTAATAGGCCAATTGAACCAGAACCTTAATATTCTGAGGCTGGCGTTGGTGCCATTCATCAAGAAAATCGCGTGCCAGATAAACATCGTTCATACGCATGGCACTGCGCGCCATCCCTTTAACCTGCCAATCTTTCAATTTTTTAAGGTCAGATATCCCTGTCAAGTGGTTTTGAGCAACTCCATTACTTGCAGAAATCAATAAAAAGATATATATCAGTATCTTTCGCATGGTATGGTTCTGAATTTAAGTTCGGTAGATGGCAACCTGAATCCAATGGCAAACTCTATCGCCGATTGATTAAAAGATGTGGAGCGGGAATTAGCCAGCGGACTATCGTAGGAAATCATGAATGTATAGTATTGCCAGGTAAAGCCGGCTGAGAAAATTATTGAATTAATACCCAAAACAGTAGCATCGCGAAAATGTATTCCACCAATTACAGAGTTTGTAACCCCTTCCCATTCTTTAAGACTATACCCCAGGTTTAACCCAGCAAGTATAACGTTATTATCATGCTGCTTTAAAAACACTCCGGAGGGAATCAGAAATAACTGAGAATTTATATTTACATCAGCTTTAACGTGAAAAATGTGCTTAAATGGCAGGGTTCGTTTCTGTTCAAAAAAGGATTCCTTTGGCCTGTTCAGTTGCTGCACCGAATACCCAACACCTATAATATTTTTGTTGATGTTTTTTGAGTAAACCACACCAAAACCCAAATCGAGGTAGGAACTCCCGGAAGTTTCTCTGGCATCGCCGGTTGGCATACCGGGGTCGAAGCCCCCAATATTACGGTTATACTGGTCGGGAAATGTAATACCATCCCATTTAATTTGCTTAAGAACGTAACCTCCCTGAAACCCGGCACTAAGCGTAGAATTATGGCTGAGCCAAACACCCGTGGCAACTGAAAAGTTAAGCCTGTCGACCGGAAAAGTACCTCCGGCAGTATTATCCCGGCTGTAAAAAAATCCTGTATTAATTTTCTCAGATTGTATGTAAAATGGCTTTTCAAAACTAAAATAAGAAGTTCTATAATCATCAGCCAAATAAATTCCCTGATTTCTAAACATTCCAACGGCTCGCCAATCGCCATTAAACCTACCTGTATTTGCAGGGTTAAGCGTTAAGTGAGCACCATAAGCCTGAGAAAAGTGTATTGTTTGCCCGTTAACATTGTAACAATTGTTAGCAAAAAGCAGTAATACACTTATTATTATCTGATATCTGTTCTTTAGCCCAACCACCATAAATAAGTTTTAGGATATACTAATCTGAAACTTAAGAAAAAATTGTCAAAATTGCAATTGGTTTATTAAATTGCATAAAAACTTGAATTATGGGCAATAACAAGGCACAAATAAAAGCATCATCTTTAAAAGGGCATTTATTATGTTCCATTAAAAATGCTTCATTCAAAATACTTCTACTTCGTAATTTTATTTTTAGTTTCGCTTTTATCTCTTTCTTTTTATTCTCACTAACAATTTCGGCCCAAATAACAGTCAATTTTACAGCTGATATTGTTCAGGGATGTTCACCAATAAATGTTACGTTTACCAATTTATCGGCTCCTGTTGAGGGGAGTACATTTTTATGGGACTTTGGAAACGGTAATGTGTCAACGGCCAGGAATCCGCAAACAACCTATCTCACTGCGGGGAAATATACTGTAAAATTAACTGTTACCAACGGTGCTGAATCTGAAGTGCTCGTGCGCGAAGAATACATTACTGTTCACCCAAAGCCAGACGTTCGTTTTGAGCTTGTGGGCGATACCATTGGATGTTCCCCCTTCAACGTGAGTTTTCAAAATTATTCTACCGACCCGGGCGGGTCAGCACTCAATTACACATGGAGTTTTGGTGATGGGGCCAAATCAACCGAACAGCATCCATCCCATTTATACATTACCAAAGGAACTTTTGATGTCACACTTCTGACTACAAATGAATTTGGATGCTCCAGCTCTTACACTGAAGCTCAGTTAGCGCATGTTTTAAAACCATCAGCCCAGTTTGGAATAAATGAAAGCTACTCCTGCACCGGATCGTTAAACGTGGTTTTTACAAATATATCACAAGGGGAAACCAGTTTAAACTCTTTTTGGGATTTTGGCGATGGTAGTACCAGTAATCTAACATCACCATCGCATCTTTACACAAATGTTGGAACCTACAGCGTTAAATTAAAAGTTACGGATGATTATGGTTGTACCGATGAAATAATAAGAAACAGCTTAATCCAGATTGTTAAAACCACAGCAAATTTTGATGTTTCACATGACACCATTTGTCCACGACAAAATGTGGCTTTAATAAATAAAAGCTCCCATGCCACATCTTACTTATGGAAATTTGGCGACCAGACAACTTCAACTCAAACCAACTTAAACAAAAATTATACTACTGCTGGCGATTACACAATTTGGTTAATAGCAGCAAATGGCAGTTGCAGGGATAGTGTTTCGAAAAAAATTAATGTTGAGTTTGTAAAAGCAGACTTTCTGGTTAATGAGCAATTTATTTGTGAGTTGCCGAAAAATATATTGTACCAAAACCAATCGCAAAATGCAGTAGCCTGGGATTGGCGTTTTGGCAATGGCACCACCTCATCGGCTCAAAACCCAACGGTTAATTACCCCACTAACACCAGATTAGTAAACAATCAGGCTTTTTTTAGCGACACGTTAATTGTTACCAGCAAACATGGTTGCACCGACCGTTATATTAAACCCAACAGTGTTCAAATTCATATTCCCGAGGTTAAGTTTAATCCAGGTTCGGGCGGAAATGCATCAGCACTTGATGTTTGCACTCCGGCATCCATTTTATTTTCTGACCAAACAAACTATAATAGTTCAAACGATTTTATTACCCAAAGACAGTGGAAATACAATTCTATCCCAACTGGTAATGGTGAAACTATAAATATTCCAATTACTGAAAACGGTAAAATCCCCATTGAATTAACCATTACCACCTCAAAAGGTTGCGTTAATAGCAAAACAGAATTTGTTAATGCCGGGCAATCATTAACTCCTGATTTTTCAAGAATAG
Source organism: uncultured Marinilabiliaceae bacterium (assembly GCA_964521525.1). Classification (GTDB taxonomy): domain Bacteria; phylum Bacteroidota; class Bacteroidia; order Bacteroidales; family Marinilabiliaceae; genus CALEUX01. The sequence continues at coordinate 10,016 of CAZFTD010000070.1, read as the reverse complement.
GAAATTACGAAGTTTGCGGCTCCAATGCAGTAGACTTTATAATAACATCGCCAACACCATCGCAAATAACCAATGCACGGTGGGATTTTGGCGATGGCTCAACTGATATGATGCAAATGCCCCCTCATGATTTCATTAAAACAGGGCCAATGAATGTTACTTTAACCGTTTTTAATTATGGGTGCGCCAGTAGTGTAACGAAAAATAACATTGTTAAAATAATTGGCCCCATCGTATCCTTTAAAACCGATATTGATTGTGCCAAACCCTACGAACGTTTGTTTAAAGCAAATATTGACGACGCATCTTATTATAAGTGGAGTTTTGGCGATGAAACCCCAGAAATTGAAAACGTAAATTCACCCCGTCATACCTTTGGCGAAAATGGCCAATACACCGTAAAGCTTTATGCCACAAATAGTTCAAATGGTTGTTCATTTGAATTTACCAGAGAAATTTTTATACGAAATATCAATAGCGATTTTACAATTTCAGATGGCACTCCGTGTTTAAACAATACTTTAACTTTAGATGGCTCAGGCTCCCAGGATGCTGTTGATTACTTTTCGGGAAATGACTATGGAAAATACCTTTGGAACATTAAGGAAGAAAATAAAACGATTTTCACCGCGGGGCCTTTATCGCATAAATTTATTAAGAAAGGAATAAACCATATTAGTCTCATTGTTCAGGATATAAACGGTTGCAAAGATACCCTAAGTAAACAGATAACTATTTTCAAACCGGAACCCGATTTTGAAGCCAATTATAAAATTGGGTGTATGCCTGTTACTTTTGAATTTACCGACAAAACAATTTCTGAGTCGCCTTTATCAAAGTGGTTATGGAATTTCGGAGATGGAAAAACTTCTTCAATACAAAATCCAACTCACGATTATACCAATTTTGGAGGTTATAACATATCATTGGAGGTGACCGATGAGGTTGGATGCGTTTCGAAAATAACGAAAAACCAGCTTGTAAAAGCAATCTTCCCCGATGCATCGTTTAAGGCAGATAATAACAAGCTTTGTGTTGGTCAGAGTACAAAATTCCTCGACACATCATTAAGCCAGATTGTAGATTTTTATTGGGAAATTAGCGATGGTCGTACCTCCAATTTGGCAAAGCCAGAATTTGAGTTTAGTGAACCGGGCTATTATAGTGTTACCCTAAACATTAAAGACAATCATGGCTGTGAAACCTCAAAAACAGTAGAAAATTACGTACATGTTCAAGATTATCCAAAAGCTGATTTTATTGCCGATGTTACCAACTCCAATTGTTACCCCTTGGTTGTTCAGTTTACCGATAAATCACAGAATGAGTACCCGGGCAAATGGAAATGGCATTTTGGCGAAAACAATAATTTATCTGAACTTCAACATCCATTTTTTATTTATAACCGTCCGGGGAAACATGATGTAAAACTTATAACCCAATCGTCTTATGGATGCTCCGACACCATCGTAAAACCTGCCTACATCCATGTTGGAGGGCCATTTGCCACCATCGAATTACTAGATACTGTTTGTCAACACATCGATGTTTTGTTTAAAGCTGAGAACCAACAAAATGTTTTTGATATCAGATGGGACTATGGCGACGGATATTTTGGCGTTGGAGCACAAGCCACCCATCAATATCGTAACCCGGGAACCATATACCCTGTGCTTTTTTTGCGTTCAGATGCCGATAATACCTGTAACAAAGCCATTATCGATACACTTAATGTACTTGATTTAAAAGCCATGTTTGCTATAAAAGAGGGTACTGATAAAGGTTGTGTTCCTTTTGGGCCACAATTAATAAACCAATCCAAAAACTCAACCTCATGGATTTGGGAGTTTGGCAATGGAGATAGCCGATTTGAAAAGGAACCTGACTATCAATACTCTAATGCAGGTAATTATAAAATGCGACTTGTTGCCATGCACTATCTGGGTTGCAGAGATACTTCTTCGTGGCAAAATGTAACTGTTTTCCCTTTACCAACCATCAAGGTTAACCGCGACACGGTAATTTGCCTTAATACAACTGCAACGTTATCGGCATCTGGTGGAGAGTCTTACTCCTGGATTCCGGCTGAAAACCTGTCAACCCCAAACCATGCCATAACCGAGGCATCACCAAGTGAAACCACATTATATCAGGTTATGGTAACAGACATCAATCAATGTATTAACACTAAAGATGTATTAGTTTCTGTTCAACAAATACCTGTGGTTACGTTAAAGGATACTACAGTTATAATAGGTGAGTTTTTAGATGTTGACATTTCAGACGCCGGAATTTCTTCTTATGTTTGGAGCCCGCCAACTTTTTTAAATTGTGCCACCTGCCCCAATCCTGTCATCCAGGCCTTAGAAACTACCCTGTACAATGTAGCCATTACAGATACAAGCAAGTGCTTTACCGTAAACTATCCACTTAAATTAACCGTATTAAAACAATATTCGGTTGATGTTCCAAGTGCCTTTACTCCTAACGGTGATGGAATTAACGATAGAATTTACGTGAAAGGATGGGGCATTAAAGAGCTGATTAGTTTTAAAATATTTAATAGATTGGGACGCGAGGTTTATAGTTCATCTGACTTAAACGAAGGATGGGATGGTTATCTCAATGGTAAAGCCCAACCAATCGAAACCTATAACTATAGTGTTCAGGTAAGAACTTTTGAGAACGAAATTTTAACTAAAAAAGGCACAATTAAATTATTGAGGTAGGCATCAGTGTTCTGCCAATACATAGCATTCATAAAATGGAAAAAATAGTATATCTCGAAACTCTTATTGAGAGTTTGATTCATCCTATAATTGTTCTTCAGAAAGATCTAAAAATTTATCGGATTAACGATGAAGCAAGGAAAATATTTGGAATAAAGAAAGCCGAAAACATTTCGTTTGGGCAGTTGATTAATTGTAAAAATGCACACGATGGAAATGATTGTCAACTTGAACCATTTTGCAAAAAGTGTGACTTTGTGAACATCATTGATAGCTTAAATGAAAATAATAATCTCATAAAGGACCAAACTGCAATTATTTATAAAACTCAAGAAGAAGAAAACTCAACGTGCCAAATCACATTCTCAGCTAAACTTCTTGATCAGTTTGGCGACTTAATTCTTGTAACCATTCATAGTATTAACCAGGAGATAATAAAAACCAAAAATAAATCGGAGATAAACTTAGCTGCTTTAGAAAATGCCCCATTCGAATTTTTTTATTTAAACAACCAAGGCGAAATTATATATAGTAACACCTTAGCACGGAAAAATTTAAATACAAATCTGTATTTAAATAAGGCGACCAAAATTATTAACATAAATCCACATGCATCCGCTCTTTGGTGGGAAAAGCATCTGGAAGAGCTTCAGAAATCAAAAACCATCAGTTTTGAAACCAGCCATACCAATCGGGAGGGCATTTCATATCCCGTTATTGTAAATATGTCGCTCATAAATCATGATGGCGAAGACCGAATTTGTTATTATTGTTTCGATATTTCAGACCAACATCTGGCTCAGGAGACATTATTAAAGGAATCAATGATTAATCAGAGTCTTGCTGAGATTAGTCGTGAATTATCCATACACAACTCGCTGAACTCAATTATCCTCCTGGTACGGCAATACGCTTTGGCAATTACTGAGAGTCTGTTTTGCTTTATTGTTTACGAAGACCCTACAACAAATAAATCGGTGGTTTCGGTATATTCTGATGCTTCTGAAACCTACAAAAACGAGGCCTTTATTATCGAATCATCATTGAAACAACATTATAATAAACTTTTGCTTGATAAAAAGCTAATCAGATCAGAATACAGTGATATATGTAATAATAATGACAATACTATTCCCGACGAGTTCTCGTTTATGAAACTACTGCCCTTTAACAGAGCTGCCTGGACAGGAATTTTCTTTCACGAAGAATATAAAGGGTTATTATTTGTGGCCGGGAAAAACGAAGATTACGATTTAAAAGATATCGACAATTTAATCAATCTGGGTAATTTATTCGGTATAGCTGTTAACCGTAGCCAGGAGCGCGTTAAACTCCTAAACAACATGGAACAACTCGAGCTTGCACTCGATGTGGCCAATATGGGTGTTTGGAATATTTATCCTCTCGAAAACAAAATCACTATTGAAAAAGGCCGTTCGGGTAAAATATTTAAAAGTCTGGGCTCCTCAAGCGAATATAACATGCTCGATTATAAACATTTAATTCATCCTAACGATTTACCTAAAGCATTGGAAGCTTTTTATGAGCATATGGACAGCAACTCTCCGTTTTTTCAATGTATTTTACGCATTCTCAATAAGAAAAAAGAATATATATGGTTTGAAATTAATGGCAGGGTTGTGAGTCGCAACAACTTAGGTGAGGTTACCCGCATCGTGGGTGTTATAATTGACATCCATAATACGATGAAACTCAATGAAGAATTAGTTAAATCGAAAGAAGAAGCCATCCTGGCCAATAAGGCCAAAAGTGCATTTATTGCCCGTATCAGCCACGAACTAAGAACGCCTCTAAATGCTATAGTTGGATTTTCCGATTATTTAATTAGCCAGATTACCAATCCTGTATTTCAGGATTATTTATTTAACATTAAATCAAGTGGAACCAAACTTGTTAACATGGTGAACGAGGTTCTTGATTTTGCCAAACTGGAATCAGGAATGTTAAGTCTTAATACGAAACCTGTTAACCTAAGAGCTACAATAGTTGAAATTCAAAGAATGTTTTCAATTCTTGCCCATCAGAAAGAACTCGATTTTATTATTGAAATTTCAAACAAACTGCCTGAGTTTTTAGTATTAGATGAGAGCCAAATCAGACAAATACTTAACAACCTCATTGGCAATGCAATTAAATTCACCGAAAAAGGGTATATTAAAGTTATAATTGATGTTCAAAATAAAACAACATCTGACGTAGATTTAATTATTGAAGTTATTGATACCGGTATAGGCATTAGACCTGATTTTCAATCCAAAATTTTCGATGATTTTACCCAACAGGAAGACCAGGATAACAGGCGCTATGGAGGTACCGGGCTGGGATTAGGAATAGTTAAAAAACTGGTTACGTTAATGGAGGGTGAAATTACATTGAACAGTGCCCCTGGAGAAGGAAGTACTTTTAAAGTTATATTACCAAAAAGAGAGTTTGAAACCTTAAACGTAAAAAATGACTCCAATAACCGTAATAATTTCGACACCATTGTTCACACTGCCAATAGAAGCAAGCACATTGGCGTTGATTGCAAATCTGCCTGTAAAGATTTTGTTAAAGAGTGGAATTTGTTTACCTCGCGCCCCTCATTTAAATCCATACCACCCATTTCAGAAAAAATAAAAGCTTTAGCTGTAAAATTTAACGATGAAACTCTTGAATCACTACACAAACGAATGGAAAGATGTTTGGATACTTTTGATGTAGAAGAATTGAATGAAATAATTAAAGAATTCGAAAAATACACCCTAATTAACCAATAAATAAAACATAACGCTCATTGTAATGGATAATAAAGGAAAAATATTAATTATTGACGATAACCCTAAAAACATTCAGGTTTTAGCATCCATTTTAAATGAAAACGGGTACGATAGCGAATTTGCATTAAATGGAACATCAGGGTTAAATTGGCTTGAAACCGAGGCTTTTGACCTGGTATTACTTGATGTTATGATGCCCGAAGAAGATGGCTTTGAAGTTTGCAAAACCATACGCTCCAGCAAACTATTCGAGGATTTACCAATAATTTTTGTGACTGCAAAAGTTGAACGCGAAAGCCTTGTTTATGGTTTCGAAGTGGGTGGAGATGACTACATTATAAAACCTTTTGATACACGTGAACTATTAGCCAGGGTTAAAAATCAAATCGAACTGAAACGAAACAGACAGTTACTGGTTGAGTTAAACAACAACCTGGCTGCCAAAGTTGAGGAAAAAACATCGAAATTAATTGAAGCCTACAAAGAGCTTGAGCAAACCAACCAAAATTTAATCCGGCTTAATAACGATTTGAAAAAACTCGAACAATCAAAACAACAGTTTTTAGACCTAATTGGCCGGGAAATGATTGGTGCCATTAATGAGGTAACAAGTATTTTTCAGGTTATAAAATACAAAGTCGACTCCAAAAAAGTAGGTGAATTAATCGACGACATTGATAAGGCTCTTTCAAAAGTTGAGTCATTTGTTTCAACAGCCATACGTATAACAAAACTACAATCCAACAATCCTGATTTAGTTTTTACTCAGGTTGAACTTCAAAAAATAATTGGATTCAGCTTATTGAAACTTGATGATAAAATTCGCCGTAAAAGCATCAAGTTCAATGTTAACAAAACTTCTGAAACCGTTTTTATATATGGCGAAAATCTTTTGCTCACATCCTGTTTCATATCTGTTTTCGACTTTTTACTGGAAAGAAATCCGGCAAACTCAACAATACAAATTGAAACAGAAGCGCGCAATAATGAAGTTTTTGTGAAAGTATTTGATAATGGTCCGGAAATTGATAACAACCATATTGATGAGTTATTTGATTTATTTTCTGCTAACAAGCACACCTTAAAAATAGCAAAAATTATTACCGAAATACACGGTGGGTCAATAACTGTTAGCAAAATAAATCCTGAAGGAGTGGAAATAAATTTGAAATTTTATGCAAACAATTACGCACAGGAACAACTTAAGTAAAACAAAAAATCAATGGTCATTAAACCATAATCTGAGGTTATCTTTTGTTTTGACTTTATTGATGCTCACCATTCGCACCGTTTATTCAGCTGCTAATGGGATGCCAGTTGATTTTAACAATCAACAAAACCCAGATACCATGGCTGTAGAGTTTTATCCTATTCCATCGGCCGATGAAATTTTGGAGTATATTGACCGAAATAGCCTTAGTTATAAGTCCGGATTGTTGATTAACCGTCGAAATGTTGAGTTGTATAACAGTTCTTATGAGAAAAGAATAGGATTTGGCTTATACATGGCCAATTTAGCTTATGCCCTTGGTTTCGACCAAACCGGAACTGCTATTAGTTATTTTGAAGTGATTGAGAAAATGGGCAGGGAACTTGACCTTTTCCCAAAAGAAATTGAAAGTATTTCTCAACGGTTTATTAATAATATAGGCCGACACGATTCGCTAAAGGCTCTTTATACCGAATCATATATTTTAATGATCGATCACCTTGGAGAAACATCCAATATGGGTAGTTATGCCATAATATCGGCAGGGTCGTTTATTGAGAGTATTTATTTTGCATTAAATTCTGTTCAGTCTCAACACGAGAACGATGCATTTAGATTACGCATATGGAACCAAAAGCTTGTGCTTGAACAATTGTGGAAAGTAGCCGACAGACATCTCGATAGAGTTCAGAAAGAACGATTGTTTAGTGACCTTGCTGGTGTAAAAAGAATTTTTGATTCATACACTGAGCGTCCACGCCCGGTTAAAAGAGAAACAAAACCTGATGGAACTATTGTTTTAGGGCAAAAAAGTGAACCTGAAACACAAAAACCTGCCTCGGTTCAGGAGTTAAAAATTGAGATTGATTTACTCAGAAAAAAGTGGGCGAAACGCTAGTTGCAAATCATCAGAAAAAAGGCAAAAGTTCTTAGTTGTTAAATCCTGGCTCTAACAGGCTGACAACTTACGGTTTCACTTAAGTCTTTACTGAACGATAGAAAACCGGCACTAGGGTTAATAAGGAAAAGTTTGATTAAAGACTTCTATCGAATTATAGCGTATTATATGATCTAAAATTCACCAGAGTCCTTTAGTTAAGAAAAGTTGATAGTAAAAAAACGATTGTTATGAAAATCAGCCAAAAATTAATACTGATTTCACGATTTACCTTAATAGTTCTAATTCTATTATTGTCATTCACATACGAGTTAAATGCCCAAAGTTGCAGTGGGTATGATAAAAAATGTGCCTCAGCGCCAAAAGAGTTTAAGGCAAGTTCTTTATCGCGTTCCATATCGCTTCGTAAAATGAGAAAGGTGGTTATTAACCAGGTTTTTTATGGCGATCGAACTTACCAGATTTCTGTTTGTGGCCGAAATCGTTTAGGAAAGATCCAGTTTCGACTAATTTCTGACGACGAACAAAGAACCGTTTTATACGATAATGCCATAGATAATTTTAAGCAGGTAAAGCTTTTTGAAATTAACTCTACAATGAAGGTTGTTATAGAAATTACAGCGCCCCATTTCTTTGAAGAAGGAATTTCAGAATGTGCGGGAGTAAAAATCTATTATAAAACCGGGGCTTAGGTATTACACTACTTACTTTCTGGTTATTCTGATTTTTCAATCATTGCTTTATTTATGGCATTTTTAAGTAAATCTATCCTGATTGGTTTTGTAACATAATCGTTAAAAACTTCTTTATAAGCAGCTTTTTCTATTTCCAATGCGTATGCGGTTTGAGCTATTATTGGTAAATCTGGTCGCATATCCTTAATTAACTTAGCAGCTTCCAATCCACTCATCCCAGGCATTTTGATATCCATCAGCACCAAATCAATTTCAGTATTATTGCAACAAATATCATAAGCTTCCTGACCATTTCTTGCAAGGATAACCTTCTTACAATAGCCATCTAACACATGGCTTAAAAACATAAGCGAAGTCTCATCGTCCTCAACAGCCAGAATACTAAAATCCAACACCTTAGACTTGCTATTCTGTGCCAGGCCCTGATCTTCTTCAGTTTTAAGCGACTCTTTTTTTGCAGAGGGTAACGTAAAGAAAAAATGGGATCCCTTTCCCTTTTCTGATTCCAACCAAATTTTACCACCAAGCATTTCAACAAAGGCTTTAGTTATTGATAAACCTAACCCAGAACCTTCATTAACTTCATTTTCTGCATGTTCAGCCTGAACAAACCGATCAAATATTATTCCCTGCTGGTTTTTGGCCACGCCAATACCTGTATCTTTTACAAAAAACAGGTACTCATTATTTTTGCTTTCATATCCAATATCAATACCGCCGCTTTTTGTGAATTTAATGGCATTTTTTGTAAGATTGGTTAAAATGGCCAAAAGCTTCTCTTTATCAGAAAATATTCTTGCTTCAGAAGATATTTCAGGACAATGCGACTTAATGTACAATCCCCTACGTTCGGCTTCCAGTTCAAAAAAGTCTTGTACAAAATGAATCTGTTCATTAATATCGACTTCAGAAATAGATATTTCCATTAATCCCGATTCCAGTTTTGAAATGTTAATCAGGTCATTAATAATATTCAATAACCTTACACCACTTTGTTCAATAATTCCAATATATTTAGCCTGCTTTTCGCCCGAAAGTTCAGGGTTCTTTAACAATTCGGCAAATCCAAGAATCCCATTCATTGGCGTTCTGATTTCGTGACTCATATTTGCCAAAAAAGCAGATTTCAACCGATCAGCCTCTTCAGCTTTATTTTTGGCCTTTATAAGTTCTTCCTCAGCCTTAACCCTTACTGTAATCTCTTCTTGCATAACCACAATGTATTCAAGGTTGTGATTGGAGATAAAAACCGGGAAAATTACAGAACCTAAACAAACTGGAATGTCGGGGTATTTTGGGTCAACAAAGTGAGCATTATACCAAAAAGGAGGCATTTTTACTATTTCGCCGTTAAATACCCTTTTAATATATTCTGAAGGGCCATTACTATTTATCAAAGGATCGTTTAGAATAGACCATTTTTCATCGGGAATGGCTTTAAACATTTCAACAAAAGCACTGTTATGCCGTATATGTTTCCCTTCGGCGTTTAAAATTTGTATGCTAAAGGGATTATTATTTATAATACTATCCAGTATCTCGGTTTTCTTTTTTCCTTCAATTTCCTGATAGTACTCCTCTGTGATGTCTCTGGTATTTCCAACAACCTCTGTTACTACTCCATCATCATTCACACTCATTGGTGATAGGATGGTCTTCACGATCCGGCTGGCGGGTATCGATGCGCCGGAAATCGGATATAAG
>CAZFTD010000069.1:0-16322 GCA_964521525.1 uncultured Marinilabiliaceae bacterium | reverse complement strand
GAAACCAGTTTTACGGCGTGTTGCATTTTTAATGTCCATAAATCGCAATCGAAAACATCAGGCAGCATAAAAACGTTTCCTGATTTTGCCGCTGTGGTATTTTTCAGGATGGGATGACTGATAACATCTTCAGGCTTTAGCTTATCGTTGTTCCACATAATGATTATTTCGGGATTCCATTCCAGAATTTTTTCAATGTTTACGGTCAGGTGTTCCATGTCTGATTCTACCACATTTTCAATGCCGGCAAATTCAAACATTTGGTTTACTGTGCTATTTTTGCCCGATGTGTGGTTAATGCCCTGTGCCCACATAAAATATCCACGGGCAGGTTTATCTTTCTTATTGAGTTGGCTAATGTGATTTATATTGTTTTTAGTAAATGAAATCAAACTGTCGGCCCGTTCGGTTCGATTAAAAAGAGTGCCAAAGTCAGTTATTTCTTTGTAAACATCTTCAATGCTATGCATCATAACGGCATAAACCGGAATTCCAAATTGCTCAATATTATTAATGGCTTCGGTTTGTGAAGCCCAAATAATAACTAAATCGGGTTGAAGGACAATTATTTGTTCAATACTTATAAAATCCCAGTTTCCCGGCGATGGCAGCAAGCCATTGGCCAGTCGGTTATCCAGACTTGCATAGCGTTTTGCAACACTACCGCGGTAAACATCTGAAGGAACACCAACCACATATTCCTGCGCATTTAGCATATAAATGCCCGAAAGAGCGCTTTCAATAAGACAAATAACCCGGTTGGCCGGTTTGGCTAATGCAATTGCTTTACCCCTGAAATCAGTTACTGAAATGGATGCTTCACTTGCTGCCGGTTTGTTTTTGCCGATACATCCGGTGGTGAAGAGCCCTATTACCGGCAATAGAATTGCCAGATATATAAATGGATAGGACTTTAATCGACCGAATGATTCCATAATTTGTTATTAATTAAATATTATTTTTAGCCCAACCATCACTGAATTTCCTGTGTTTCTGAACTGCCAGGGCATTTCGTAACGGTTGTTGGTAGCGTTGTAAATGCTGGTAAATACCTCCATTGGGTTTTGTTTGTGTCTGTTCAGTTTCTGCGATGCATATACATTCAAAGTTTCTTTAGGTGTAAATTTCTTCCTGTCAGTTTTTGAAGTACTATCGTAATAACCCCAATTGTAATTGATGGTAGGCCTAATAGTAAACCCTGAACGACTGAAGGTAAAACCCAAGTTGGCAATTTTGTCGGGAGCAAATGGAATTTCAGCCCCGTCCTGATTTGGGTCAATTTTGTCTTCAATTTCAGTTTTCATTTTTGTAAAGTTGGCAAACCACCCAAAGTTGTCGTTTATCTGATGCTCCATTTCCCATTCAAACCCTTTCGAAAATGATTTACCGGCGTTTATGGATTGCGATTGCGATGGGTTTTCGCTTACCCGAACATCAACAATAGCATCGGAAATGCGGTTGTAAAAGACTCTGAGCCCCGATTTAAAACCCATTGGGAAGTTTAGGTTTATACCAAAGTCGGTGCCAATGCCCGCTTCGGGTTTAAGATTGGGATTTGGTAAATGTCCGTTAAATCCCGGCTGGTTTTTAGCGCTCAACGGAATAGTTCCGCCAACTGATTTCAGCCCGGGTGTGAGGAAGCTGTTTCCCACATTGGCATAAACCGAAAGAAAAGAATGAACATTATAACGCGTGCCAAAACTGTATAAAACACGGTTGTAATCGCTCTCGGCATCGCCGGGATTATTGCCGCTCAGTAAATCAATTTTAGTATCGATGCGGTTTGCACGCAGTCCGCCGCGAAGCACCAAATTGTTTAAATATAACTCTTCCTGAATGTATATACCTTTTTGTGTAGCCCTCGATTTATTGTCGTAAAGTGAATAGCCCAGTAACGGGTCGTTGTGGGTGTAGTACAGCGCCCCTTGGTAATCGGCACCAACAGTCAATAAATGGTTGCCATGCTTAATCCCTATATTTACATCCAGAGGAATAATTCGTTGATATACGCCGTTGTTCGACTGTAGAACATCAACATCAGTAAATTGGCTTTCCTGCCAGTTACGGTCGTAAATACGTACGCCAAATGAAGCATTGAGCAGAATATTTTCTGTTAATTCTGAAGTTTGACCCACATTAACCGTGGTGTATTGATGGTTATATCCGCGGTAAATTCTGCCGGCATCGCCTTTATGTTGGGTATGGTTTACAAATGCCGTAAGTTTGTGTTGACTATTATCGCCATAATACCAGGAGGAGCCACCATACATCTTAAGTTTGGTATATTGAGGGTCTTTCTTCATATTGAGCCACGAGCCGTTTGTACCATAATTGGTATAATCGGAGGTCTCATAATTTAATCCACCAAAGTAATGAAGATTACCATTAACATTCTGATGGTAAAGCTGTCCGTTTAGGGTATTCCATGAGCCATAAGCTGTTGAGACCATGGTGGTTTGTTTGTCGATTTTTTGTCGGGTAATCAGGTTCACTGTTCCGGCTAAAGGGCTCTGGTTGCCGGCAAAATCCTGACTCAAATAATTAGGGTATAAAACCGACGCCGGTCCGCGTTGTACTTCAATTCGCTCAATGGCCATTAAATCGAGCGACATGGGGTCGGTGAAGGCATCCAGCGGCAAACCGCCCAACATAAAAGTGCTGTATTTGGGTCCAATACCTGCGTAAGTGCCCCAGTTGGCATCGTTCCGCGAAAGCGCACTTACCGAAATTCCGGGGCGGTTACCAATCACCTCTGCTATGTTGTTTTGTCCGGTAACACTGGTCTGCATTTGTTGCAAACTTATCACGTCAATTTTTTGAGTGATGTTTCCCGCCGGACGATAAGCCTTTGAGCCGGTTATGACAATTTCATCAAGCTTTACACTGTCTTGAACAGCAAATTGGGCGTTTAATAGGTTATTAACAGCACCACTGATTAAAATAATGGTTAGAAGTTTTAATTTGTTGAAATTCATTTTTTATGTTTAGAGTTTGAAGTTTAATGTTTAGAGTTGGTTAGTTTATAGTTTATAGTTTATAGTTTATAGTTGCTAGGAGCTAACAACTAATGGCTAACAACTAACAGCTTCTTGTTCCGATTCCCGGTCTTCTGTTCCGCTACGCGGAATTCCGCTTCGCTTCATCTCCTGTCTCCTTTCCTCTGCCTTCAGCCTGAGTTTGTTATGTCCTACTCATCGTTAACTTTCCATGTCTGATGCCTTTTACAGCTATAAGCCGGTCCGATAATTCGGTGAGTTGCACCGCCTGGCCTTTAACGGCTATTATTTCCATGCAATTATCATGGTCGAGATGAAAATGTTGCGACGATAAAATACAATGATGATAATCGTGTTGAATATCATTTAATTGTTGAAGGATTTCGCGCTTATGGTGGTCGTAAACCAAAGTAATACTACCAACTACAAGGTTGTTGCATTCCCATTTCTGAATGACCACATTATTGGCAATTAATTGACGGATAGCTTGGGAGCGGTTTGAAAATTTGTTTTTTTCAACAAACTCGTCCAACGCATCCAGTAAATCCTTTTCGAGGGAAACTCCAAATCGAACAACGCTCATCGTGTTACTATTTTATAAAAACGTAATACCATGCAAATGTATGATATTGTTCAGTTTTTTCAAATTCTCAGGTGTTAATAAAATGTTATTGCAAGGAATGGTGCAAAGCGGCTTGAATTTTGATAAATTGCATGGGGAAATGGCAGGTGATGAGTATAGACTTAAAAGTTACTGTTTAAATTTGGTTTTATGATTATATTAAAGACTATTAGATGTTTAGATTTAAGACAGATAGAGTAGACTAAATTAGAGGTTTAGACAAAAAAGTTTTTTGAAATATTTATCTGGTATACTGATTAAAACTATGTATTTGTCTTAAGTCTAATCCCTGTTCTAGGGACTTTAAATCTGAGGATTTTAAATCTCAATTATAAACAGTGATTTAATTCTACTTTGACAGATTACGATATTTTTTAGATTGCTTTGGAATACAACCATGCTTTATAGTGACTGATATCATAGCCCAAACGGGGCTATATCATAAGCATAGGGCATCGCCCTATGAAAATGTATATAAATCAAATTAGCCCTGAAAGGGCTTAATCAATTTAAAAATATGGTGCAATTTCTATCAAAAGTATACAGGATGAGTATCGGAAATTCATCAAAAAATAAAGTGTGGAATAATACGTGTGGAATTAGAATTGCTATCGCCCTTTCAGGGCTTTGGTTTTGTTGTTTCAACATTCCGGGGCTGTACCCCGGGTTATTGATTCAACCCTTTCAGGGTTATAAAAAGTAAAATGGATTAGAAATCGAACTGCAAGCGTTGTTTGTTCGTAATTGAGCGGTCATGGTTGTCAAAGATGAATGTGTCAAAGTAGATTAATGATGAATATAAAAATAAAATATAGATATGCTTAAGCTGATTTATCTTACAGGAGCAATATTTGCTGTTTTTTGTCTGTCGAATGCACAAAAAAAGATTATTAAGCAGGAACTACCTGTCGAAACTATATTTCAGAAAATTGATTCTCTCGAAAAAGCAGGGCTGCCTCAATCGGCATTTAATCTTACCGATGAATTGTACCAAAGGGCATTGAATCAGCAAAACACCAATCTGTTTGTAAAAACGCTGGTGTTGCGCATGAAGTACCGCGAAGATATTACCGAAGAGTCGCTGGTGGTATTTATAAACGAACTGGAAATGCAACTCCCCAAAACCTGGGAGCCCGCCCGACAAATGGTGCACTCCATGCTGGCCGATTTATACCAATGGTATTATAACAAAAATAAGTGGAAATTATTGGAGCAAAAGCAGGTGGAAACCGGTAGCAACGATATCCGCGAAATGAGCGCCGCCGAAATATCGGCCAAAGCCATTCATCATTACAGGCAATCGCTTCAAAACAGTGCTTTGCTTCAAAAGGAGTTGCTGGTAAAGTATCGCGATATTCTAATTAAGGAGTCTGATAAGTTTAATCTACGGCCTACATTGTTCGATTTTCTATCGGTAAAGGCCATTGAAGCTATTTTAACCGATGCTTTGTTTCAGATGCCCACGATGGTGCATCCTGTTTTCGACAATCCTGAAATTTTAGGAAGTATAGACCAGTTTCTGGCTGTTTCTTTTGATGATGGAGCGAAAGACAATGCAGCTTTGGAAGGATTGGTGCTTTTACAAAACTGGCTTTCATTTCGTAAACAAATGGGTGAACCGGAGCCATTATACGATGCCGATTTATCGCGTTTAAAATGGCTGTCGTTACGCTTTGGTGGCGATAAATTTGAGGATTTATATGAGAATGCCTTAACCCGGCTGGCCGGTCAATCGCGCAAGAGCTCTGTTTATGCCGATGTTCAATACCAGAAAGCCTTGTTTTTAACCCAGCTTGGAAATGCCGGTATGGGTAAGGAAACCGGTCGTAATTATTTAAAAGAGGCTATATCGGTTGCTCAACAAGGTATTAATGCCTGGCCAAAGTCGGAAGGTGCAGCGCTTTGCCGGTCTCTGATTGAACAGATTAACCAACCAATGCTGGCAGTTGTAACTGAAAATGCTTTGCCTACGGGTACCCGGTTGGCCTACAAGGTTGATTATAAAAATATAAAGCAGGTTTATGTTAATGTTTACCGCCTTCAGGTTAATGAAAATGGTAACCGTCGGAGGCATATACAGGGCGATGCGGCATTGAGGCAAATTAAAAAAAACAAGCCTGTTCATACGGAAGTTAGAACTTTACCCGATTTCAAAGATTACCTGATGCACTCGGCCGAGTTGAATTTACCGGGAATAGCTGAACCCGGTTTATATGCCATATTAGTAACCCCAAAACCTGTTACTCAGGATATTGATAAGGCAGAACTATTTAGCCTTACTGTTTTGCCGGTTACCAATCTTACCATCTCTTATCGCCAAACCGATGATGGAAAATTGGATATATTGGTTTTGCATAGGACTTCAGGAAAAGCCATTAAAGATGCAGAAGTTTCTGTTTATACGTTTGAAAACTATACCAGCAATAAAAAAGTATTAGCCGGTGGGAAAACTGATGTCAATGGGCGGCTTATCCTCAACTTTCCATACAGAAACAGTGTAGAAATAGAAGCTAAATTGGGCAATGATGTTTGCCAAACTGAGAATGTTTGGATAAGGAACCTCAACGACAATTATGAGGAGCGATTTCAGTCGCGCGCATTTATTTTCACCGACAGAAAGATTTACAGGCCGGGCCAAATGGTTTGGGTGAAGGGCATTTTTATGGAAACCAATGGTAAAGAAGCCCGCAGCATAAAAGAGCAAGATATCATACTTTCGTTTCGCGATGTAAACGGACAGGAATTGACAGCCATTGAGCGGGTTACCAATGAATACGGCAGTGTGGAAGCTGTTTTTACCATACCGCAAAATGTGCTAACCGGCACTTTTACCATCAACTCTCCTTTTGGGTCGCAATATATCAATGTTGAGAATTACAAGCGCCCACGTTTCGAAATTGAGATGAACCCCTTTAAAGAAGTGGTTTTATTGGGCGAAGCTGTAAAAACATCGGGGAAAGCCACCGATTATACCGGTGCACCTTTGCAGGGGGCGAAAGTGAGTTGGCGGGTTACCCGGCAGGTACGCATGTGGCGCCATTGGGGAGTTCAAAAGCCTGTGTCAATAGCCTCGGGAACGGGCTTTACCGGCAGTAATGGTGAGTTTGATATTGTTTTTCAATCTGTTCCTTCATCTAAGAAGAAAAAAAAGTTTACCGAGAACTTTATTGTAGAGGTGGATGTAACCGATATAAATGGTGAAACCCGCTCGCAAACCCAAACCATAACATTGGGCGATTCCGGCTTTTATCTGTCGGTAATTTTAAAAAAGGATGCCATTAGCCACCATGAAAAAGAACTGCCTGTAACCTTGTCTATTAATAATCAATCAGGAGAATCAGTTAAGAGGAAGGTGCAATTATCAATTTCAAAGCTCATCGTTCCTAAAAAACTTTTACCTTACCGATATTGGGAACTACCTGATACCATTTTGTGGAAAGGGGCCATTTATAATATTGAAAGGGAAGCATGGAATCATTGGGAAGTAGAATCGGTGGTGAAAACTGAAACTTTAAAGTTGGAAGGAGAACTCCTCAAAAAGGTAAGTTTCGACAAAGAATTAGAACCCGGAATGTATAAAGTTTCACTTGAATCAATTGATAAAAACGGAGAATTACGCAAAACTGACAAGGTATTCTATGTATTTGGTGCTGATGATAAGCCGTTTAATCCTGGTAGTGGCATAAAAGTTTTTACCAATAAAAAGGAGTTTATTCCCGGCGAACAACTTGTTATTAATCTGGCATCAGCCTTTCAACAAGGTACTGTTTACTTATTCGCTTGGAATGAAAATAAAACGTTTTTAGAGAAGGAAATTGATGTCAGTCGCATATCAGATGAGATTTCAATTCCGATTAATACTTCCATGGAAGGAAGTATTCTGGTAAATGCTTTTTTAATTCAGCAAAACAGAAAATACGAAGACTACCAAAGAGTGGAGATAATTAACCCGGCACGACAGTTGAATATCAGGCTGCAATCGTTTCGAGATAAAGTACAGCCGGGCAGCACAGAAACCTGGAAGCTTAATATTACCGATGGAAACGAAAACAGCGCTCAAGTTGAATTACTGGCACTCATGTACGACTCATCGCTCGATTACTTTGCGCCCAATCAACTACAAATGAAACTGTTTTATCCTCGTTATGGTTATAATAAATGGGTTAACAACAGTTTCAGTGACGGATATGCATGGAACAGAAATGATTACCCTGTTAAAGGTGTTGATGTTAAACCTTACCCCACCTTTAACTGGTTTGGATACCAATATGGTTGGGGCTTTGGCCATAGAATGGGACAGCCCATGATGTTAAAGAGTGCCAATTCATCATTAAGTGGCAGTGTGGTTGAAGTAGTGGAAGATGATTTGGAAATAGAAATACATGATTCAGAAGATGTTACTGGTGAAGTTAAAAATAAATCTAAACCAATTGTTGAGCCTGTAAACATGGTCCGTCGTCAGTTACAGGAAACGGCCTTTTTTATGCCCATGCTCAAGACTGATGATAATGGCGATATTCAGTTTAGCTTTACCATGCCCGAAAGCGTTACCAAATGGCGGTTTATGGCTTTGGCGCATCGTCCCGATGGGGCTTCGGGCACTGTTGAACAGTTTATCACTTCTTCGCGCGAGGTGATGGTAATGCCCAATTTGCCGCGTGTAGTGCGCGAGGGAGATGTGTTAACGCTTTCGACCAAAATTGTGAATACCACCGATTCTGTTTTAACCGGAACAGCTTGGCTAAAATTAAAAGATGCTGTTAGCGGACATACGCCAGGCGAACTCAGCCTTCAGCCTGTAAATTGGCATCTGGAAGCCAATGCAACCACCACTGCATCGTGGACGGTTAAAGTGCCAACGGGTATTAAGGGGTTGGTTGTTACTGTTTCGGCAGCCACCGAAGAGTTTCAGGATGGCGAAGAGCATTTGATTCCTGTGTTGCCGGTTAAAATGTTGATAACCGAAAGTTTGCCTGTAACCCTGTCGGGCAAAGGGAAACATACCATAAAAATGGAATCGCTTGCCGCCAGTAGAAATAAAGAACATCAATCTTTTACATTTACCTACACGCAAAATGCAGCCTGGGAAATGCTGGGTGTTTTGCCTTGGCTTATGGAACGGCCTTACGAAAACAGCGACCAGATATTTAATCGTTATTTTGCTGTGTCGGTGGCAAAAAAAATATTTAATGAGCATCCACATATTGAACAGGTTTTAAAAGCTTGGGCGGCTGCTTTGCCCGGCGATGAGAACGCCCTGCTTTCAGCTTTGGAAAAGAATCCTGAACTTAAAAACACCGTTTTGGCAGCTACACCCTGGCTAACCGAAGCTAAAAACGATACAGAGCGCCGCCGCCGTTTGGCTTCTCTTGTTGCCGCCGGCCATTTGGATGCTGAACAAAACGCTGCTCTTGCACAACTAACTAAATTACAGATGGGTGATGGTGCCTGGCCTTGGTTCAGTGGTATGATGCCATCGGAATTTGTTACTGCCGAAATTGTTGCAGGGTTTGGTTATTTAAAACGCATGGGCATTTCATTGGGACGCGATGCCGAACAAAGCCAGAATCGGGCTGTTGACTGGCTCCGAAACCAACTCCTGAAATCAAAAGAAAATGCGCTTAAAAATTTGGAGCGTCAAGCCACGATTAATAAGGATACTGTAATTGTGCTCGGTTGGAATATTGTGAAAAATTTATATGCCTTAAGCTTTTTCGCCTCCACTTCACCATCGGAAGGAGAACAATTCTGGATGGATAAATTGAGAAAGCATTACCGGCCAACCGATGTTACCGCACAGGCAATGAAAGCGGTCATTTTGTGGAGATTCGGATTTAAAACCGAAGCCTTACCATTAGTGGCCTCCATTAAAGAAAAAGCGATTAGAGGAGAGCGAGGACAATGGTTTTTCAAAACAGTAACATCTCCATTTTGGTATGAGGCTCCCATCGAGCGACAGGTAATTGTTCTGGAGGCTCTGCGCGAACTTGAGCCCGGCAGTGCGCTCATTGCAGGCATGGAAGATTGGCTGATGTCGCAAAAACGGACGCAGCACTGGCGAACCACACGGGGTACAGTATCGGCAGTATATGGGCTGGCAAGTTCCTCGCGCCAATTATTTGCGTACCAAAAACCCGACGATATAAAAGTTGGCCGACTAAAGATAAAACCATCCAAAACCGTATCGGGTAGTGGCTATTTTTCGCAAACATGGACAGGGACGCAAGTAAATTCTGCGTTAGGCGTTGCTGAAGTGAAAAAAGGCTCTGCTCATCCATCGTGGGCATCTATGCACTGGAGTTACTGGGAAGAAGAAGCCAATGTGCAGAAAGGAGGCTTTCTGGATGTTTCCAAAACGGTATTTAAGCGCTTGTTAAAAGATGGAGAAGAAATATGGTATCCGTTATCTGATTCGGTACGTTTGAATACCGGCGACCGTTTAATGGTACGGTTATTGATTGAAACACCGCAGGCTTTGGATTTTGCGCATGTAAACGACAAGCGCGCATCGGTGCTGGAGCCATTGGATGTAATGTCGGGGTACGTTTGGAAATCAGGTTTAGGCTATTATGCTTCGGTAACCGATGCCGGTGTTGATTTCTTTATCGACCATTTACCAAAGGGAAAATACACACTTACTTACGAAATGGTTGTATCGCATAAAGGGGTGGCCACTTCGGGGCCGGCAGTGGTTCAATGCTTTTATGCTCCCGAATTTTCGGGGCATAGCGCGGGAAGTGTTTTTTCAACCAGCCGGGAGTAATCCTTGATAAAGCGGATTTATGAAAAACAATTTTATTAGGATTAAAAATATTACCACAAAGGAGCACAAAGTATAACACAAAGGCACTCAATGGGAACAATTTTAAAACAATCGATAACGAGGCTGCTTTTCGGCCAATAGGTCTAACGTGACTTTTTAACAATATTCTTGCTTTGAAATACTTAGTGCATTTCTTTGGCGCCTTTGTGGTTTTAATAGGTCAATCTTAATGATATAATAAACAATTATAAATATGATAAACAAAAATGTATTAATACTTTCAGTACTATTTTTGGGGGCGTTTTCTGCCACAAGCCAAAATACCGGCGGCGATTTTAAGAGCAAAGGCATTGGTTTTTTAAGAGCCAACCAGAGCGATTCTGCATTAATTTACCTTGATTTGGCAATGGGTGCAGGAATCAGCGACGGCGAGGTTTTGGGTGGTTTGGCCATTATTTATATGGAGCGGGGCGATATTGGTAAAGCCATGCAATATGCCCGCAAAGCACGTAAGCAAGCTGAAACTGTTACTCCAGATGCTTATATTGCAGGCGTTTTGGCCAGCGAAAAGGATGCTAAACCCAAAAGGAGAAACCGTTGGTTAAACCAGGGAATTAAAAAATTCCCCGACGATTATTTGTTGCTTTATCATGCAGGACGGCTAAAAATCCCTTTCAATAAAAAGGAGGGCGAACAGTATTTGTTACGTTCGGTTTATGCCGCCCCTTGGTTTACCGAATCGCATTATATGCTTGGACAACAGATGTTTCGCCATGGCGAAAACCTGAAAGCCGTGTTGCCATTGTTTTATTACCTGTTACTCGAAAACAGCAGCGAACGTAGCATGGAAACTGTTTTGGTACTGGAACGAATTTATCAGGCATGGGCAGTCTCAGATAAAGGCATTTCAAAAATTACCCGTGTAAGTCCGGGTTTTAAAACTGCATTTACACCTGAGGCAGGCGATTTTAAACCAACCGATTATACTGCTCGCAGCAAATGGCTCGTGCAACAATCAATAAAGCTGATGACTGCTTTGGAAAAGGTGGAGGTATCATCGTCCGATATACTCTGGGAATTTTATTCAGAGTTCTTTCATAAAGCAGTTGAATTGGGCCATGCAGAAGCATTGGCGTGGCATTTGGTAAATGCACGCTACCCGGCCGACTTGCTTGAATGGGTTGCCGGTAATGGTTCACGCTATAAAGAAATGGTTGACTGGTTGTCGATTCAATAATTGAATTTATTTTTTCGGTTTTATTGAGATAGAGAGATATAAGAAATTTATAGGGATAGAATAGAGTTTTTAGATATTTCAAAATTTTTTAATCTTGTTTATCTTCTCTATCCATCTTAATTCTAAAACCCTATTTATCCAATAAGAAGTTAGCTTAAAATTTAAGCAGCCACTAAGTTTTTTTATACAACTCATTCTTTTCCCCTATATTTATAGATTATTACCAATTCATATACAAATGACACAAAACCAATTTAATCAGTTCGACTTGCCTCCATTTTTAAAGCAGGTTTTTAAGAACATTAAAACCATTTTAATTGTGGTTTTTCTTTTAATTGTGGTATGGAGCGCATTTTTTCAGGTTGAACCCGAAGAAGTAGGTGTTATTACCCGATTTGGGAAATATACCACCTCGGTTCAGCCCGGGTTAAACTTTAAAATACCTTTAATCGACCGTGTTACAAAAGTGCCGGTTGAACGGCAACAGAAACTGGAGTTTGGCTTCAGAACTGTTTCTGCTGATGTGAAGTCTCAATATACCAAGGGAGGCACTGCCGATGAATCGCTCATGCTGACAGGCGACTTAAATCTGGCCGATGTTGAATGGGTTGTGCAGTTTCGCATCGACGACCCATATAAATATCTTTTTATGGTTCGGAATCCGGAACAAACACTTAGAGATATTTCTGAAACAACCATGCGGCAGGTGGTTGGAGACCGCACTGTTAATGAAGTTTTAACGGTTGGTCGTATGGACATTTCTCAAACTGTTAAGGATTTGATGCAAAGGCTTTGTAATGAATATTCGCTGGGCGTTAAAATTGAGCAGGTGGTATTACAAGATGTAAATCCACCCGACCCGGTAAAAGCGGCATTTAACGCGGTTAACCAGGCTCAGCAAGAGAAAGAAACTTTAATTAACCAGGCTAAGTCGGAATATAATAAAGTTATTCCCCATGCGCATGGTCAGGCACAGGAAACCATACAAAAAGCAGAGGGTTATGCCACTGCACGGGTAAACAACGCGCTTGGTGAAGCGGCCCGCTTTAATCTTTTGTATCAGGAATATGTTAAGGCACCTGATGTAACACGTCGAAGAATTTACCTGGAAACCATGCAAAAGGTTCTTCCCACCTTGGGTAATAAAATTATTACCGATGAAGACGGTAAAAATGTATTGCCATTATTGCAAATGCAAATGAATCAAAGTAAATAACCGGAAAAAGATACTAAAATGAAGAAATTTAATATATTACAGATCTTGGGACTACTTATTCTGGTTATAGTGTTATTTAACAGTGTGTTTGTAGTTACCGAAACCCAACAGGTTGTAATTACTCAATTTGGTAAACCGGTTGGTGAAGCTATTGTTACCCCGGGGTTGAAGTTTAAAACACCATTTATTCAGAAAGTTAACTATTTTGAGAAGCGTTTTATGGAGTGGGATGGAGACCCTAACCAAATCCCTACAAAAGATAAGAAGTACATTTTTGTGGACACCTATGCCCGTTGGCAAATAATCGATCCATTGAAATTCTATATTCGTTTAACCAACGAGCGTGGTGCTCAGTCGCGTCTGGATGATATTCTGGATGGCGAAACCCGTGATTTTATAGCCAGTCATAATTTGGAGGAAGTGGTTCGTTCCAGCAACCGCACACCAATTCCATCAGGAGTTTTAGGTGAAGCTGTTGGTGATACTCTTGTTAGTATTGAAGTTGGCCGTGAGAAGATTCAAAAAATGATTCTGGAATCGGCCAACAAACAAACTGCTGATTTGGGTATTGTTATTCTCGATTTAAAAATTAAACGTATTAACTATGTTGCCGAGGTTCGGGAACAGGTTTATCAGCGAATGAAAAGCGAGCGCATTCGAATAGCCGACCAGTTTCGCTCCGAAGGTCAGGGTGAAGCTTCAAAAATAAACGGTGAAAAGGAACGCGATTTGCAAACCATACAATCGGAAGCTTTTAGAAAGGCAGAAGAAATAATGGGGCGTGCCGATGCCCGGGCCGCTGCCATTTATGCAGGGGCATACGATAAATCGCCTGCTGCACGTGAGTTATATGGTTTTGTTAAGTCGATGGAGACTTTTGAAAAAAGCCTGGATAAAGAAACCCAAATAATATTAAGCACTAAAAGTGAGTTGTTTAGATATTTGAAAGGGATGAAATAGGATGATATTATTACTAAAACCGCAAAATTCGTCTGAGAAGATGGGTTTTGCGGTTATTGTTTTAAAGTCTGAGTGATATCTTCGCAGTTGTTCTACATTTTTTTAACCGTTCAATTTAAGTGGTATGCATCCATCCCTGGCACCCTCAAGAAAAATAGTTCTGGCCGATTCGCAATACCTGATTACCAAATCGGTACAGTTAATTGTGGAAGAAAGTTTACAATACAAGGTATTAGGAATTGCCACTTATTTTTACGAACTGGAAAATCTTTTAAAGCAAAACCCAGATTTGCTGATAACCGATTTTTCTACTATTGATTACAATGGTTTCGAGCGACTATTAAACATTCGTAATAGTTTTCCTGAACTGAAAATTCTGATATTAACCAACGAGGTTGATAAAACCGAGTTAAATGAACTGAATAAAGCAGGCATAAAGCAAATTATTTTAAAAACTGCCGATAAAGACGAACTGCTTTTAGCCATTGAAGCCACCTTAAAAGGCAGAAAATATTATTCAGATGAGGTGTTGGATTTATTGCTCGACGAAAGTTCGCGAAAAGACAAACTTGAAGAAAGCACAGTGCTTACTGTTACTGAAATGGAAATAGTACGGCTTATAGCCGAGGGATTAACGACTAAAGAAATAGCATCTCGAAAAATCATCAGTTTTCATACCGTAATGACTCACCGCAAAAATATATTTCGCAAACTAAACGTAAACAGCAGTTCAGAGTTAATTATGTACGCCATAAAAGCCGGTTGGATTGACAATATTGAGTATTATATTTAGTTCTACTCTGACAGATTAAAATAAAACCAGAACAAAATTGTTTTCTAATAGCCGGGTGGAACTCGCTTTTTGTTAATTCGCTATAGTCCGTTTATTGCGCATGCTTGTTTCATAGAGGGAAAAGCGGGGAGCAATTGTTCCCTGCTTTTTTTGTAAACAAATTACCCTCCCCTCGGGTCGGGCTTTAAGGGTAGAATGGCCATTTTCTCAACTTCGAGCGAGGGAAAACCAAACTCGCTAACCACCTTGCCTAACAACAAATACACACCATGCCCTTTAAAGGGATGTTGCTTTGTAACCTGTGGGAAATGAACGGTGTCGAAAAATTCGCCATCGGCATCCACAAAGGCGGCAAAATGCATCATTTCGCGTTTTATGGTGCGCACGTATTTTATAGTTACCAGCTCTCCTACCATTCGCACTGTGCACCCAATATGGGCTGCCATTTCACCGGCTTTTATCTCACCACGGAAACCGGTTTGCAGCAACTCAAAAAAAGTACAACCAACCGGAAATCCCAGTAATTCAATTTCATCGTAGGCATCTTCGATAGATTGTTGTACCAGTTGGGGTAACTGAAACCGGACTGCTTTGGAGGGAAACAGTTTTGGAGCGGGAGACTGTACTGTTTTTTTCGACAGAAAAAGATGTGCTTCCCATAACAATTGGGGTTTATTTTTTTCTGTAAACCGCAGGGCTCCCAGCCTGATGAGCAATACCACCTGCTCGCGTCCAATGCCGGTACGGGTAATAAAATCTTCCAAACTCAAATAATCGCCATGGCGATGCCGTTCTTCCAAAATAAATTCGGCTAATTTTTGCTCCAGATCGCGAACATGAACCAATCCCAAATAAATATCTTTTCCCTTTATGGATGTGTAATACCGACTGCGGTTAACGCAAGGTACATGAATATTGGCGCCCCACCGGCGTGCTTCGTTCACATAAACCCAGGTGGCATAAAACCCTCCAAAATTATTAATTACAGCAACCATAAACTCCAGAGGGTAGTGCGCTTTTAAATAAAGGCTTTGAAAACTCTCTACCGCATAGGAGGCCGAATGCGCTTTCGAGAACGAATAGCCGGCAAACGACTCAATTTGTCGCCAAACCTCCTTGCTCAGTGTTTCGGGGTAACCCTTATTGCGGCAGTTACTAAAAAAACGGTCCACGATACGCTGAAACTCGGTTCGTGAGCGATATTTACCGCTCATGGCACGCCTTAGTACATCAGCATCGGCCAGGTCGAGTCCGGCAAAATGATGGCACACCTTAATCACATCTTCCTGATACACCATTACGCCAAAGGTTTCTTTTAACTGAGCTTCCATAACCGGATGCAGATATTTGAATCCTTGAGGATTATGAAACCTGTGAATATACTCGCGCATCATGCCCGAGCGCGCTACGCCGGGCCGTATAATCGAACTGGCAGCCACCAGAGTAAGATAATCATCGCAATTAAGTTTTTTAAGTAAGCCACGCATGGCCGGGCTTTCAATATAAAAACAGCCATTGGTTTCGCCGCGACGCAGCAGCTCTTTTACCCGCTGCTTGGTTTTAAACAATTCAACCTGATGCACATCAACCTTAACACCCTGGTTTTCGAGCACTATTTCGGCGCACTCTTTAATATGACCAATACCGCGCTGCGACAGAACATCGAGTTTCTCAAACCCAATATCCTCGGCCGAGTACATATCGAACTGAGTGGTAGGCAATCCTTTGGGCGGCA
>CAZFTD010000068.1:0-16416 GCA_964521525.1 uncultured Marinilabiliaceae bacterium | reverse complement strand
TTTGCATCCATGTACTTTCGTTCGGGTTGTCGAGTTCTGCACTTTCGTCCAGTTCTTCGCCCTTTAAAATGGAATACAAACGTTGAATTGTGGAAATACAAACCTGGCTGTCGTTTGCAATGTAGCTCGACGACAATCGCTGAACATTGTATAATTCAGTAAACTTCCGATTATCATCGGTGGGTTTAAAAGTCATAAATTCCTGTTCGGCTTGTTCACCAAGATTTTTGGTATCCACTAAAAACAAAATCCGTTTTGCATCCGAGAATTTGAGCAAACGATAAATAAACGTGGCTGCAGTAAATGTTTTCCCTGCACCCGTAGCCATTTGGATTAACGCCTTTGGCCGATTGTTTTTGAATGACATTTCGAGGTTTTCAATGGCCACAATCTGAGCAGGGCGAAGCCCTGCGGGGTCGAGTGTTGGCAAGTCCTGTAATCGTCCTCGTAAACTCTTTTCTTTTTTCAGCCATTCGGCAATGGTCGAAGGTTTATGAAAACTAAAAACATTTCTTCCTCTTGGTTTCGGGTCTCTGAAATCGGTAAAACGTGTTACAATCCCTGTACTTTCATAAACAAATGAAAGAGGGTCGTTTTTCAGGTATTTGAGTTTTGCGTTTGCATACTCTTTCGATTGTTCCTCGACAACTGTTAAACGGTGTCCTTCTTCTTCACGTTTTGCTTCAATAATACCAACAGGTTTGCGGTCAACAAATAACACATAATCCGCAGGGCCAACATCTGTCAGATATTCTCTAACTGCAACACCTTGACTTGCCGATAAATCAACCTTGTTTTTCGATTGCACAGTCCACTCGGCATCTGTCAACATTTTGTCGATGCGGTCACGGGCAATCTGTTCAGGATTTTGATTGATATTATCTGTCATATTCTGAAAAAGTCAATTCATAACTTTAAAATTCTTCAATTTACTTTTTAGTATAAGCCCCCTTGATTTCCTTCAATAGGAAAACTGACTAGCAACATATTTCCATGGTAAAGACTTCTCGAATCGCTTAAACACAAATTCACTTATTTTCAAAAAGCGTCAGGTCAATAAACTCGCCCATTAACCGGTAACCGGTTTCGTTAGGATGCAGATAATCGCCGGTATGGGTTTCGGGCAAAAGCATTAATGGATTTTCGGGGTCTTGAAGTGCCAAGTCAAAATCAATGACCGCATCAAACTTGCCCCCGTTTCTAATCCAATCATTAACTGTGCTTCTGGCACTTTCGCGAAAATCCTTATAATAAAACGACTCTTTAAATGGTAAAATGGTTGCCCCATAAACACGTATTCCTTTTTCGTGGGCTTTATCAATCATTTGCGAGTAGGCAGCAATCAGGTCGTTGGCCACTTTGGCAGCAGTAATGCTGTCGGGAGTTTGGCCTATATCATTAATGGCCTCCAGAATAATGAGCCAACGAACCCCATGTTGCGACAACACATCGCGATTAAACCGTTCGATGGCAGCAGGCCCCAAACAGGTGCGCAACACACAGTTCCCTCCAATACCCTGGTTAATAACCGCCACATTGCTGGTAGCAGGGTTTTGCAGCAAGCGCTCTGCTAAAATATCAGGCCAGCGGTTCTGCATATTAGTGCCTGAGCCACGCCCATCGGTAATGGAATTACCCAGGGTTACAATTGCACCAGCTGTTTCGGGAGCCTTCACATCAATACCTTGAATTACGTACCAACGGTCGGCTGTATTGGCGTTGGCAAACTGCGCATCGTTAATTTGGTTTCCTTCTTTCAGATAAGAGGTAGTGCGAGAACCAGGGTGACCGGTTACATCGGGCGATGTTTCACCAAAATATATGGTAATGGCCAAATCGGTTCTGGGTTTAACGGGAAAATATAGCGCATCGGAGGTGATGGCTGTTCCGGGTTGCATGGTTACATCGGGCAGCTTACCAAAGGTCAGCGGGGCTATAGAAAGTGAATCAATGGCGCCATTACCGGCCGATAGGGCAATTTGCACGGCTTTTAAAGTAACAGGACTGGTGCTGAACTCATTAGAAAACCTCACGCGCAAACTATCGCCACCAATTGAAATACGAACGATTTGACGCAACGTGTTATTGGTTAAGCCCGGCTCAGGTGGCATATTATGCGGTTCAACCAATTGAGGTGATGTTCCCCAGGTTCCTACCCAAATTTGTCTGGGTGATTTTCCAAAACTGTTGCAAGCCGATAAAACAGTAACCAACAATATTGATAGCAGCGTTAACTTAATAACGGCGTTTAAAATACGGGAGAAACAATGATGTGTTTTAATCATGGCAAAACAGGTTAAATGTTATTTGTTGTACTTCAAAGATATGAAAATAGAAAACATTAGATACGAAGATTTAATATAACGCTGATATTTAGCATGTTGAAAACAGGAAGAGAAAGAACATTCGTGCAAAAAGCTCAACGCTTGGTAAAAGTATAACGAACCACTATTGATAATCCATTCACTATAAAGGATTGCGATTAATGGTGTGAATTATTCAATTTACAAATCATATCTTTTAATGATGCCTTTACAATTATGATGCCTTTACAATTAGCCGGTGAATAGGTTTAACAGGGAGAAAATAGATGCGGCCAAACAGGTTGTTGAATTTTACGGCGGTTGAAATAGACAACCTCTTTGTATTGAACGCACTGGATTGTTCTACCAAAATAGAAACTTTAAAATGTAGATGTTTATCGTCATCCCCTAAAATAACTTCATGGGTTGAAATACTTTGCAATTTAAAAATGCCAAGCTGTTCTCCCGGTTCAAATTTGGCGTTGTCAAATATTTGCTGTTGGTTGGTTAATTGGTCTGAGGTTTTTAATCCAAATATACCTACCACTTTATCTCTTATGGCCATTAAATGATCGGCCCATTTAGGGCCGATCAACAACAACAACTTAGTAATTTCGGTTATGTCGGGATTGTGGTTTGTACTAATTATGCCTTCAAAGCAATCGGTGTAGTTAAAAACTGTTTTGCTTTTACTCAATTGCGAGCTTTCAGGAATTTGGGTTCGGGCAGAAATCATTAAGGAAACTTTTTAAAGGATTAAGGAGACTCGATAAATAGAGGCCGAAATAACTTCATGGTCGGCAAAGGTAAGCGAAGGATAAATTTTAAAATAATCGCGATTCTGGCTGCCTTCCAGATATAAAAGTAAGCTTAATAGACATTATTTATTGAGCACTTTAATTAACGTGTTTAAAGTGTTTTTTAATTCCAATAGTTGATTGACATCCAGTTTTTGATTATTTATTTTCTCTATCAATTGTTGAGGGATTGGAGTAATATTATTACTGGTTATCATCAGCGTACCATTCAGCAAACGAATTGCCTGTTTCGTGAAGCTTAAGGCTGAACAACGAAACCCCTTGAGGAAGTTGATTTTTAATTCTTTGCGCAAAATCAACCAGCAGATTTTCGCAAGTTGGCTGATAATTAACCACCAAAACACGGTCAGTCATCTCAGCTAAATTTTTAATTTGGTTTACGGGAACCTTCTCGTTCATAACAATGGCATGGTCGAGTGGTTTCACAATTTCGCGATTAACAATTTGTTTTAAATCGCCAAAGTCCATCACCATCCCTAACTTTGGATTGGATTCATCAGCAATTGGCTCACCAATAACAGTAACCTGAAGAATGTAAGAATGCCCGTGAATATTACGGCAAAGCCCATCGTAATTCCAGAGCGCGTGGGCCATTTCAAAGCGAAATTCTTTTGTAAGTCGTATTTTTGCCATCTCTCTTCCCTTCTAAATCAATCTAATAATGAGTTACTTTACCGAACATTTGCTCACACACTCGATAATATTCTTTAGGCTATCGTGTTTAAGATAATAAAACGTGTTTTTGCCATCGCGTTGCGACGCCAAAACGCCTTTATCTTTTAAAATGCCTAAATGATGTGAAGCGGTTGACTGCTCAATATTTAAAAGGCTGTGTATTTCGGTAACCGTCAGTTTTTTGCCATCTTCAAGATGCGTTAATATAGCAATACGCATGGGGTGTGCAATGGCTTTAAGCATGCTTGCTGCCCGTTCAAGCATTTCAGGGTCAAGGTCTTTAATTTTCACTTCGTATGGTATTGTCTTCATTACAATATAATATGGTAATTATTCAGCCTGCTTCGATTAAAGAGTTTTAGCAGGACTTGCTCTTTGTTTATTTGCATCAACTTACTTCAAACAAAATCAAACATTCAAATTGATAATTATCAATAAACGAAAGAATTGTTGTTAAATAACGTTGGAATAATGAAGCCTCAAAGATATAAAGAAATGATTAATAAATATATTTAGATTGGAATAATATTTAAATATTTAGATATGATAAGACTCTGTGAATTTTATTTTCTATGCTGTATCATGCTGCGTTCAACGATACAAATACTAAAAACAGGGATTTAACTTTGTTAAAGACCATTCATAAAACTTAGCGTTTTATAGATCCTTTTTTCCTAAAGTTTTTTATATTTGTTAAAAGCCAATGTTTTACTAATCAATATATGTTTAACCATGGAAGATAACGTAACCTTAATACTCGATGTTGCTTCTGAAAAAATGGGGAAAGCCATTGAACATCTCGACAGGGAAATTGGGAAAGTGAGAGCGGGTAAAGCCAATCCCAAAATGCTCGATGGTATCATGGTTGATTATTATGGTAGCATGACGCCATTAGCCCAAGTAGCCAATATTAATACGCCAGACCCCAGAACAATTGCCATACAGCCCTGGGACCGGAAAATGATTCCGATAATTGAAAAAGCCATTATGGCTGCCAATCTGGGGATGAACCCCGACAACAATGGTGAAATTGTGCGCATTAATGTGCCACCATTGACTGAAGAACGACGCAAAGATTTGGTAAAACAAGTTAAAAAAATAGGGGAAGAAACCAAAGTTGCCATCCGTAACATTCGACGCGATGCCATTGAAGACCTTAAAAAACTCAAAAAGGATGGTTTGCCGGAAGATATGGAAAAAGATGCCGAGGAAAACGCTCAAAAGCTTACTGACAAAAACATAAAGAAGGTAGACGAAATTTTAGAGAAAAAAGAAAGGGATATTTTAACTGTTTAGCCCTCCCAATTTTTAAGAAATCTGTTGGCCATCATTGCACCAAAAGTATTCATTGGAGCAATGATGGCTATTTTTTTGTTATTTTAATTCATTCTAAAAAGCTTTTGCCCTAATTAACTGTATTCTCTTGTTTTATTGACACTTAACTTGTGCTCGCTATTTAAAAAAATAGGCTAATTAATCTGAAATTAATGCACCTGTAATGTGCAAAAATGCGTTTGATTAACACCAAAATAAAGGTGAGGTTATACTTTAGTCCCAGATTAGTTTTGAATTGGTTAAGGTTAAAAAATAATGCCGGAACTGACATTTTGTTAATGGTTATAGATTAAACCTATTTAAAAATGGTAAGAGATTCTGAATAGGCTTGGTTGAAATCTCTCAAATCACAAAATAAACGTTCCGGCATTAAAAAACTTGATTAGGGTTAGGTTTGAGTCATTTAGTTAACACAACACACCACTACAACTAAATGAGAATCCCGTTACAGAAAGCTGCAGCGGGATTCATTTTTCTGAAAACTCAATTTTAGCGGGCTATCAACAAAGAATAGCTTTTTTTCCCTTTCTGAACCAGAATATATTTATCGTTTAACAACGCCGACTGGTCAACTATATAATCGGCTGTTTCCACTTTCTCTTTATTGATACTTACACCACCTCCGGCAATGGTTCGCCGGGCTTCGCCTTTGGATGGAAAAACGGCTGAGGCTTCAGCCAATAAATCCACTACATTAATGCTGCCTTTTATTGCTTCCAGCGAAACATCGAACGTAGGAACTCCTTCAAAAACCGACAAGAGTGTTTTCTCATCCATTTTTCGAAGGGTGGATGTTACGCCTTTGCCAAACAAAATCTGTGAGGCTTCAACGGCAAAATCGTAGGCTTCGCGTCCGTGTACCATCACTGTAACCTCTTCGGCCAAACGCTTTTGTAACAACCTGGCGTGTGGGGCTTCCTGATGCTCTGCAACAAGCGCTTCCACTTCTGCTTTTGATATCAGGGTAAATATTTTGATATACTTTTCGGCATCGGCATCGGAGGTGTTTAGCCAAAACTGGTAAAATTGGTAAGGACTGGTTCGCTCGGCATCGAGCCAAACATTACCCGATTCGGTTTTTCCAAACTTGCCACCATCGGCTTTGGTAATAAGCGGACAAGTGAGGGCAAATGCTTCGCCACCTTCAATGCGACGGATTAATTCGGTTCCGGTAGTGATATTTCCCCACTGGTCGGATCCACCCATCTGCAGTTTGCAATTTTTATCGCGGTACAAATGCAGAAAATCGTAACCCTGCACCAACTGGTAGGTAAACTCGGTAAACGAAAGCCCATCGCGCGACTCGGCACTGATGCGCTTTTTTACCGAATCTTTGGCCATCATATAATTAACGGTAATATGTTTCCCCACATCGCGAATGAATTCCAGAAAAGTAAAATCTTTCATCCAGTCGTAATTGTTCACCATTTCGGCCTTATTGGGGATATCGCTGGTAAAATCTAAAAACCGCGTAAGCTGATTTTTTAAACATTCCTGGTTATGGCGAAGGGTTGGCTCATCTAATAAATTACGTTCGGCCGATTTTAACGATGGGTCGCCAATCATTCCGGTGGCGCCGCCAACCAGCACAATAGGCTTATGCCCTGATGCCTGTAAATGTTTGAGCATCATAACTCCCACCAGATGACCTATATGAAGAGAATCGGCAGTTGGATCAATACCAACATAACCGGTGGTCATTTCTTTTTTAAATTGCTCCTCGGCACCGGGCATGATGTCATGAATCATTCCGCGCCATTTCAATTCTTCAACAAAATTCATAGTTGTAAATATGCAGGTTCAAATATTTATACGGCCTTTTTAAAGCGCTGCAAAGATATAAAATAACCCGTTAAATGTATCAGGTATCAAATCATTACCGGTTGGGGATCGGTTGCCGGCTCTTTGTCGTAAGGAAGAAGGTGCTCATAATTTATCCGGAACAAATCAAAAACTGCTGGCGCTAATCTCTCGATGGAAGAAAAAGTAATGGAGTTGCTTCTTACATCGGGAGAAATAACTCTGTTGCCATATCCCGAAAACTCCAGTACAAAAATAAGCAAACTGATACCGAAAGCAGATTTAATGATGGCTAAAAAAGCACCCGTAATACGGTTAAGCCATCCCAATGCAAGGGCTTTTACCATTGTATCAATCATTTTCGCCAGCAAAAAAACCAAAATTATGATGCCTGCCAGCAAAAACACGAAAGCTATAATGGATATATATTTAGAAGTGATATAATGTGCCAGCCATTGAGCCGTAACACCCGATAATAAAACTGCACCTGCAATACCCAGCACCAATGCCACCAATGATGCCAGCTCAATAATAAAACCCTTTCTGATTCCGCGTATAAGGGCAAAAACAAAACAAACCAGTACAAATAAGTCGAAGTAATTCATTGAGGTGGTTTTTATTTACCGCCTCAAATGTATGTTAATTTTTTCGGGTAATAAACCATCCAATACAATATCTGAAATTGAAAAATGACCATCTCCCTTTAATACACGAAATACTTCGCTAAACACTTTCTGTTTGTTGGGAACCAAATTAACCACACAATTGCTAATAACAATATCCATCGTTGAATTGGGCACACGCATCTCTTCAATCTCACTTAAAAAGAACTTTACATTTGAGAACCTCAGTTTTTCGGCATTAGTTGTAGCTTTTGCCATCATGGCTTCAGAAAAATAAATACCCACCACACGACCATCTTCACCTCCCTGGTTGCACGCCACAAAACAATCGTTTCCGTCGCCGGAACCCAAATCTAAAACAGTATCGCCCTTTTTAATTCCGGCATACTTGGTTGGTAAACGGCTTCCCAATCCCAAATCAGCTTCGGGGAAATATCCTTTCTGCGTTGAATAATCCAGTTTAAAAGAGGTATAGTCAGGAAGAGCAAACGGCAGCCAGGCCAACCACCATTGAAACTATTGAATTGCCGATAAACAATGCACTTGCAGCTGTTATAGCCGCACCAGGCAAAACCTGCCAGCTCTTTAAATTTAGAATATATAACATGGAGTAAACTAAAACCAAACCAAACACACCGGTGATGAGCCATTTGTAATGCCATATAAAAGGCAGAAAATAAACAGCCAGAAAAATAACCTCAATCCACAAAAGGATTTTAAGCTCTTGTTTTATTTCCATGTTGAATTTCTATTGGGTTTCGGGAATACCCGAAATTAAATCGGAAAAGATATAATTTGGAATCATTGTTTGATTTTTTCCCATATCGTTTTTTCTTGAGTCTAATCCCGATTCCCGGGTACCGATTTTCGGCATTTCACTTCGTTACAACTTTGCGTTTTGAAAATTTTAAACAGTTACTTTATCCACTTGTACCTTTTCTATTTAAATGCCTTATATGGTTAATTCTTCTCAGTTTAACACATTCTATAAGCGGAAAGTCGATCTTTAATTTGATTTAATAGGAACCGTGCTATGCAACATTTTATATCCACCACATTCAGTACCTGTTAATATGCATCAGCTAAAAATGTTTATATTTGAGCAGCAAAAAAATTAAATCAGGAATATGCCTGTTCTCAATTCAATAATATCTGCTTTCCATTCAAAAAGGCTGAAACAAATAAACCAATTCAGAAATTACCCTGAAGAAGTTCAATTTGCTCAGTTTAAAACGCTTATTAAAACAGCCGAAAAGACCATTTGGGGCAAACAATACGATTACCACTCCATTAACTCCGTTGATGAATACAAACAGCGTGTGCCGGTGCAGGACTATGAAGGCTTTATGCAACATATTATACGACTGCGTCAGGGAGAAAAGAACCTACTTTGGCCGGGTAAAATAAACTGGTTTGCAAAGAGTTCAGGTACCACATCATCAAAAAGCAAATTCATCCCCATTACCAAATCATCATTAAAGGAGTGCCATTTTAAAGGCGGCCGCGATGTATTGGCCATATACCATAACAACTATCCCAACAATCAACTTTTTTCGGGTAAAACCCTTACACTGGGAGGTAGTCACCAAATTAACAACTTCAATATTCACTCGCATTATGGCGATTTGTCGGCCATACTCATCGAAAACCTACCGTTTTGGACCAGGTTTGCCCGTACTCCAAAACGCAGCATTGCCTTATTAGATGAATGGGAGCAAAAGCTTGACTTAATCACCAAAGAAACGCTGTCGCAAAATGTCACCGCCCTGGCGGGAGTGCCATCATGGTTTTTGGTTTTACTCCGACACATTATTGCCCGGTCAGGAAAAAGCAACCTGCTCGAAATCTGGCCCAATCTGGAATTATTTATTCATGGGGGCGTTAGTTTTACGCCTTACCGGAATCAATATCAGGAGCTTATCCCTTCGGTCAATATGCGTTACCTTGAAACTTATAACGCTTCCGAAGGATTTTTTGCCATACAGGATGAGCCTGATACCCAGGCCATGCTTTTAATGCTCGATTATGGCGTGTTTTTCGAGTTTATGCCACTTTCAGAGCAAGGAAAGGAGTTTCCTAAAACACTTCTGATTGGCGATGTGGAAACCGAAACCGATTATGCTTTGGTTATCTCCACCAATGGCGGGCTCTGGCGTTATTTAATTGGCGATACCATTCGCTTTACAAGTGTTAAACCTTACCGCATCGTTATTTCAGGGCGTACCCGTCATTATATCAATGCCTTTGGCGAAGAGTTAATTATCGACAATGCCGAAAAAGCCCTCGAGGCTG
Source organism: uncultured Marinilabiliaceae bacterium (assembly GCA_964521525.1). Classification (GTDB taxonomy): domain Bacteria; phylum Bacteroidota; class Bacteroidia; order Bacteroidales; family Marinilabiliaceae; genus CALEUX01. The sequence goes on along the minus strand of CAZFTD010000068.1, from coordinate 6,570 downwards.
CTTGCCGCGAAACAGGTGCCATCATTAAGGAATACTCTGCGGCTCCCGTTTATATGAGTGCTCAAACCAAAGGTGCTCACGAATGGTTAATTGAGTTTGAAAAGCCCCCGGCCGATTTGCAGCACTTCACCAAAATTCTGGACGATAATTTGAAGGAACAGAACAGCGACTATGAAGCCAAACGATACAAAGACATCACTCTGGAGATGCCTTATGTTACTGTGGCTCGCGATGGTTTGTTCTTTAACTGGATGAAGAGAAAAAAGAAACTCGGTGGTCAAAATAAAGTGCCACGCCTTTCAAACAACAGGGAGTATTTAGACGACCTTTTGAAACTGAACCAACAGTCATGATTATTGCTTTTTATTTTCATTGATAACCGAATTTTTAACACAACCTGCGCAGGCGGGTTCAATTTATTTTCAAACACATGCACATTGCCATTGCGGGAAATATTGGCTCCGGGAAAACATCGCTGGCAGCCTTATTAGCGAAACACTACGGCTGGGAGCCACATTTCGAAGAGGTTGACGACAACCCATATCTTGCCGATTTTTACGAAGATATGAAACGCTGGTCGTTTAACCTGCAGGTTTATTTTCTCAATAGCCGTTTCTCTCAAATAATAAAAATACGGCAATCGACGATCACCATAGTGCAAGACAGAACCATTTATGAAGATGCCTATATTTTTGCAGCCAACCTGCACGATATGGGCTTGATGAGCAAACGCGATTACGACAACTATGCCTCGTTATTTGAATTGATGACCAGCCTCATTCAACCTCCCGATTTGCTGATTTATTTGCGGGCTACTGTTCCAACGCTGGTTCGCCAGATTGAAAACCGGGGCAGACCTTATGAAGCGGGCATCCGTCTCGATTATTTGAAACGCCTTAACGAACGATACGAAGGATGGATTCATAACTATACACACGGTAATTTGCTTATAATTAATGTTGATAATACCGATTTTGTTAATAATAGTAACGCACTCAGTTCTGTTTTTGATAAAGTAGATGCAAAACTTCATGGCCTATTTTAGAAGCGGTTGAAATTTTATATTAATATTTGTAAAAGGATAATTAGATTTAAGATATTTAGAGGGATAGAGGAGACCTTTAGATATCTTCATAATCTTAAATATCTTGTATTTAGATTAACCGGTTTCTTATTGTATTAACAATCCTGAATTAAGGCAAACTAACTTTGAATTAAAAACTTTAAATTTTCAACTTACTATTATGAGCACACTGGGAAACATTATCTGGCTTTTGTTTGGTGGGTTAATAATGGCGCTTCAGTACTTTATTGGAGGTTTGTTGCTTATGATTACCATCATTGGAATTCCTTTTGGATTGCAAGTAATGAAGTTGGGTGTTCTGGCTCTTTGGCCTTTTGGAAGTAAAGTGGTGCCATCAAAGAGCAACGGAAGTTGTTTGCAAACCATCTTTAATGTTATCTGGATTTTCGTTGGCGGCATTTGGATTTCCTTATCGCATGTGCTGTGGGGCTTGTTCTTTTTTATCACCATTGTTGGAATTTCTTTCGGAAAGCAACACTTTAAACTTGCAGGGCTTGCATTAACCCCTTTCGGATATTCAATTCAATAGTTAACTGAAGTAATTTTAAATTGTTGTTACCTGAAAAGTTGCATTGAGAAAAAAAAGAAACTCATCAGAAAATGATAATCAGACAAGCGACTATTGACGACTCAAAATATATTGCTTCCTGTTTATTGTTGGCAATGGAGGATATTGTATACAATTTTATTGGCGAAAAAAATCACGATAAAGCATTGGCGTTTTTTCAGCATTTTACAGAAAGAGAGAACAATCAGTATTCATACCAAAACTGCTGGGTAGCAGAGGAAGATGGCGAAATTATAGCCGCAGTTAATTTATACAATGGTGAAAAATTGAGTGAGTTGAGAGAACCCGTTATTCATTATGTAAGAACCCGGTTTAATTCGGATTTTAACCCTGAAGATGAAACCCAGCCCGGAGAATACTATATTGATACATTTGCTGTAAATCAAAACAAACAGGGCAAAGGGATTGGTACTAAAATGCTCAGGTTTTTAATTGAAAAATATGTAACCCAAAATCACCAAACAATAGGATTGCTTGTAGAAGAAGATAATTTGCCAGCTAAAAAATTGTATTATAAATTAGGGTTTATACCAATGGGCAAAAAAACCTTGGTTGGGAAAAAAATGGAGCATTTACAAATAAAACCGAATAGATAAAATCAGCATTTTGTTAGTAACTGTTTTAATTTAGATATGAGATATTTAGATGTAAGATAGATAGAGAAGATTTATAAGTTTTTATAGATGTCTTGGCATCTTTCCAGACTTACCAGCCTACCGGCAGGTAAAACAGAAAATAAAGATAACAATATTTTTAACCTATTTCATATACATTAAAGTAGTTATTAGCTCATCTTTTGTCTTAAGTCTGATTAATCCTTAAATTATAATTTTAAACAGTTTCTTATATCTAAATTAAACTGCCTCTAAAACAATTTATATATGAAACCATTCTTTAAAAAAACCTTTCTGCTTTTGAGCCAGTTTCTGTTTCGATACGGACTGGGGATAATATTGATTTGGATTGGTATTATGAAATTCAGAAATGCCGAAGCTGTACATCTGGAGCAGGCCATGTCGCAAACATTCCTGTTTAAATGGCTTTTAAAATACATCACCATTTACACTTTTAGTCTTATTATTGCCTGGATACAAATATTTGCCGGCATAATGATTATGCTTAAACCAGTATCGGCTAAAATTTCAACCTGGGGAGGTGTTCTGGCCATGTTTATATTTCTTGCCGGAATATTGGTTTTTTTAACCTCTGGAATTGTTTGGCAGGCAGGGTACGGTTTCCCGGAACTATCCAGAGCCGGACACTCCTTTTTTAAAGATTTTATTTTGTTTGCTGCCGCCACATGGTGCGTCAGCGATTCTTTGTAAAAAACAATATTATTTATAATGAAGCAGATAACCATTTACTGCGCATCAAGCCCAAAAGTTCCCGATGTTTATTTTAATGCTGCTCAGGAACTCACCCGTTTATTGGTGGTTTCGGGTTATGGTATCCGATACGGCGGTGGTGCCAAGGGATTAATGGGCATAATTGCCGATACCGTTATTGAGATGGAAGGCAACATAACTGGCATCATTCCCGAATTTATGATAGATGTGGAGTGGGAACACAAAGGCGTTCGGGAAATGATTCATGTTAAAACCATGCACGAGCGAAAAGAATTGCTCATTAAAGACACCCATGCTGTAATTGCCCTTCCCGGAGGAACCGGAACGCTTGAAGAACTTTACGAGGTAATGTCGCTCAAAAAATTGGGGCTGTTTCCACATCCAATCATCCTTTTAAATACCAATGGGTATTACAACCCACTTATTGAGATGACCCAAAAAATGGTAGATGAGTATTTTATGCGTCCCGAGCATGGCCAGATGTGGAAAGTGGTGAATGAACCATCGGAGGTAATACCCGCCATCCTTCAATCTGAACACTGGGGGCCGGAAGTCATTCAATTTGCATCGGTATAAATAGGCGGCCCCAAATGGAAAATTTAGCCGCATTAATTGCTACTTTTGCAAAAACAACCTGTTTTAATGCAAACCTTTGATAACACATATCAACAACAAACCGAGGCGCCGTTGCAGCTTCCGGCTTTGCCTCAGGTTGGACTGATACGTAAAGATTCTATTCCGGCAGTAACCATCACCAGGTCGCAATTTAATATACTTGAAATTGACCATACCATACCTGAGCGATTCAGACCAGTAACAATAAAGAAACCTGAAATACCGCAAGAACTTACTTTGCAGGACTCCCTGCTGCTTAATTTAACAGGTAAAAAAGAAGCCTTTACCAACTGGAACATTAGTCTAGGTACCAAGCCAAAAGCTTTTAGCGAAACAGCCTTTTCATGGTTCGATAGCAGCCTCATAAAACCCCAAACAGTTGATTTAAACAATACAATCGCAGATTCGCTATCGCAGTCGGCCTCGTTTACCAACGACTCTTTAAAGCTGCAGGATAAAACCCATATAACTGAATTGAGTGATACCAATAAAGACTTTGTTTTAAAAGCAAAAACTCCGCTACAGGAAGACTGGTTTATTGCCATATTAACCATCTCGGTTTTGGTGGCCGGGTTATCGCGGTTGTTTTGGCAACGCTACATAAATAACATTCTCCAATCGGTTGTTTATAAAAGTACCATGGGTAAGCTGGATGTACATAATGTTTCTAACTTTTACCCCTCATTTGTTTTAGGAGCGCTTTTTTTCTTCAATTCAAGTGTGTTCATTTATCAGGTGTTGACTATCAATAACCGTCAGTTTTTAACATTCCATTCGTGGGGTATCATTCCCATTGTTTTTGTTTTTCTACTGGTGCTATTTTCGCTTAAGGTTTTGGTATATAGGCTTGTGTCTCACGTTTTCGAGACAAAAAACCAGGTAAGGGAATACCTCCTGGGCTCATCTGTTATGAGCAAAGCCTTTGCAATACTCATTATTCCGGTAATTGTAATGATTCCTTTTGTGGATTCCACGCTTCAAGCCCTGTTAGTAAAAGTCGGATTCGGACTCTTTATTCTACTCTATTTGATTCAGTTAGCCAGAGGGGTGAGAATAATTTTATCCAATACATTTTCGGTTTATTACATTATTTTATACCTTTGTGCCTTGGAAATAGTACCATTGACCATCTTGTTCAAGGTATTATTCCCCTAAAGAAAGGAATGGTTCCAGTTTTTTGTTGAATTAAAACTGACGAAAATTGAAGATCAAAAAGATTTTGGTTTCCCAACCTAAACCAACAACGCCTAAATCACCCTACTTTGATTTAGCCGAAAAAAACAATGTAAAAATTGATTTCAGGCCGTTTATTCAGGTAGAAGGGATAGATTCCAAAGATTTCCGTAAGCAAAAGATCAATGTTCTGGACCATACGGCCGTCGTTTTCACTAGTCGTACCGCCATCGACCACTTCTTCCGCATTTGTGAAGAAACCCGGGTGACGGTTCCCGAAACCATGAAATACTTCTGTATTTCAGAAGCAACGGCCTTTTATCTTCAGAAGTACATAGTGTACCGAAAACGGAAAATTTTCCATTCTACAGGCAAATTTGCCGATTTAGTGGACGTGATTAAAAAACACAAAGAAGAAAAGTTTCTGGTACCTCTTTCCGACATTCACAAACAGGAAATCCCTGATTTGCTTAACAAAGCCAAGGTAAAATACACCAAAGCTATTTTTTACCGTACTGTTAGCAGCGATTTAAGTGATATTAAGGAAATAGACTACGATATTCTGGTGTTTTTCAGCCCTTCCGGAATCGCATCTTTGTTTCAGAATTTCCCTGATTTCAAACAGAACGACATTGCCATTGCATCATTTGGCCCGGCTACTGCCAAGGCCGTAACCGAAGCCGGATTGCGTCTCGACATTCAGGCACCCATGCCACAGGCACCTTCCATGACTGCCGCATTGGAGCTTTTTATTAAACAGCAGAATAAAAACAAATAAAAACTAAAACAATATTCGCAAAGAGGCTGTCTCATCAAAAGGGGGCAGCCTTTTTTTCTGGAACCATTCAATGAAATGATTCTTGTTCGCTGTTTCTATATCAACTTGCCCATAACATACATTTTTTGTACGTTTATCCTCTTAATGCAACACAAATGGCCCAGGAGCCCCTTCGAAATACATTCAGAAAAGAAGAGCGACTTTGTAGTAAAAAAATGATTGAGACCTTGTTTCTATCGGGCTCATCCATTATGGCTTTTCCTCTCAGAATGCAACATGTACTAATCGACTCAACGGAAAACTCCCGCATTAAAATTTTATTCTCAGTACCCAAAAAACGGTTTAAAAGAGCTGTTAAACGCAACCTGTTACGACGCCGAATGAAAGAAGCTTTCCGCTTAAATAAACATCTTTTTATTGATTTAATTCCCAATGGAAAACAACTGATAGTGGCATTTATTTTTGTAGATAATCAGATTCATTCATATGATTCTATTCTGAAGGGAACAATTAAAGCCCTGGAGCGTTACAGGTTAAAACAACAAAGTAACCACAAAACAGCAGAAGATGCTCAATAAAGCAATTCAATTGGTACGTCAGGCATTGGTTTATCTGCTTATATTCCCGGTAAAAATATACCAGTGGACGATATCACCAATGATTGGCCCTTCGTGCCGTTACACGCCTACCTGTTCAACCTATTCTATTGAGGCACTTAAAAAATATGGCCCCATTAAAGGATTCTGGCTATCCATTAAGCGTATCGCGTCCTGCAACCCCTGGGGCGGAAGCGGCTACGACCCTGTTCCTTAGTTTTTATCAAACTACAGTTGTTTAATTGAGAAAGAACCGCATTAAATCAGAAACCAATATGATAGTTAAGTTCTTACCGTTTGAAGACACTGTTTTATAGTGAAGTTAGGCTCCAAATCCTACTGTTGGTATCTTTTTCTGTAGGCTTCCCCTTTTTAGTACAGTTCAAAAGTAGACAAATCTTTCAATTCCT
>CAZFTD010000067.1:0-16870 GCA_964521525.1 uncultured Marinilabiliaceae bacterium | reverse complement strand
GCCAACAATAAAATCGCCAAAAAGAAAATCCCAGTTTCCATAAACCGGTACATCGAGGTTGCTCAATAGAAATTCAGCCTCATGAATCATATCGCGGGTAATACCATCTCTTGGAATATATAGGCTAAGCAAATAAATAGCTTTATTGGACGGGTTGAATTGCTTTAAATCGCTTCCTAATTGCTCAACAGAAATGGCATTGATGGCCACATAATTTAATTTGGGGAATTCTTTGGCCGATTGGTAAAATTGGTTAAGAAAAATTACACCTGATAAAGTATGGTCGGAAATTACAATCAGGGTATCGATATTAGGTTGAAGTTTTGTGATTAGATCAAGCGTTCCTTTCATATTAATGGTTTCTTCAACGCCTTTATATTTTAGGGTATCAATCTGGAATTCATTAATATTGTTAACCCCACAAAAGGTCATGGGCACATCGCCCCAAATATCCTGTCCATATTTCAGGAAAAATTCAAACGCGTGATTATCACTGCAAATAATCCCATCAACCTTTATGGCTTTATACTTCTCAGCCAGATATTCTCCAAAAGCATTTAAATGTTCTTCCGATTGAAAACGTTTAGCGTCCATAAATTCAATGGAAACTCTATAATTATCTTTAGCTTGTAATTGGTTTACTACTCCAAAGGTAAGGTCGTTGGTCCATTTAAAGGTGGGATGATACGAGTTTAATAGAACAATGTCTTTAATAACGGGTTTGGGTACCTCTTCAGCTAAAATAATGATTTTAAACGATATAAGGATAGTAATAGTAATGATTAATCGCATAAGGTACATGATTTGCGAACCTAATTTAACAAATTTCAGTTATTTAAAAGAAAAACTATTAAAAATGTTTTTTGTTGATGGACTAAATGTGATTTTTGTCATCGCCTGAAACTAAAATGGGTAATCATGGTTATTATACAATTGTGAATACTAACTTTACATAGAATTCTATTAGCTTTATTTAGGATGTTTTTATTATGGCAATGATCTATTCTCCCCAGAAATACCGTATTGAAGATAAACCCATGGAACCGTTTATTGATGAGGATGAAATTCTGAATTATCTCCAATCAAACCAGAATCCATCGTCTGCGCGGGTTAGGGAAATTATTGCCAAAGCTTTAGATAAACATCGTCTTTCACTGGAAGAAACAGCCGTTTTGGTTAATACCAACGACCCTGTATTAATTGATGAAATTAAAAACGGCGCACGGGCGCTGAAAGAAAAAGTCTATGGCAAGCGCATTGTGTTGTTTGCCCCTTTGTATATAGGCAATTTATGCACCAATAACTGTGCTTATTGTGGGTTCAGAACTGCCAACGAACAACAGAAGCGAATAACCCTGAATCATACCGACATTGAGGAACAGGTTAAAGCCCTTGAAGATGCCGGGCATAAGCGCTTAATATTGGTTTTTGGTGAACATCCTAAATATTCGCCTGATTTTATAGCCGATAGTGTAAGAACTGTTTACAAGGTGAAACATCTTTACGGCGAAATCCGACGTGTTAATATCAACGCTGCACCTTTCGATATTGAAGGGTTTAAAATTGTGAAGGAAGCTGGCATTGGAACTTACCAGGTGTTTCAGGAAACTTACCACCACGAAACTTATTTAAGCGTTCACCTTGGAGGGAAAAAGCGCAATTACAACTGGCGGTTAACCGCTTTAGACCGAGCGCAGGAAGCCGGAATCGATGATGTAGGCATTGGAGCTTTGTTGGGATTGTACGATTGGCGTTTTGAAGTACTTGGATTAATCAGGCATGTCAATCATTTTGAGGCTGTTTACAATGTTGGCCCTCATACCATTTCGTTTCCGAGAATTAAAACGGCTTCAGGCTACCAAATTGATAACCGCTATCAGGTTAGCGATGCCGATTTTACCAAATTAGTGGCAATACTTCGGTTGGCAGTGCCTTACACCGGATTAATACTAACCGCCCGCGAGCCTGCCAAGGTAAGGGACGAGGTGCTGCAATTTGGAGTCTCTCAAATTGATGGAGGAACCAATATTGAGATGAAAGGTTATACCGTAAAACAAGATAAACAGAATTTGAATGCCGAACAATTTGAGATTAACGATAACCGGTCGTTGGAAGAAGTAATGAATGAACTTATTGGTAATGAATATATTCCTTCGTTCTGCACGGCTTGCTACCGGCTTAAACGTACCGGCGAGCATTTTATGGAGTTTTCGGTGCCTGGCTTTATTAAACGCTTTTGTCAACCTAATGCCATGCTCACGCTGGCCGAATATCTTGAAGATTACGCCACCCCTGATATCAAAGCCAAAGGTTACGAACTTATTCATAAAAATTTGAAGGACTATCCCGACGATGCTTTTAAAAGCAAATTGGCAGAGCGATTACAGAAGATTAAGAATGGAGAACGAGATCTCTATTTTTAATTAGCAATATGGCATACTAATTGAAAAGGGATAGAAAAAAATCCCTATGAAGCTCTTTACCATTCTGTTTCTATCGTTTTATCTGACTTTTCAATTGACCCATTCACAAACACGTAAAGTGCGCGAGAAAGTTGCTGAAGATAAAAAAGCTTCCACCTCAAGGGCTTCTTCATCTTCTGAACCTTCGTGGGAGCCCGACTTTGATGAAGGTGGCCTTGGTGAGATTATTGTTGGCGCAATTGCCTATGTTACGGTTTATGCTGTTTATAAAGGATTGTGGCATAGTCAGCATGCTATCATGAATCGATACAACGACTATCCGGAACTGATTTCTTTTCAGGGAACTTTAGCAAGTGGGTTTAATTTTGGCGACAACAGTTTTGCTGTTATTCCTGCTGTGAGAGGAAATTATGGCTTATTTGCCACCGACCTGCGGTATGTTAATATGCGCGATGTAACCGGCCGGTTGCAATCAATCGACTGGCAGGTATTAATGTTCAGGGTACCTGTTAAAAACTTCCGTTTGGAATATGGTCTGGGTTTTAGTCATGTAATGTCGCCATCAAAAACTTATTTCGATAGTTCTTTGGGATTCGATGGCGACTTTCTGAAGTACACTTTAAATATTCAGGGACAATATCGCTGGAGTCAGAAATCCAGTTTTGGCAGTCGGTATCGCCAGGAGTATTCCATTGAAGCGGGTTTGCAGGTTGCTCAGTCTGGCCAGCTACGAGTGGTGCCTTTTGTTGGTTACTCGCACTTCAATTACTTCAATGAGATTGATTTCAATTACTTAAAGGCAGGTGTTAAACTGCGGATTTTTTAACCTTAAAGTCAGATTTAATATTTGAGTAACATTACTCCTCTAAAACATTGATATTTTTGTTGAATAACCGGTTTTAAACTCTGAATAGACCGGTTATATATTTAATCTTCAGGATTATAACGCAAAAAATTGACATGTTAAGTAAAAATGATTTTGGTAAAAAATTTAAATGGGGCGTAACCATCAGTGCTTTCCAAAATGAGGGAGCTGCCAATCGCGATGGAAAGAGTTCTTCTATATGGGATAATTTTACCGAAAATGGGTCGAATGTTAAGAACAACGACATTCCTGGCGAAACTTCTGCTTTTTATGAAAAGTATGAAGACGATATACAAAAAACCGCGTTCTTAGGGTTTAAACAATTTAGGTTTTCAATAGCCTGGACTAGAGTTATTCCTGATGGCATTGGAACTGTTAACCCTAAAGGTATTGAATTTTATAACAAGGTTATTGATAAGTGCCTTGAGAATAATCTGGAACCCTGGATTACCATTTATCATTGGGATTTGCCTCAGATTCTGGAAGATAAAGGTGGCTGGACAAACCGTGACATTCTGGATTGGTTTGGGAACCTTGTTCATGTTTGCGTTCAATATTTTGGCGACAGGGTAAAGCATTGGATAGTTATGAACGAGCCAATGAGTTTTACCGGACTTGGATACTTTTGGGGTTACCATGCACCCGGCCGAAGAGGAATGAACACATTTCTTAGAGCGGCCCATCATGCAACATTGTGTATGGCACTTGGTGGTCGCATTATACGCCAGATGCAACCAGAAAGTAAAATTGGTGTGGCCTTATCGTGTTCGTACGTTAAGCCTTCGAATCATTTCTTTTTTAATAAAGGCGCAGCCCGCAGAGTGGAAGGGCTTTTAAATCGTTTTTTTCTGGAACCATTGTTGGGTATGGGTTACCCAACCAAGCTTTTACCCGGACTTGGCATTATAAAGAAGCATTTTGAAGCGGGCGATGAACAGCGACTTGCTTTCGACTTCGATTTTATTGGTTTGCAGTATTATTTCAGGGTTGTGGCCCGGTTTAGCCTCTTTCCGCCATTGCTTTTTGCCCGCGAAGTTCCACCGGCTCAGCGAAAAAGTGAGCTAAACGAAATGGGCCTTGATGTGTATACCGGAGGCATGTATAAATTGTTGAAATTTTACAGTTCTTATCCTCAGATAAATAGCATCATTATTACTGAAAGTGGTGTTTGTTATCCCGATTTTTTACGTGGTAAAAAAGTCCACGATGCCAGCCGTAGAAGATACCATCAAAAAATGTTGAAGCAAGTGAAGAAAGCAAGAAAAGAAGGTGTGCCTGTGGATGGGTATTTTGTTTGGACACTGGTTGATAATTTTGAATGGGTTGAAGGGTATTCTCCGCGTTTCGGACTTATTTACAACGATTTTAAAAACCAACGACGGATTATAAAATCATCAGGTCACTGGTTTAGAAAATTCCTGAAAGGCGACGAACAAGATAGTTAGGCAGCGGCTTTATTTTTAACCTTATATGTTCAGATGCGGAGACCTGAGTGTCGGGATTAGGCTTAAGTTGTTAGCTCTTAGCTCCTGGTTGTTAGCAACTTTAAACTCTTTCCGATTCTCGGGACTGCACTACGCTTGAAACTCTAAACTCTAAACCCTAAATCCTAAACTTATAACTTTTGCCTTCAGCCTTGACCCTTCAGCCTTTTCCTAACCAACCTGTCGGGCCGCATCTTTATCCATAAACCAGACGCTTTTTTTTCGATTTACCAAAGATGCCGGATAACCCAGATAGCCTCCGGTTTCATTTAAAATTTCATGCACCTTAACAGCTTTGTTAATGCCGGTTACAAGAAACAGCACTTGCGCCGAATTATTGATAATACCACCGGTAAGCGTTACACGTTTTTGTCCGGTTTGTGGGTGAGTGGCTACTTCGCACAAATTGTGTGAGTTCCATAAATACATCTCTTGCGGAAAAATTGAAGCTGTATGGCCATCGTCGCCCATACCCAAAATTGTTAAGTCGAGGTAGGGGAGATTGTTCTTTCGGGGCAAATTATTCTTCAATAATTCGGCATATTCCTGAGCAGCCTCAACGGGGTCTTTTTCAGCTTCAATTCTGAATACTTGATTTTCAGATACCGGCACCTTCGATAACAAATGTTTTACTGTCATACCGTAATTGCTGTCGGGGTGGGTGGGCGAAACACAACGCTCGTCTACCCAGTAAAACCTCAGTTTTTTCCAAAAAATGGAATCTTTCAGATGTTCTGATAAGTAGTCGAAAATAGCTTTTGGAGTATTTCCGCCAGAGAGGGCTATGTTCACAGTCTCTTTTTTATCTGCCAGAGTCATCAGAACATTACCAAATTGGCGCGACAGGTCATCTTTAGAGGAGAATATTTCAATTTTTGGCTTCATATATGTCAATAACATATTAATTTTTAGCTACAATTCGCAATACTCGCCATCGCCGGCAAGATTTTTACACGGGTATCGCCAGGTTTGAGCACCTTCAATTAAATCGTCGGAAATTTCAGGGCCCCAGGTTCCTGCAGGGTATCCATGCACTTTAATACAGGGACGCTCTTTCCATGCTTTTAGAATTGGTTCCACAAAAGCCCATGCTGCTTCAACTGCATCGCCACGCGAATACAATGTAGCATCGCCCAGCATACCATCGAGCAATAATCGTTCATAAGCACTGGGCAAATAGGTGTTCGACAGCTCTGAGTAATGAAAATCCATGTTCACATCCTGCACGTTGAAGCCGGCTCCCGGAACTTTCATGCCGAATTTCAATAAAAGGCCTTCGTCGGGTTGAATTCTTATCACCAATTGATTTTGCTGTCGTTGTATGGCTTTGTCGTTGGCAAATAAGTGATGCGGCGTAGATTGAAAATGAATAACAATTTCAGTAACCCTTGTAGGCAACATTTTGCCGGTGCGTATGTAAAACGGAACGCCGGCCCATCGCCAGTTATCAATGAAGAATTTCATGGCCACAAAAGTTTCGGTGCGACTTTTTGGGTTAACACCTTCTTCCTCGCGATAGGCATTTCTTTTTTTGCCTTTAACTTCCGATGCCGTGTATTGCCCTCTGATGACGAATTCTTCCACTTTCTCAACAGGAATAGGCCTGAGCGATTGAAGAACCTTAACAATTTCATTTCGAATACTATCGGCATTAATCAGAGCCGGTGGTTCCATGGCTACCAACGAAGCCAGCAATAATAAATGGTTTTGCACCATATCGCGTAAGGCTCCGGAACCTTCGTAATAACCACCCCGGTTGCCAACACCAATATCTTCAGATGAAGTAATCTCTACATGGTGAATAAAATTACGGTTCCACAATGGCTCAAAAATGCCATTTGAGAAACGGGTTACCAAAAGGTTCTGAACTGTTTCTTTGCCCAGATAATGGTCGATTCGGTATATCTGATGTTCGTTAAACTCTTTCAGGAGACTGTGATTGAGTTCGCGGGCACTTTCGAGGTCGTACCCAAATGGTTTTTCAACAATCAGCCGTTTAAAGCCATCGGTTTCATCACTTAATCCAAACTTTGCCAGGTATTTTGGAATTATGGGATACATACTGGGCGGTGTTGCCAGATAAAAAATGAAATTATTGCCCGTGTTAAGCTGGTGATTCAACTCCAGCAACTCGTTTTTAAAACCGGCATATTCATTACCTTCTTTGGTGTTAAAGGCATAATAATACAGTTTATTTAAAAACGCCTTCTTTTTCTCTTTGTCTTTGGTGGTTAGAGCAAAGTCATCAATGCCGCCCTCCATTTTTTCACGAAACGCATCGTGCGACAAAGCCGTTCTGCCTACTCCCATAATTCCAAATTGTTCGGGTAACAGTTTTTGGCTGTAAAGGTCGTATACCGATGGAATGAGTTTGCGGTATGTTAAATCGCCTGAAGCCCCAAAAATGACTAAAATGTGTTTATCAGGTATTCTCATCTCAAATAGATTAATTTGTAGGACAGAAATTTATTTCCGGCCTTATATTAAGTGTTTTGGGTTATTTCTTAAGTATTTTGAATGCGCTTAAAAAAGTGCTCCGAGTCGCCCCATTCGTCGAACCCAATTTCTTTACCGGCCATTTCAATTCTTAACTTTAAGCACGATGAGCAATCATCGGCACCTTCGTCGGTACAAGGTTTGTTTTGATACAACAAATAGTTTTTCCGGTGCTGTGTTGGGGTTATGTTTGGCATAATTATGTTGGCTCCCCATTGCAGCGCTTTTTCGCGTCCCATTGGGTCGATGGATTGCAAAGCTGTGGCAGCAGCAATATTAATGTCGGGCATGAGCAATCGTAATGTTGCAATCATATTCAGCGCCACATCAAATCTTTTCTGTAATGGCCACAAATGGTCTTTGGCTTCATATAAGGGCGTAAACTCGTGCTCAATGTAAGGCCCCATACCAACCATATCAACATCAAACGACTTGAAGAAGAGCAAATCATTGGCCAAGTCTTCCAAAGTTTGTTGGGGCAACCCAATCATTACCCCGGTGCCGGTTTGGTAACCGGTTGCTTTAAGGTTTTCAAGGCATTCCAAGCGTCGGCTAAAATTGTGAGCCTCATCGTTGGGATGAATATTCTGATATAACTCTGGGTTGGTAGTTTCGATTCGAAGCAGGTAACGATGTGCGCCATTGCTGAACCAATCTTTGTAAACCTCCGGGCTTTGTTCTCCTAACGATAGTGTAATACCCAGCCTATTGTCTGTTTCTTTTTTTATTCTGGCTAAAATACGGTTTATGAATTCAATAAAATAACTGTCGCTTCTTTCGCCCGATTGCAAAACAACCGAACCATAATGATTCTTGTGCGCAAACAGGGCTGCGTCAATTATAGTTTCTTCAGCTAACATGTATCTTTCAACATGGGAGTTGCTTTTTCGGATACCGCAATAGTAACAGTTTTTGGTACAGATATTTGAAAACTCAATTAAACCACGGTAAAAAACTTTATTACCTCTGTTGGCCAGGGTTGTTTGGGCTGCATCTTGCTTTAACTGATTACGCAAATTGCCTGTAGCACCAATCAATTTGGCCAATTCCTGAGCCGTTGGCGTATTTGATAGTAATATTTCTGTACTTTTTATCGGCACATTCAGAATTTTAGATAAACATCAGGTAAAAATAACAAAAATACATACCTGTTGAGGAATTAATAATCTATTGTAACTTGTATTTTAACATTTCGGGGCTCATATTGTTTGGGTTGTCATTCTTTAAAACCTGTAATAAATCATAACAAAGGGTGAGAAACATCAAGTAAACAATCGGCATGTTTTTTATAAATTTGATTCACACAATCTTTTTTTTAATAGATTTTGGTGAAATTTAGCATTCTGATTATATAGTTTAAATTGAGAAACAGCGATCGTGTTATGATAAATGAAGCGTTGATAAATCCGGGAAGTATTTTGGTAGTTGGTGGATCGCCGGACACGAGCAAGCCTGGCGGAAAAATTGTTAAGAATATTCTGGATGGCGGTTATAAAGGTCAAATATATGTGCTTAATCCTGCAAGGACAGAAGTTCAGGGCTTGCCTTCATTTGCCACAGTAGATGAGTTACCGGGTGTTGTTGACCTTGCTATTTTTGCCATACCGGCTGCCAAATGTGTGTCAGTTGCCAACGAGCTTGGATTAAAGGGAACAAGGGCTTTTATAGTTATATCGGCAGGTTTTAGTGAAGAGGGGGCAGATGGTCTTGAATTGGAAAAGCAATTGGTTGAAATTGCTGAAAAATATAATGTTTCGCTTATCGGCCCCAATTGCATTGGAGTAATTACGCCTGTTTATAATGGTGTTTTTACAGCACCGGTTCCCAAGCTTAACCCCAAAGGTTGCGATTTTGTTTCCGGGTCGGGTGCAACGGCAGTTTTTATTCTTGAATCGGCATTGCCAAAGGGCCTTACCTTTTCGTCGCTTATAACGGTTGGCAACAGTGCTCAAACCGGCATTGAGGAAGTATTGGAATATTGGGATAATTCATTTAACCCCGAACATAGCTCACGCATTAAACTTATTTATGTAGAGAATATTAAAGACCCCGATAAATTATTAAAGCACGCTTCGTCATTAATCCGTAAGGGATGTAAAATTGCTGCCATTAAGTCGGGGGTTACTGAGGCCGGAAAGCGGGCTACATCATCGCATACAGGGGCCATGGCCAGTGCCGACTCTGCCGTGGAGGCTCTTTTCAGAAAGGCCGGAATAGTACGCTGCTTTGGACGTGAAGAACTTACCACAGTGGCATCAGTTTTTATGTATAAGGAGCTTAAAGGACAAAATCTGGCTATTATTACCCAGGCAGGCGGGCCAGGCGTGATGCTAACCGATGCTTTATCGGTGGGCGGATTGTCGATACCCAATATAGAGGAGTCGCAACAAGCGGATTTGCTGGCTATTTTAAATCCAGGTTCGTCTGCCGGAAATCCTATTGATATTTTGGCTACCGGAACGCCAGCACAATTGGGGCAGATAATGGAGTATTGCGACACAAAAATGGATAACATCCATGGTATGATTGTTATTTTTGGAAGTACCGGTTTAACAAAGGTTTTTGATGCTTACGAAATGATTCATGAAAAAATGATGAGCTGTAACAAACCTGTTTTTCCAATTCTTCCATCTACCAGTAGTGCTCAAAAAGAGGTTGAATTCTTTCTCTCTAAAGGGCATATTAATTTTCCCGATGAGGTTGTTTTAGGGAAAGCTTTAGCTAAGGTTTACAATACACCCCCACCTGCCGACGATACGCTTTTTATGGATGGGATTGATATTGATACAGCCAGGTCAATAATAAATAACTGTGCCAATGGTTTTCAGGAACCCGAGGTAGTTCAGCAACTACTAAAATCGGCCGGAATTCCAACTGTAAAAGAGGGAACTGCCACGACCAAACGCGGTGTGTTAAAACTGGCCAAGACTATTGGTTATCCCGTTGTTATGAAAGTAATTGGCCCTGTTCATAAGTCGGATGTGGGTGGTGTAACCCTGAATATTAAATCCGATGTTCACCTGGTTGCTGAATACAGGCGCATGAAGCGAATTAAAGGCGTTAAATCGGTACTGGTTCAGAAAATGGAGCAGGGCATGGAATTGTTTATTGGAGCCAAATACGAACCTCGCTTTGGCCACGTTATATTGTGTGGTTTGGGAGGCATTTTTGTGGAGGCATTGGGCGACCAGGCTTACGGGTTAGCACCACTCACATTTAACGAGGCAATCTCAATGATTCGCAGCCTGAAAGCTTATTCAATTATTAAAGGGAGCCGGGGAAAAGAAGGTATTGATGAGGCAAAATTTGCAGAATTAATTGTTCGTTTGTCGGTACTGCTGCGATTTGCTACCGAAATTAAGGAAATGGACCTGAACCCCTTATTGGGTAACAGCAGCGGCATTACTGCCGTGGACGCACGAATTTTTATTGAACATTAATTTATGTTGTAAAACATATTTTTAAACTCTAATAACTTGGGTAATTACTGTAATTTAAAGGTTTTTTAACATTAAACCTAATCCTATGATTATTAAACAATTGTCGGTTTTTCTTGAGAACAAATCAGGTAGGCTGCACGAGGTTTTTGATGTTTTGGGGCAGGAGAATATCAATGTATCTGCCTGTAGTGTTGCCGACACCTCAGAATTTGGTATTTTACGGATGATAGTTTCAGACCCCGAAAAAGCCAGAGAGGTTTTAAAAAGCAAGCTGTTCTCGGTTAACGTAAGTGAGGTAATTTCTTTCGCCACGCCCAACACCCCGGGCGCCTTATCAAAAACATTGAGGATTCTTTCAGATGCCGGTATCAGTATTGAATATCTGTACGGTTTTTCAGTGGGCGAAAAATCTTTTATTGCCTTACGAAGCGATGATGTGGCAAAGGCTATCATGGAGCTGCAACGCAATGAAATGGAGCTTATAAGCGCCAGCGATTTATATAAGTTCTAGCCTTCAATTGATTGTTAAATTTTCAGATTTTCAGATGCAAGATGTTATTAAATCTTTAATTTGTAGGTTGAAATTAAGTAGAGAGTGAACATAACTAACAGCAAATATGAAATATAGAAGATATTAGCAAACTGTTAAACCTTATTCCATTTATTAATTATCCAAACCAACACCCAAGTTAAACGAATTTTCAATGACAAAAATATGGAACCGGCATTTTGAAACAATGCCACGCGAACAAATGAGACAGGTTCAGGGAGAGCGACTGCGCGATACTGTTGAGCGGATTTACTACAATGTTCCCTACTACCGTGAAAAGATGCAGCAAAAGGGATTAGGGCCCGAACATATCAATACAATCGACGACCTAAAGAAATTACCCTTTACTACCAAGCAGGATTTAAGAGACAATTACCCATATGGCTTGTTTGCCATCCCAATGACTGAGATAATACGCCTGCACGCTTCGTCGGGTACTACCGGCAGGCCAACAGTTGTTGGATATTCACGACACGATATTGGTGTTTGGTCGGAAGTAATGGCCCGTACACTTACCGCAGCCGGTGCCGGTAAAGATGATTTTATTCAGATTGCCTATGGATATGGCTTATTTACAGGAGGTCTCGGTCTGCATTATGGTGGTGAAAAAATCGGAGCATCCGTAATACCCATTTCTGGTGGCAACACCAAGCGGCAATTACAGTTAATGGAAGATTTTGGGTCAACTGTTTTAGCCTGTACGCCATCTTATGCCGCTTATCTGGCCGAAGCCATTGAAGAAAGCGGAATTCAACGCGACAACCTGAAACTTAGAATTGGCGTTTTTGGTGCTGAACCCTGGACAGAAAATATGCGCCGGGAGATAGAAAAGAAATTAAAAATTAAAGCCATCGATATTTATGGGTTGAGCGAAATTATAGGTCCTGGAGTATCGTTCGAATGCGAACATCAATGCGGACTACACATCAATGAAGATCATTTCATTCCTGAAATAATAGATCCCGAAACGCTTGAAGTTTTACCCGAAGGAGAAATAGGGGAGTTGGTGTTTTCAACAGTTACCAAAGAAGGGTTGCCGTTAATCAGGTACCGCACCCGCGACCTTACCCGGTTAAATTTTGAAACTTGCGCATGTGGCCGCACCTTAGTGCGCATGAATAAGTGTACCGGACGAAGTGATGATATGCTGATTATTCGCGGTGTTAATCTCTTCCCATCACAAATTGAAAGTGTGTTGCTTGAGATGGACGAAACCACTCCGCATTATTTATTAGTAGTTGACCGAGTTGACAATTTAGATACGCTTGAACTTCATGTTGAGGTTGAAGATAGGTTTTACTCAGATAAGATTAGCGAATTACAGGATTTACGCATGAAAATTCAGCATCATGTTGAGAGTACCACTGGATTGTCGGTTACTGTTAAGCTGGTTGAACCTAAAACCATCGAGCGCAGCGAAGGAAAAGCCCAAAGGGTTATCGACAAACGTAAACTGATATAAAACAACTGTAATGGTAAATACGCTTCCCATCAGTAATGAAGTGATATTGCGTCTTAAGGCCGAACTAGGTATTAAAACATTAGCGCAGGCCACCATAAGGCAAATTGTGCATTTAGCCAATAAACTTCAGGAACAATTTGGAATAAATTTTATCCGAACCGAGATGGGTGTTCCCGGTTTACCTGCACCCAGCATTGGGGTAGAAGCCGAAATTGAAGCATTGAAACATGGTGTAGCTTCAGTTTATCCGCCCATTGAAGGCATTCAAGCTTTAAAGTACGAACTATCGAGATTTGCAAAACTTTTCCTGAACGTAGAAATAAACCCCGAAGGTTGCATTCCTACTGTTGGAGCCATGCAATCGTCAATGATTATGTTTTTAGTTGCCAACCGGCGCGAAGCTGGAAAAGACACCACTTTGTTTATTGATCCCGGCTTCCCGGTTCAAAAACGACAAGTGGTAGTGCTGGGTATGAATTACGAAAGTTTTGATATTTATGATTTCAGAGGCAAAAAATTAAAACCCAAACTGGAATCATATTTAGAGAAAGGAAACATCAGTACATTTCTGTATTCAAACCCCAATAATCCGGCGTGGATATGCTTTACCGAAGAGGAGTTGAAGATTATTGGTGAGATGGCCAATAAATATGGCGTAATTGTTATGGAAGATTTGGCCTACTTCGGGATGGATTTTCGTAAAGATTTTGGCAAACCGGGAGAGCCGCCTTATCAGGCTACAGTAGCCCATTATACCGATAATTACGCTTTGTTGTTTTCCAGTTCCAAGGTGTTTAGCTACGCCGGACAGCGCATTGGATCCTTGCTGCTATCCAATAAATTATATCATTCCGAATTTCCTTATTTATTGAACATCTTCAATGCTTCCCGGTTTGGACAAGCTATTCTTCAGGAAGCCATTTATACAGCTTCGGCCGGAACAGCACATTCGGCTCAGGCAGGTTTGGCTGCCATGCTGAAAGCTTCTAACGATGGTGCTTTTGACTTTCTGAAGGTAGTTAAGGAATATGGACAAAGGGCAGCCGTGATGAAACGCCTGTTCCTTGAGAATGGATTTCACCTGGTATATGATAAAGATGTTGATGAGGACCTGGCCGATGGGTTTTATTTCACCATATGTTATCCGGGAATGACCGGAGAAACTCTTTTAGGAGAGTTGCTGCGTTATGGCATCAGTGCCATTACACTCGATACAACCGGAAGTTCGCATACTGAAGGTTTACGAATTTGCGTTTCTCAAACTTCGGGCGACCGTTTTCCCGATTTGGAAGAACGCTTAAAACTGTTTAAGATGCACCATTAAGTATTTTAAGTAACTGAATAGATTCAGATATAAGATGGTTAGATGCAAAGTATGGCAAAGTCCCGGTTAATCGGGATAAGATAGATAGAGAAGACATATCAGATTTAAAGAAGTCTTATCATCCTTCCTCTCTTATCTATCCATCGAGTAATCTTATCCCGATTCTCGGGATTCCGTAAACTTCAAATCTATTCATCTTAGTTAAAACATCAATGTAAAACTTAAGCAGCTTCTAACTGTCGTTAAATTAAAAGGAGAATTTTGAGTTTGTTGAAATATAGAATGCATAAAAATTAGATTTATAACTGGCTGAAATACTTTGTTGTTAAAAACTGAAACCTTTGGTTTATTCAATTTTTTCAGGGTGTTTAGACATGGAAAATATGGCAGTGTAATAGATTATAGTTAAATTCGTAATCATGTTCTTTTTGTAAAAATTCTACAGATATGGCAAAAATTAGAGGCGCAATTGTTGTGGACACTGTAACATGTAAAGGATGTTCACTGTGTGTTGAGGCTTGTCCCACCGATGTAATCCGTTTGGCCGATGAGGTGAATGGAAAAGGTTACAATTTTGCTTACATGTTTAATCCGGAAGCCTGCATTGGTTGTGCCAATTGCGCAATGGTTTGTCCCGATAGTTGCATAACCGTTTACAAAATGAAAGTTGAAGAAACGGTATAATACATTTTTTGCATAAAAATGTCCAACTCCTGAATATTTACACAGGAGAGTTAACCAGGAAAATAAATTCAAGGCAATGAGAGAAATCAGGTTAATGAAAGGCAATGAAGCAATTGCCGAAGCTGCTATACGTTGTGGTGCCGATGGCTATTTTGGCTATCCAATCACACCACAATCGGAAGTAATGGAAACACTTATGGCACTTAAGCCTTGGGAAACAACCGGGATGGTAGTTTTACAAGCCGAAAGCGAAATAGCTTCCATTAATATGTTGTATGGCGGTGCAGGATGCGGTAAAAAGGTAATGACATCCTCTTCCAGTCCCGGCATCAGTCTGATGCAGGAAGGTTTAACTTATCTGGCAGGCGCCGAATTGCCCTGCGTAGTGGTTAACGTAGTAAGGGGAGGACCAGGACTTGGAACCATACAACCAGCTCAGTCTGATTACTTTCAAGCTGTTAAAGGTGGAGGTCACGGCGATTATAAACTGATTGTACTGGCCCCATCGTCGGTGCAGGAAATGGCCGATTTTGTTGAACTTGCATTTGATTTAGCTTTCAAATACCGAAATCCGGCCATGATATTAAGTGATGGAATGATTGGCCAGATGATGGAAAAAGTGGAAATGAAACCATACAAACCCCGATGGACCAGCGAGGAAATCGCTCAACTGCACCCCTGGGCCACAACAGGTAAACCTAAATCGCGCGAACGCAACATCATTACTTCGGTGGAGCTGGATGCTAATGCTTTTGAGGTATTTAATCATAAACTTCAAAAAAAGTACCAGCAAATGGAAAAAGAGGAGGTTCGGTTTGAAGAGTTTCAGTGCGACGATGCCGACTATTTGTTTGTTGCTTATGGTTCCAGTGCCCGAATTTGCCAGAAATCGGTTCAGATTTTACGCGGCAAGGGCATTAAAGTGGGATTATTACGCCCCATCACCTTGTTCCCGTTCCCATCTGAAAAAATTGCAGAGCTATCAAGCCGCTTAAAAGGTATTTTATCGGTTGAAATGAGTGCCGGACAAATGGTAGAAGATGTGAAACTTGCGGTAGGTTGCAAGGTTAAAGTTGAACATTTTGGCCGATATGGCGGTGTTATTCACTCACCCGAAGAAGTGGTTGATGCTTTGGAGAAAAAAATAATTGGAGGATAATGGTATGGCAATCGATATTAAAGATATAATCAAACCTGAAAATCTGGTCTATTCAAAAAGCAGTTTGCTTACCAATAGACCTATGCACTATTGCCCGGGTTGTAGTCATGGTGTTGTAAATAAAATTATAGCCGAAGTGATTGAAGAGCTTGGCATACAAGAGGATGTGATTGGTGTGGCTCCGGTTGGATGTTCAGTATTAATGTACAATTATATTGAAGTGGATTGGCACGAGGCTGCTCATGGTAGGGCGCCTGCTGTAGGTACCGGTATAAAACGATTATTACCCGAAAAATATGTTTTTACTTATCAGGGTGATGGCGACTGTGCTGCCATTGGCACTGCCGAAACCATTCATGCCTGCAATAGGGGTGAGAATATTGTTATGGTTTTTATCAATAATGGTATTTATGGTATGACAGGCGGTCAGATGGCGCCAACAACATTGCAGGGCATGAAGGCTTCTACTTGTCCGTTTGGCCGTGATGTACAGCGTGATGGAAATCCATTGAAAATGACTGACATCGTTGCAACGTTGCCAGGCACTTGTTATGTAACCCGGCAGGCTGTTCATACGGCAGCAGCTGTTCGCAAAACCAAAAAGGCATTAATTAAAGCCTTCGAAAACCAGAAGCAAAAGAAGGGAACTTCATTTATTGAAGTTGTTTCTACCTGCAACTCTGGTTGGAAAATGACACCGGTGGAATCGAACAAATGGATGGAAGCCAATATGTTTCCATTTTATCCTCTGGGAGACCTAAAAAACGAGTAATGCTCACGTTTGGTTGCTGGTCACAAGTCACCAGTTAAAAGGCAGAAGACTTTTAGTTCTAAATATTAAGCTAACTTGTTGATTTGTAAAACAGTAAAGTTTTAATTATAAACCCTTTTCTTATCGGAAAGGTGAATTGCAACGGTACGAATAAATAATTCAGTTATGAAACGAGCATGATTCGTTGAACACACCCCCCGGATGAAAATTC